>CAMMMI010000072.1 GCA_946497905.1 uncultured Clostridium sp.
TCAACATTTGTTAATCTTTTATCTATATTTGTTACTTTATCTTCAACATTTGTTAATCTTTTATCTATATTTGTTACTTTATCTTCAACATTTGTTAGTCTTTTATCTATATTTGTTACTTTATTCTCTACATTTGTCATTCTATCTTCCACTTTTGTTAATCTATTTTCTATATTTGTAAGTCTTTTTTCATTTTGTTCCCATTTTTTATCGTTTTCTATCCATCTCTTCTCGTTTTGCTCCCATCTTTTTTCGTTTTCTATCCATCTCTTCTCGTTTTGTTCCCATCTTTTTTCGTTTTCTATCCATCTCTTCTCATTTTGCTCCCATTTTTTATCATTTTCTTTCCATCTTTGATCTGATTCTGCTCTAAATTCCCTTAGTTCCTTTAATACAATATTTACTGTGTTTTCTTCCATAATGATACCTCCCTATAATTTTCTATAGTATAAAAAGCTATTTTATATTAGAATTATTAATGCATTAATATATCTCTATAGTAAATATTTAATCATATATTTTTAGTGTTGTCAATAGTAAAATTAAATTTTATAGTAAATTTTTAGTTTGGTATTATACTTATTAGTTAAGTTGTTGTGATATTATTTTTACTGTTCTATATTAGGAAAACCATAGAGCAAATAAATATTAAATTTTATAATTGTTCTGTTATAAAAATTTTGTTATATCTTTAATTCCACTATAATTATTTATTAATTAATCTTAATGTTTCTTTTGCAATCATCAATTCTTCATTTGTTGGAATAACATATATTTTTACATTAGAATTGTCTTTAGATATTATTTTTTCTTCTCCTCTTGTTTTATTTGCTTCTTCATCAATTTCTACTCCCATAAATTTTAATTGTTCACAAATTCCTTTTCTTATATTTACTTGATTTTCTCCAACTCCTCCTGTAAATATTATATAATCTACTCCATTCATTGCTACTGCATATTTTGCAATATAGCTTGATACAGAATATTTAAAAACTTGCATTGCTATATCTGCTTGTTCATCACCTTCATTAGCTGCTTGTTCTATTACTCTAAAATCTGGTGCTAATCCTGAGATTCCAGCAACACCTGATTCTTTATTTAATATATTTTCCATTTGTTCTGCTGATAATTTATCTTTTTTCATAATATATATTAATATTGAAGGATCTAAATCCCCACTTCTTGTTACCATTGGTATCCCTCCAAGTGGTGTTAGTCCCATACTTGTATCTAAAGATTTTCCGCCATTAACTGCGCATATACTTGAACCTTGACCTAAATGGCATGTTACTATTTTTAAGTCTTTAATATCTTTATTTTCAATTTCAGCTAATCTTTGTGATACATACATATGTGATGTTCCATGTGCTCCGTATTTTCTTATTCCATATTTTTTATAATATTCATATGGTATTGGATATATATATTTCTCCTTTGGCATTGTTTGATGAAAAGTTGTATCAAATACTGCTACCATAGGCTTTCCTTGCATAACTTTTTGACAAGCCTTCATTCCTAAAACTGCTGCTGGATTATGTAATGGTGCAAATTCTCCACATTTTTCTATATTATTCATAACTTCTTCATCAATTAACACAGAATTCTTAAAAAATTCTCCTCCATGTACTACTCTATGTCCTATTGCTTCTATTTCATCTAGGCTATCTATAACTTTATATTCTGGATTTGTTAATTGTTTTAATGTAAATTCTATTGCTTCTGTATGATTATATACAGGATTTTTTATTTCTATTTTTTGTCCATTTACTTTGTGTGTAATAAAAGCTTCTTGCTCTCCTATTCTCTCATATTTACCTGAAGCTAATACTTCTTCTGTATCCATGTTTATTAATTGGTATTTTAGTGATGAACTGCCACAATTTAATACTAATACTTTCATTTATTTTTATCCTCCCTTTTTAGACATTAAAATTTCCCAATATCCTCATCTATGCTACTTTCATGTTTTACCTTATACATGTTTAATTCTGCTTTATCTGATTGTTCTATTCTCTTTTTTATATCTTCATTATATCTTCTCATATTTTCATTGACATTCTTTACAAAAACCTCTAATTCTTCTTGTGTTAAATGATTATTTTTTCGCCATTCACTTGATTTATTCATATTAAATTTCATTCCTTTCTCACTTTGCTATAAAGGCACACATAGTTATGAAAGTAAATTTCTTTCAAACTATTTTCCTTTCTAATTATTTTACTAATTTTAGTGTTTCTCTTGCTATTACCAATTCTTCATTTGTAGGCACAACATATATTTTTACTTTAGAATCTGGTGCTGATATTTCTATTTCTTCTCCTCTTATTTTATTCTTTTCTGTATCTATCTTTACTCCTAAAAATTGTAATTGTTCACATATAGCTTCTCTTGAAAGTGGTCCTTTTTCTCCAACTCCTGCTGTAAATGTAAGTACATCTATTCCATTCATTGCTACTGCACATCTAGCAACATAACAAGCTACTAAATAGTGGAATACATCTAAGGCTAACTGTGCATGGTGTCCTCCTGCTTGTGCTTCTACTTCTATATCTCTAAAATCTACTGATACGCCAGAAATACCATAAACTCCTGATTCTTTATTTAAAATAAAATTAATATCATCTGGAGTAAGTTTTTCTTTGTTCATAAGATATGTTATAACTGAAGGATCTAAATCTCCACTTCTTGTTCCCATTGGTACTCCTCCTAGTGGTGTTAAGCCCATACTTGTTTCTACCGACTTTCCTTCTTTTATGGCACATACACTTGCCCCTTGACCTAAATGACAATTTACTATTTTTAAATCTTTAATATCTTTTTTCATTATTTCTGCAACTCTTGAAGATACATATTGATGTGACATTCCGTGTGCACCATATTTTCTTACACCATATTTCTTATAATATTTATATGGTATTGGATAAATATATTTTTCCTTTTCAATAGATTGGTGAAATGCTGTATCAAATACTGCTACCATTTTCATATTTGGCACTACTTTTTTACATGCTTCCATTCCTAAGATACTTGCTGGGTTGTGTAATGGTGCTAAATCAACACATTCTCTAATTCCTTCTATTACATCATCATTTATTAATACTGCTTCTTTAAACTTTTCTCCTCCATGTACTACTCTATGACCTATTCCTCCTAATTCATCCAAACTTTTTAAAACTCCATAATGTGTATTAGTTAACCTATCTAGTACAAATTCTATTGCTTTTTCGTGATTTTTTGCTGCATGCTCAAATTTGTGTTTTTCTCCATTAACTTTATGTGTTAAAAATGAATTAGGTTGCCCTATTCTTTCAAAATATCCTTTTGCTAATACTTCTTCTGTATCCATATCAATTACTTGATATTTTAATGATGAACTTCCTGAGTTTAATACTAATATTTTCATAAATACCTCCTTAATGGATTATAGCGAAATATGTTGAAATTCCATCTTATCCACTTAAATATATTTGGACTTTGTCCTTTAAATTTAATTACTTTGTGCTTGTACAGCTGTTATGGCTATTACTCCTGCAACATCTATACTACTACAACCTCTTGATAGATCATTTACTGGTTTTGCAATTCCTTGACATAATGGTCCATATGCTTCAGCTTTTCCAAGTCTTTGTACTAATTTATATCCTATATTTCCTGCATTTAAATCTGGAAAAATCAATACATTAGCTTCACCTTTTAATTCACTTGTTGGTGCTTTCATTTTTGCTATTTCTGGTATTATTGCTGCATCTAATTGTAATTCTCCATCAACTTTTAAATTTGGTGCTTTTTCTTTTACTGCTTTTGTTGCATCTATTACTTTTTGAGTTGATTCAGATTTTGCACTCCCATGTGTTGAATATGAAAGCATTGCTACTTTAGGTTCTTTTTGTACTAATTGCTTAAAACTTTTGCTTGATGAGATTGCAATTTCTGATAGTTCTTCTTGTCCTGGGTTTTCATTTAATCCTGCATCACCAAAAATAAATGTTCCATTTTCTCCATATTCACAATTAGGAACTACCATAACAAAAAATGCTGAAACTAATTTTGTATCTGGTGCTGTTTTTAATATTTGTAATGCTGGCCTTAATGTATCAGATGTAGAATGTATCGCTCCTGAAACTAATCCATCTACTTTACTCTCTTCATCTTTTAACATTAACATTCCAAAATATACTGGATCTTTTACAAGTTCTTTAGCATTTTCTATAGTCATTCCTTTATTTTTCCTTAATTCATATAATAAACTTACATATTTGTCATAATCTGGACTATTATTGGGATCTATTATTTTTGCTCCATCTATATTTACATTATTTTGTTTAGCTTTTTCTTCTATTTTTCTTTTATCACCTACTAATATAATATTAGCATATTTTTCATTTAATACTATTTCTGTTGCTTTTAATATTCTAATATCTTCTGCTTCTGGCAAAACTATTGTCTTTATTTGTTGTTTTGCTCTCTCCTTTATTTCATCTATAAATGACATTTTGCAAATCCTCCTTTTTGTTTTTTACATTATATCTATATTTCTTAAAAAATACAAGTATTTTTTTGACTTTTATACACAATCAAAAAAAGGAAGAGTATTTACTTTTCCTTATAAATGTAAAACTCTTTCTTTTATTTCTTTTGTTTTTCCAACATTCCAGAAGTTTTCTCCCAAATATCCACATGTTCTTCTTGTTACATTCATTTTATTTTTATCTGTATTTCCACATTGTGGGCATTCCCATTCTAGATTATCATTTATTATAATCTCTCCATCAAATCCACATACATGGCAATAATCTGATTTTGTATTAAATTCTGCATATTGGATATTATCATATATAAATTTTACAACTGATTCCATTGCATCTAAGTTGTGTTGCATATTTGGTATTTCTATATATGATATTGCTCCACCTGAAGATATTTTTTGGAATTCACTTTCAAATGATAATTTTGAAAATGCATCTATTTTTTCTCTTACGTCTACATGATATGAATTTGTATAGAAACCTTTATCTGTTATATCTTTTATTTCTCCAAACTTTTCCTTGTCAATTCTTGCAAATCTATAACATAAGCTTTCTGCTGGTGTTCCATATAATGCAAATCCTATATTTGTTTCTTTTTTCCATTGTTCTATTTTTTCTCTTAGTTTTTTCATAACTCTTAAAGCAAAGTCATGTCCTTCTTTAGTTGTATGTGATACTCCTTTCATTGCTTTTGTTACTTCATATAAACCTATGTATCCAAGTGATATAGAAGAATATCCTCCATATAATAGTTTGTCTATTTTTTCTCCTGGTTTCAATCTTGCTATTGCTCCATATTGCCAGTGAACTGGACTTATATCTGATGTTGTTCCAAGTAATGCATAATGTCTGCACATAATTGCTTCAAAACATAACTCTAATCTTTCATCTAGTAATTTCCAGAATTTATCTTCGTCTCCATCCGCTATAATTCCTATTTGTGGTAAGTTTATACTAACAACTCCTTGGTTAAATCTTCCTTCAAATTTATAGTTTCCATTTTCGTCTTTCCATGGTGATAAGAAACTTCTACATCCCATTGGGCTAAATACATTTCCTTCGTAATTTTCTCTCATTTTCTTTGCTGATATGTAGTCTGGATATAGTCTTTTTGATGAACATTTTACAGCTAATTTTGTTAAATAATCATATTTTCCACCTTTTAAACAATTGTGTTCATCTAAAACATATATTAATTTTGGAAATGCTGGTGTTACATATACCCCTACTTCATTTTTTATACCTTGATATCTTTGTTTGATTATTTCTTCAATAATCATTGCATTTTCTTCGATATATGGGTCATCTTTTTCTAAGTTTAAGAAAATTGTTACAAATGGTGATTGTCCGTTTGTTGTCATTAATGTATTTATTTGATATTGTATTGTTTGTACACCTGCTGAAAGTTCTGATTTTAATCTTGTATTAACTAAATCATCAATAACTTCTTGTGGTAATTTTCCTTTATATTTGCTTTCAATTTCTTTTTTGAATTTTTCTTTACTTTTTCTTAGATATTTTCCTAAATGTTTTACATCTACAGATTGTCCACCATATTGGCTACTTGCTACTGCTGCTATTATTTGTGTCATTACTGTACATGCTACTTGGAAACTTTTTGGTGTTTCTATCATTTTACCATTCATTACTGTTCCATTGTCTAACATGTCTCCTATGTCTATTAAACAGCAATTAAATATTGGTTGTAAGAAATAATCTGCGTCATGGAAATGTAAAATACCTTCATCATGAGCTTTAGATATTTTTTCTGGAAGTAACATTCTTTTTGTTAAATCTTTTGATACTTCTCCTGCTATTAAATCTCTTTGTGTTGATGCTATTATTGCATTTTTGTTTGAATTTTCTTCCATTAATTCTTTGTTTGTTGTTTTGATTAATCCTAATATAGATTCGTCAGTTGTATTTTGTTTTCTAACTAATGCTCTTGTATATCTATATACTATATATTTTTTAGCAAGTTCATATTTTTGTATTTCCATTAATTTTTCTTCTATAATGTCTTGAATATCCTCAACTAACATTCTTTTTTTACCTAATTCTTCTATGTATTTTATAATATCTTTTATATCATCCTTACTAGCTCTTTCTTTTGCTCTTACCTCTTTATTTGCTTTTTCGATAGCTATTTGGATTTTTTCTCTATTATAATCTACAGCTCTTCCATCCCTTTTGATAATTTTCATTTTACATTTCCTCCTTCAATTTTTGTATGGGTCTATTATATATTAAGATTTTTGTTTTTCTGTTGCAAAAGCAACAAATTATTTTATTTTGAAAATTTTGATTTTGAGATTAGCTTTAGTCTAAGGATTACCGTTTTATTACAATTGTGTTACAAAAATGTTACAACGTTATGACTATTATTGTGCTTTTTTATGTGTACTTTGAATTCAAATTTGCAAATTAAAATAAAAAACATTTGTATTTAGTGTTGCAAAAGCAACTCTTTTTTTGTATAATATATTGGGCATAAGGAGGCTGTATAATGTATTTAAACCTTGATATTAATGAATTTGTTAATAATTTTGAACATAGTTGTACAAAAGTTCAAAAAAAGATTTTTTCAAAAAATGAGATTATCACTTCATATATTGCAAAAAGAAATCAATTTTGTATTTTATTGTCTGGTAATGCAGATTTAGTACGATATGATTTA
Organism: uncultured Clostridium sp.; assembly: GCA_946497905.1. Taxonomy (GTDB): domain Bacteria; phylum Bacillota; class Clostridia; order TANB77; family CAG-508; genus CAG-269. The sequence goes on from CAMMMI010000072.1 coordinate 7,204, forward strand.
AATGGAAATAGAACTATTGTAGAACATTTTTCAAAATATGATATCTTTGGTGAGATGTTTTACAATATTACTACAAATAATGAGTTATTAGTAGAAGCTAGGAAAAAATCTGAAGTACTTTTTTATTCATATAATGATATAAAACAAAAATGCAAAAATAATTGTAAGTTTCATCAAATACTTTCTGAAAGCTTACCAGAATTGATTTTGGGCAAAGTAATGGATCTAAATATGAGAATTGAATTGTTAACTAAAAGGTCTATTAGAGATAAACTGTTGGGATATTTTTCTTTAGTTTCTAATAGAACCCTTAGTAAATCTTTTACGTTACCTTTTCCTTTGACAGATTTGGCAGATTATTTGAGTATTGATAGAAGCGCTATGATGAGAGAACTTAAACTTTTGAAAGAGGATGGGTTTATTGAAAAGGTTGGCAATAGAATAATTTTGTTGTATAAATAAAAATGTACACTTGTTATAAAATTTTATCAATTTTGGATACGTCCCCAAATTGGTAAATCTTTTCCATTTCTATTGTTTTTTCTTCTCCTGTCTCCATATTCTTTATTTTTAAAATATTTGAGTTTATTTCATCTTCTCCGACTACCATAACATAAGGTATTTGTAATTTGTCTGCATATTTCATTTTAGCTTTTAATTTTTTATTATTTAAATAAATTTCAGTATTAATACCTGCATTTCTTAGAGTGTTTGCAATTTCTATAGGTTTTTGAAGATTTTCTGTCATAGGTATTATTAAAATTTCTGAAACTGATCTTTTTTCAGCTTTTATAATATTTAGTTCATTTAGCTTATAAAATAAACGAGTTAAACCTATTGATATTCCTACACCTGGTAGTTTTTTATTTGTATAATTTTCAGCCAGATTTTCATATCTTCCACCTGAACATACACTACCTAATTCTCTATAATTGTTTAAAAATGTCTCATAAACTGTTCCTGTATAATAATCTAAACCTCTAGCTATTGTTAAATCTAAACTAAAGTTTTGCTCTGGTATTCCAAATAATCTAACATATTTAATGACATCCTTTATTTCATTTAGTCCTTTTTTATATGTTTCATTTTCTATTTTTAGCTGTTCTATTTGTTGCAATTTTTCATCTGTTGAGCCATCTATTTCTATGAATTCTATTATTCTACTAATATCATTCTCTTTTAATCCTAATTTTTCTAATTCTTTAATAACTGCTTCTTTTCCTATTTTTTCAATCTTGTCAATTATTCTTAGTATTTCTATTGCTTCTATTTCTTGGCTAAGACTTTCAAATAAGCCACTTAAAAGTTTTCTGTTATTGATTTTTATAGTAAAATCGTCAAATCCTAATTCTTTAAATAATGTATATATTACACTTGGTAATTCTGCATCATTTATAATATCTAATTCTCCATCTCCTATAATATCTATATCACATTGATAAAATTCCCTATATCTTCCTTTTTGGGCCTTTTCTCCTCTATATACTTTTCCTATTTGGTATCTTCTAAAAGGAAAGCTTAAATTGCCATAATTTTTTGCTACATATTTAGCAAGAGGTACTGTCAAGTCAAATCTTAAAGCTAAATCTGTATCTCCTTTTTCAAATCTGTAAATTTGTTTTTCTGTCTCTCCTCCAGCTTTCGCAAGCAATACTTCTGATAATTCTATAATAGGTGTATTTAATGGCAAAAATCCATATCTTTCATATGTTTTTTGTATTTTTTCTTTCATTTGGTTAAATAATATTTGTTCATTTGGCAATAATTCCATAAATCCTGCCAATGTTCTTGGTTCAACTTTATTATTATTCATTTCTATCACTCCTTTTACTAGGGGACGTACCTTCAATCCCTAAAATTCGGGATAATGGGGACGGACCTTAAGAT
>CAMMMI010000073.1 GCA_946497905.1 uncultured Clostridium sp.
GCCAAAATAGCCCGTCCCCAATGGCACTAATTTTCGGGATTGAAGGAACGTCCCCAAGTAATGCCAAAATAGCCCGTCCCCAATGGCAATCTCAAGTTCCATCCCCTAGTTGTCAAAATAGCCCGTCCCCTTTGGCACTATCATAAAAAAGAGAATATTTAAATATTATATAATGAAAGAATAAATTTATAAAAAGCCAAATAGAAATATAAAAAGTGTACAAATGATAAGATTTTGTGATTTGTTATGATGAAAAAATAGAAAAAAAGGCTATACAAATTTGTTATTTAGTTATATAATGTAAAAAATTAAAATAAAATTTTATTTTAATGGTTTATTAAAAAATCGAAAGGATTGAAAAAATATGAAATTAAAAAATATGTTGGTAGGATTAGAGGATTTAAAAGTAAAAGGAGATTTAGATATAGAAATAGAAGGACTAGACAGAAACTCTAAAAATATAAAAGAAGGATATCTATTTGTTGCAATAAAAGGATTTTCAGCAGATGGACATAAATTTATTAATGATGCAATAGAAAATGGAGCAAAAGCTGTATTAGTAGAAGAAGGATGTGATTTAAAATCAATAAAAAATTTAGATAATATAACAATAGTTATGGCAAAAGATACGAGAGAAGCATTAGCAATCACATCAGCTAATTTTTACAAAAATCCATCAAAAAAATTTAAATTAATAGGTGTAACAGGAACAAAAGGAAAAACAACAACAACATTTATGATAAAAGAGATATTAGAAAGATCAGGAAAAAAAGTAGGGTTAATAGGAACGATAGCAATATATATAAATGGTAAAAAAATACAAGATAGTGATAGAACAACACCAGAAAGCATAGAATTACAACAAATATTTGCTAAAATGGTAGATGAAGGTGTAGATGTTGTTGTAATGGAAGTTTCATCACAAAGTTTAAAATTGCATAGAGTTACAGGGTGCGAATTTGATTATGTATTATTTACTAATTTTTCAGAAGATCATATAAGTCCAAATGAACATCCAGATATGAAAGATTATTTTGAATCAAAACTAAAGCTATTTAAGATGTGTAAAAATGGAATTGTAAATACAGATGATTTACATGGAGCAAAGATACCAGGATTGTTCCCAGAAAATAATATAGTAACTTATGGAATTGATAATTATGCAAATGTGTTGGCAAAAGATATTACAATAACAAACTCATATGTTGATTTTAAAGTAAAAATAACAGATAGAAATGAGAGAGTAAAAACAGGAATACCAGGAAGATTTAGTGTATATAATTCACTAGCTGCTATTTGTGTTGCACAAAAATTTGGCATTTCACCAGAAGTCGTAAAAGAAGCACTAGCACAAGTTAGAGTACCAGGAAGATCTGAGTTAGTAGATAATAAAAAAGAAATACCAATAATGATTGATTATGCTCATTCACCAGAAAGTTTAGAAAATATTCTACAAGCTGTAAAAAGTTATACAAGAGGAAAAGTAATATCAGTATTTGGTTGTGGAGGAGACAGAGATTCAGGCAAAAGACCAATAATGGGAGAGATTTCAGGAAGAATAGCAGATTACACATTTATAACATCAGATAATCCAAGAACAGAAGATCCACAAAAAATAGTAGAACAAATTGAAGAAGGAATAAAAAAGACAAAAGGGAATTATAAAGTAATAGTTGATAGAAAAGAAGCTATAAAAGAAGCAATTCAAATGGCTACAAAAAGAGATATTGTAGTATTAGCTGGAAAAGGACATGAGCCATACCAAGAAATAAATGGAGTAAAACATTCTTTTGATGAAAGAATTATAGTAAGAGAGATTATAGAAGAACTAGAAGATAAAAAGAAGAAAAAATAAAATACTTGAAGAAAAAATAATAAATAATATATATTTGAATATATATTAAAAGAAAGGTTTGGTAATATTGAAGACAGAAACAACAATATTAATAGCATCATTTATAACATCAATAATCTTAGGAATAATAGTTATACCAATGTTAAAAAAATTAAAAGTAGGGCAAATAGAAAGGGATGATGGACCTAAATCACATTTAAAAAAGCAAGGAACTCCAACAATGGGGGGAATAATTATAATAATAGCAATGATATTAGTAATTACAGGTGCATATATATTTTTGACAGCAACAGGACAAAATGAAGTTGCAAATAAATTATTGCCAATGTTATTAATATCAATAGGATTTGGAACTATAGGATTTATAGATGATTTCAAAAAATTAGTATTAAAAAATACCAAAGGTCTAAAACCAAGTTATAAAATGATAGGACTATTGGTTATATCAGTAGCATATGTAATTTATTTATTACAAATATTACATTTTGATACACAAACATATATACCAATAGCTAAAACATATATAGATTTACCAATATATGTATATATACCATTTGCCATTATAGTAATATTAGCAACAACAAATGCAGTAAATTTAACAGATGGAATAGATGGATTATCTTCAAGTGTAAGTGCGATTATAATAACATGTCTAGCAGTAATAGGAATGATTTTTGGAATACCAGAAGTGTCTGTATTTGCAAGTTGTGTTATAGGTGCTATATTAGGATTTTTAATGTTTAATTTACATCCAGCCAAGGTATTTATGGGAGATACAGGCTCATTACTTTTAGGTGGTGTTATTTCATCAATAGCACTATATCTAAAAATGCCAATATTATTAATTATAATAGCACTAATTCCAGTATTAGAAACTTTATCAGTAATAATACAAGTTGCATATTACAAAAAAACAGGAAAAAGAGTATTCAAAATGGCACCATTACATCATCATTTTGAATTATCTGGATGGAAAGAAAATAAGGTAGTAATAATATTTAGTTTAATTACTTTAATATTATGTATTATAGGACTAAAGATAATATAGATTTTAGAAGGGAAGAGTTTAGATGGCAAAAAAGAGAAAAGAAAAAAGCTTTTCAAGTTTTCTAAATAATCCGATAGATTTTACACTAATAATAACTATTTTGCTTTTACTTTCAATAGGCCTAATAATGTTATTATCAGCAAGTTCGCCATCAGCATTATCGGAAAGCGGAAATAGTTATTCATATTTTTCAAAACAATTAATATTTGCAATATTAGGAATTATTGCAATGATGATTATATCAAAAATTGATTATAGATTTTACCAAAAATTTTATAAACACGCTTGGTGGATTGCACTAATATTATTAGCATTAGTTTTAGTAGCGGGTAGAACAATAAATGGAGCAAAAAGATGGATATATTTTACAGAGACATTATCAATACAACCGTCAGAATTAGTAAAAATGTTAATGATAATTTTCTATGCAGGAATTCTAGTAAAAAATAGAGATGAATTAAATAAGTATGGAAGAGGATTTTTAAAACATGTAATAATGTTAGCTCCAATAATAGGATTATTACTTTTAGAACCACATTTTAGTGCGTCAATAGTAATAATAGGAATATGTAGTATAATGATGATAATAGCAGGATGTAAATTTTGGCATTTCTTAGCGACGGGTATGGCAGTTGGTGTGCCAGCAATAGTAGCATTAGTAGCATTTTCACCATACCGTTTACAAAGAGTAATAACATTTTTAGATCCATGGAAAGATGCAACAGGAGATGGATGGCAAGTAATACAAAGTTTATATGCAATAGGATCAGGAGGACTATTTGGAGCAGGACTTGGAGAAAGTAAACAAAAATTTTTATACATACCAGAACCACACAATGACTTTATATTTTCAATATTAGGAGAAGAACTAGGATTTATAGGATGTGCGGTAGTATTAATATTATTTGCAATATTTATCTGGAGAGGAGTATTAATAGCAATGAAAGCTCCAGATATGTTTGGAAGCTTATTAGCAATAGGAATAACGGCATTAGTAGGAATACAGGTAATAATAAATGTAGCAGTTGTTACATCATCAATGCCAGCAACAGGAATGCCATTACCATTCTTTAGTTATGGAGGAACGGCGCTGTTTATACTACTGTGCGAAATGGGAGTTCTCTTAAACATATCAAGGGCAAGTGCAAAAAAATAAAAACTTTGTTATTTTGGGTCATTTTGGGGACGCGTCCAAAATGACAAGGGAGGAAACATGAAAGTAATAATAGCTGCAGCAGGAACTGCGGGACATATAAATCCTGGGTTAGCAATAGCCAATAAAATAAAAGAAAAGCAAAAAGACTCTAAAATAATATTTGTAGGAACAACAAGAGGATTAGAAAATGACTTAGTTCCAAGAGCAGGTTATGAGTTAAAAACGATAAATGCATATGGTTTAAGCAAGAAAATATCAATTCAAACTTTGAAAAATAATATAAAAACATTGAAAGGATTTGGGGAAGCAAGGAAGATTGTAAAAGAATTTAAACCAGATATAGTAATAGGAACAGGAGGATATATTTGTGGAGCAGTGATTACAGCAGGAAGTAAATATCATATACCAACACTATTACATGAAAGTAATGCCTTTCCAGGAAAAGCAATCAAATTCTTATCAAAAAAAGCTGATACAATATTAGTATCATTTAAAGATGCAATTCCAAGAATAAAACATGCAAAAAAAGTTGTATTTACAGGAACACCTGTAAAAATAAAAAAGATAGAATACACAATGGAAGAAAAAAAGAAAATATTAGAACAATTTAATCTAAACCTATTGAAGCCATCAGTATTGATATTTGGAGGAAGCCAAGGAGCACAAAAAATAAATGAAGCAATTGTTGATATAATAAAAAATAAGTTAAATAAAGAATATCAACTAATTTGGGCTACAGGACCAAAGCAATATGACGTAATAAAAGAAGAACTAGAAAATAATGGAATAAATATTAATAATATTGAAAATGTTAAAATCGTGCCATATATATATAATATGCAAGAAATAATGAATGTAGTAGATTTAATAGTTGCAAGAAGTGGAGCGATGACAATTACAGAAATATCAAATTTAGCTAAACCATCAATATTAATACCATTACCTAATGTAAGTAATAATCATCAATTATATAATGCAAAAGTTTTAGAAAATTTAAAAGCAACAAAAATTATATTAAATAATGAATTAACAGGAAAAATATTGGATGAAGAGATTAATAAAATAGCATTAAATAAACAGGTATTAAAAGAAATGGGGAAAAATGCATATAAGGCGTCAGTAGACAATGTTGAAGATAAAATTTATAGTGAGATAGAAAAACTTATACAAAAATAAAAATTGGTAAATTGATAAAATAAGAGGAGAAAAATGTTTAGAAATATACAATTTAAAATAATAACAATATTTTTTTTAATAGGAATAATAATAATTGCAGGATTAGGAGTATTTTTTCTTACATCAATACATGGATTAGAACAACAAATAATAAATAGTAATTTTCAAAATATCCAAGAAGAAATACAAATACTACAAAATTTAAAAACAAATACTATTATGATATTAATAATAATAGGAGTATTATTAGCAATAGTAGGTTTATTAATAGCTGGTTTTCTATCAAAATTTGTTATATATCCAATTAATAAATTGATAAAAAGTGCAGAAAAAGTTACTGATGAAGATAAAAAGAAAGCAAAAAATAAGAAAAGTACTGATGTAGGGGAATTAGAAAATGTATTTGGCATGATGACAACAGAACTAAAACAAAAATTAAGTGAAGTTTCAACACAAAAAAATCAAATAGAAACAATATTATTACATATGACAGATGGAATAATAGCTTTTAATTTAGATGGAGAAATATTGTTAATTAATCCAGCAGCCAAAAAGTCATTAAGTATAAGACCAGAAGATAATACATTTGATGATATATTTAAAAAATTTAATTTAGATATAAATATGGAAAAAATAATTTATCTAGAGAATTGGACATCAACAGAACAAAGGGTTCAACTAGATGATAAGTATTTAAATATATTTTTTGCACCATTTAAAAATGAATCAGATAGACCAGATGGTGTGATAGCTGTTATACAAGATATAACAGAACACGTAAAATTAGACAATATGCAAAAAGAGTTTGTAGCAGATGTATCACATGAATTAAAAACACCGATAACATCTATAATGGGATATGCAGATACTTTATTGGAAGGAGAATATGATAAAGAAACACAGACTAAATTTTTAAATGTAATAGCAACAGAGGCAAGAAGAATGGCAAAACTAGTAACAGATTTGCTGACTTTATCTAGATATGATAGTAATAAAAAGAAAATACAAAGAGAGTCATTTGATTTAGGGGAATTAGTAAAAAGGTGTCAAGACAAATTAGCAATAGAAATAAAGAAAAAAAATCACAAAGTAAATTGTTTTGTAACAGCTGATGTACCTCCAGTTTATGCAGATAAATATGATATAGAAAGAGTAGTTTTAAACATATTGACAAATAGTATTAAATATACTAAAGATGGAGGAGAGATAAAAATTTATGTTGGATTTGTATATAATGATGCATATATAAAAATATTTGATAATGGAATAGGAATACCAGAAGAAGATTTATCAAGAATATTTGAAAGATTTTATAGAGTAGATAAAGCACGTACTAGAGAAATGGGAGGAACAGGATTAGGACTTTCTATAGCAAAAGAAATATTAGACAAAAATGGAGGAAGTATAGATATAAAGAGTGTTGTAGGACAAGGGACAGAAGTAGTAGTAAGAATTCCAACAATCACAAAATCTAGCTCTTTTGATATTAACGATAAAGGAGTGATGTAATGACAAAAGTAGCAGTAAAACGAAAAAATCCTAAAAAAGAAACCTTTATGCAAGGAGTAATAACACTTATATTTTCACAAGTAATGATAAAGCTATTGGGATTAGTCTATAGTTTGTATCTAACAAATAGAGAAGGATTTGGAGACAAGGGAAATGGTATAGTTGCAGCAGGATATCAGATATATGCAATGTTACTTACAATATCATCAATAGGAGTACCAAATGCAATATCAAAGTTAGTATCAGAAAGAATAGCGATGGGAGATCATAAAGGAGCATATAGAATTTTTAAAATAGCATTTGCCACATTTGCAATGATTGGCTTAGTAGGGAGTTTAATGCTATTTCTAGGTGCACACATGATAGCAACATATTGGCTACAAATTCCAGAAGCAGAAATGACATTAGTAGCATTATCACCAGCAATCTTTTTTGTAGCTATATCTTCAGTAATGAGAGGATATTTCAATGCAAGGCAAAATATTAAAGCAACAGCAAGATCTCAAACGATAGAACAAATATTTAAAACAGCATTAACCATAATTTTAGTAGAAATAGTAGCAATAATTTCTAATTGCTCAACACAATGGATGGCAGGAGGAGCAACTTTAGCAACAACACTAGCAACATTTGCAGGATTTGGATATTTATACCTATTCTATCAAACAAAAAGAAAAGAAATAGGAAGAGAAATAAGATCAACTGTAAATTACAAATATGAAAGAGTAAGAACTATAATAAAAAAGATTTTATTAGTATCAATACCAATAGCATTAACAGCTATAATGTCATCAATAAATAAAAATATAGACTCTTTCACAGTAGTAAGAAGTCTAAAAGAATTTATGCCAGAAGACATGGCAATTGCTCAATATGGTATATTAGGAGGAAAAGTAGATACACTTACAAGTTTACCTCTATCAATAAATGTAGCATTTGCCACTGCATTAGTACCAGCAATATCGGCCGCAAAAGCAATAAAGGATAAAAAAACAATAACTAAAAAAACATCATTTTCATTATTAACATCAATGCTAATTGGATTGCCATGTACAGTAGGAATGTGTATATTTGCAGGACCTATATTAAATTTATTATTTCCAAATGCAAGTTCAGGAGAAGTTATACTACAAATAAGTTCATTAACAATAATATTTACAATTTTAGACCAAACAATAAATGGAGCACTCCAGGGATATGGAAAGTTAGCAATACCAGCAATATCATTGGGATGTCGGTGTAATAGTGAAATTAATACTAAATTTAATATTAGTACCAATACCAGAAATAGGAGTAAATGGAGCTGCAATAGCTTCAGTAGCTTGTCATGTAGTAGCATTTTCTATAGCAATAACAGCATTAAGAAAAAATATAAAACTGGATTTAACATTTTCAAAATTTGTAATAAAGCCTGTAATAGCAACAGCAATAATGGGAATTTGTTCATATTTTATATTTTTAACAATTTCAGGAATAATTTTCGAAAAAGCGGCTACAATAATAGCAATACTTTCAGCAGTAATAATTTATGCATTAGCAATTATTGTATTAAAAGTATTTTCGAAAGAAGAAGTAAGTATGATGCCAGGAGGAAATAAAATTCTAAAAGTCTTACAAAAACTAAAAATATATTAATTTTTTAGGAAAAAAAGAAGGAATTTAAGTTTTTTTGGCGAATAAAAGTAAGTAGAAGTACATTTATTGCTTGTAATGAGTAGTAAGGTACATATCATAAATCTTAAGGAGGTAAATTAAATGAACAAAGCTGAATTAATCGCAGCAATAGCTGCAAAAACAGGAGAAACAAAAAAAGCAGCTGAAGCATCAGTAAACGCTTTTGTAGAAGTTGTAACAGATGCATTAAAAAAAGGAGACAAAGTTCAATTAGTTGGATTTGGATCTTTTGAAGTAAGAAAAAGAGCAGCTAGAAAAGGAAGAAACCCACAAACTAAAGAAGAAATCAAAATACCTGCATCAAAAGCTCCAGTATTCAAAGCTGGTAAAGCATTAAAAGATTTAGTAAACAAAAAATAAGAATTTTATAAAAAATAAGATATAAATATATGAATTCATAGGGAGAAGCTAGAAATAGCTTCTTTTTTTAGATTTTTTAGGGGACGTTCCTTCAATCCCGAAAATTAGTGCCATTGGGGACGGGCTATTTTG
>CAMMMI010000074.1 GCA_946497905.1 uncultured Clostridium sp.
AATCATATATTTTATGATGATGCCACCTGAAACCAAAGGAAGGTCCGTCCCCATTATCCCGAATTTTAGGGATTAAAGGAACGTCCCCTACTTGACAAAGGAAAAACAAATTGATAATATATAATTGATAAATTAACAATGGAGGAAATAAATATGTTATTATATCCAAATACATATTTAAAAAAAGTAGAAGATATAAATATAGAATTCTTACAAAAAAATAAATTAAAAGCACTAATATTAGATTTAGACAACACATTAATAGATTATAATAAAAACTTATCAGATAATATAATTCAATGGGCAAAGGAATTAAAAGGTCAAGGAGTAAGGTTATATATATTAACAAACAGTAATGACAAGCAAAAGGTAGAAAAAGTGGCAGGAAAATTAGGAATACCATATCAAAGTTTTGCAATGAAACCTTTTAAAAAAGGATTTTTAAAGATACAAAAAATATTAAATATAAAACCAGAAAATATAGCAGTTGTAGGAGAGCAAATATTTACAGATATCATAGGTGGCAATAGATGTAACATGCATACAATATTAGTAGATCCAATATGTGAAAAGGATTATTGGTACACAGCATGGAAAAGACCTATAGAGAATAAAATAAAAAGTAAGTATATAAATAATAAAAATAAATAATAAGAATAATATAAGTTAGAGTTATTAATTCTCAAAAAATATAGATACAAATTATGATATAACAAAGGAGAAATATGATGTATATAAATGACGTACATATAGCATATTATGTAGTAGCAATAATTTTAGGATTATTTATAGGAAATATAATAGATTGGGCAAATAAGAGATTACCAGAATATAAAAGTGTAATATCAAAAGATTTTTTTAGAGAAATGAAAGCAAACTTTAAACCTAAATATATATTAATGTTTTTAACAGCAATAATATATGTAACATTAATATATACATTTGGTATAAAAGAAACACTTATTGCGAATTTAGATTTAATAAAATACATGATATTAGCACCGATGTTAATTTCAGTATTTATAATAGACTATAGATTACAAATAATACCAAATAGATTAAATTTGACGATATTCGAAGTAGGTTTAGTATTTGCATTTCTATATGGGCTTTCTAATGTAGCGATAACAATAAATATGCTTTTAGGAATGGTTACCGGAGCAGGGATATTCTTATTAATAACATTACTAGGAGGAGCTTTTTATGGAAAAGAAGCAATGGGATTTGGTGATGTGAAATTAATGGGGGCATTAGGATTATACTTTGGATTATCAAACATAATAATAATAACACTAGTATCTTTTCTAATAGGAGCAATATTAAGTATAATATTATTAATAACAAAATTAAGAAAAACAAATGAATATATACCATTTGGACCTTTTATAGTAATAGCAACATTTATAAGTATGTACATACCATTTGAGCAAATAAAAACATTTCTAATGCAAATATTTACATTAGGCTTATATAAAGCATAATATTTAAAAATTAATAAAAGAGTTATTCATTAAAAGTAAGTAATACATGACAAAGAATTATAAAGTAAAAAATGTAGTAATAAAATTTAAGGGGATGATTTTAATGAATCCTAAATTACAATGGCTAAGAAACAAAATGTCAAGTTCAGATTTGCAAGGTCTAATAATATCTAATCCTATAAATATAAAATACTTAACAAATATAGACGCAGAAGGGATATTATTATTAACAAGAAAAGAAAATATATTTATAACAGATGGAAGATATATAGAAGATGTTCACACAGTGTTAACACTATTTGACGAGATTATAGTATATGATATAAATGATCTATCATTAGAAGACTACGAAAACTTTTTTATGTTCTGTGAAAACGTAGGATTTGAAGAAAATTATGTGACATATTCAAAATATAAAGAATATATTAGAAAATATAAAATAAATAATTTTGTTGAAACAGAGCATATCATTGAAAAGCAAAGAATGATAAAAGATGAAGAAGAAATATCAAACATAAAAAAAGCATGTGAAATAACTGACAATTGTTTTGCATATATATTAACATATATAAAACCAGGGATGACGGAAAAACAAATAGCACATGAAATAGAAGAGTATTATAAACAAAGGACAGATGGAATATCATTTGATACAATAGTAGCATCAGGAGAAAATACATCAAAACCACATGCAGTACCAACTGATAGAAAAATACAAAAAGAAGATATAATAACAATAGATATGGGGTGTAAAGTGAATGGATATTGTTCAGATATGACAAGAACAATCTTTATAGGAAAAGTACCAGAATATATAAAACCTATATATGATTTAGTATTAAAAAATCAAATGCAAGTACTAGAAAGTTATAAAGATGGAGCAAATACAAGACAAATAACAAAAATGGTAGAAAATGATTTTAAATTGAACGGATATGATTTAATTCATAGTATAGGACATGGAGTAGGTTTAGAAATACATGAAGCACCATATATTAGTTATAGATCAGAAGCAACATTAAAAGAAAATATGATAGTAACAAATGAACCAGGAATATATATACCAGGAAAATTTGGAATAAGAATAGAAGACACAACACAGATTACAAAATTTGGATGTATAAATTTAACCAAATCTGAGAAAAATTATATTATAATATAATTTTACCAATTTGGGGACGCGTCCCCAAATTGGTAAAAATAAAAGACTTGATTTTTAGCCAAAAATATAGTAAAATAGATAAAGTTAATTTTTATAAATGGAAAAATGAAAGGAGAATTATTATGGCATCGGTTTATTCAGCAGGAGATTTTAGAAATGGGACAACATTTGAAATGGATGGAAATGTATATAGAATAGTAGAATTTCAACATGTAAAACCAGGGAAGGGGTCAGCTTTTGTAAGGACAAAATTAAAAAATGTAATAACAGGAGCAACATTAGAAAAAACATTTAACCCATCAGATAAATATCCAGCAGCAGAAATAGAGAAAAAAGCAATGCAATATTTATATAATGATGGAGGATTATATTATTTCATGGATAATGAAACATATGATCAAATACCTTTAAATGAAGAACAATTAGGAGATTGCCTAAAATATTTGAAAGAAAACATGGAAGTTACAATACTTTCATATAAAGGAAACATATTTGCAGTAGAACCACCAACATTTGTTGAGTTAGAAGTTACATATACTGAACCAGGATTTAGCGGAAATACAACAACTACATCAGGAAAACCAGCTAAATTAGAAACAGGTTTAGAAATACAAGTTCCATTATTTGTAGAAATAGGAGATGTATTAAAAATAGATACAAGAACTTGTGAATATATGGAAAGAGTTTAAGAAAGGTGAATAGTAAATGGCTAAACTAAAAGAAGAATATGAACAATTCTTAAATGATATTGAAAAAAACATAAAAGATAAAGAAGATTTAGAATATATAAAAAAGAGATTTGATGTATTTTTTAAATTTATAATAGAACAAATGGACTATATATTGACAGCTAAAGAAGATAAAATAGAAAAGATAGAAAAAAATCATAAAGAATTAGTAGAAAAGATGTCAAAAATGGAACAAGTAATTCATAGTATAGAAAAAGATATTTATGCAGATGATGGATTTGATTTCGAAATTATATGTCCATATTGTAATTATGAATTTATAATTGATGTAGATGAGAACAAAACAGAAATTGAATGTCCAGAATGTAAAAATATAATTGAATTAGACTGGACAGGGGATTTAGATAAAAATGAAGAGTGCGGTGGAAATTGCTCACATTGTTCAGGATGTGAAGGTGAGCAGGAAGAAAACGACGATGAGGATATGTAAAAAATAATATCAATAGTGTAAAAGAATAAGAAGAAAATAAAAATACCCTAAATTTATTAGATAAAAGTTTAATAATTAGGGTTTTTTTGTTATAGTAAATTAATTTTTGTATCTATAAAAAGGAACTTTCTAAGGGGTTACATAAGTTTTATTTTGTAAAGTATAGCATAAGACGACGCATGTGGAAGTTTGTGCGTTGCTAGAGTTAAAGAATTGCCAATGATACTAGAGTTTACTAGCTTTCAAGATACAGTTATGTTTCATAAAAGAGGAAGATTTGGACTAGAAAAAGTGCAAAATTGTGAAATTAATGTTAAGGTTGTTTTAGATATGGAGTGTGGAAACATATAAAATGAAATTTTAAAATAGATATAATAGTTGTAGTGAGCGAATTACAGAGACTATATGTCTATGGTCAATATACCATATTATATGGTTGTAGGTTGATGAACATATGAATTTAAAAATAAAATTTGAAAGTTAAAGAAAATCCTAAGTAGAGTGCCTTGTAAAATAGGTGCTTTATTTTTTGCAAAAAATAATATAGTTATTGCGAATTTCAATAAATTTATTGAGGAAAATGTAAATCTGTGATATATTATAGGCAGAAAGTTAGAAGGTAAGAATATGGAAAAAGAATATTGTATAATTACAACAGTATGTAATAAAAAAGAAATTGATGACAAAATAATAGAGACATTATTAGAAAAAAGATTAGTTTGTTGTTGCCAAGTAATAAATATAAATAGTTCATATTGGTGGAAAGGAAAAATTGAAAGAGAACCAGAGTTTTTTATTCAAATGAAAACAAAAAATGGGTTGTTTAAAGAAGTTGAGAAAGAAATATTAAAAATTCATGATTACGAGACTTGTGAGATTATATCTTATGATATTACAAATGGAAATGAAAAGTTTTTAAAATGGATAGAAGAAGAAACAAATTGAATTGATATGAATAACTAAAAAAGGAGACGAACTATGAATGTTAAAATTATACATGATGCAAAACAAGCGACAGGAGTAGCTATAATTATTGATGTTTTTAGGGCATTTACTGTTGAACCATATTTAATATATAATGGTGTAGAAAAAATAATACCTGTTGGAGATAAAGAAATAGCATATAATTTAAAAGAAAAAAATAAAGATTATATTTTAATTGGAGAAAGAAATGGAAAAAAATTGCCTGGATTTGATTTTGGAAATTCTCCTTCACAAATTAAAGATATAGATTTTTCAAAAAAAATCGTTATACATACAACTAGTTGTGGAACACAAGGAATAGTTAATGCGATAAATGCAAAGAAAATAATAACAGGAAGTTTAGTAAATGCTAGTGCAATTGCAAGGTATGTTAAACAAAATAATTTTAAAGATGTATCAATAGTAAGTATGAGTAGACCAAATGAGCTTCCAAGTAATGAAGATGAATTATGTGCAAGATATATAAAAAGTATGATAGAAGATAATTTGTTAGAAAATTTAGAAGATGAAATTGAAAATTTAAAATTAACTAGTGGAAGGAAATTTTTTGATAGTAATAATAAAGATATTTTTCCTAAAGAAGATTTTTATTTATGTGTAGAAATTAATAAATTTAATTTTGTTTTAAGTGTAAATAAAGATATGAGTGGGAACTTTTACATAGAAAAAATTGAAATTTAAATAATTATATATAGTGTGTGCAATAAACTGATATTGATTTATATAAAGTGCTGAAAGAAAAAGAACAAGAAAATATAAGCAGAAATTAGAAAAAAGTAGAGGAGAAATAAGTATGATACTTTCAACATTATGTTATATTGAAAAAGACAATAAATATTTAATGTTACATAGAACAAAAAAGAAAAATGATATCAATAAAGATAAATGGTTGGGAATTGGTGGGAAATTTGAAGAAGGCGAAAGTCCTGAAGAATGCATTTAAGAGAAGTAATGGAAGAAACAGGTTTAAGACTAAATTCATACAAATTAAGAACTATTGTAACTTATGTATCAACAAATTGGGAAACAGAATATATGTATGTATTTACTTCAAATGATTTTACAGGAGATTTAATAGAATGCAATGAAGGAGATTTACAATGGATTGATAAAAAAGAAGTTACAAAATTAAACACTTGGGAAGGCGACAAAATTTTTGTGGAGAAATTACAAAAGGATAGTAAATTTTTTACAGTAAAATTTGAATACGATGGAGACAAGTTAGTTAAATATAAATTAAAAGAATATTAGTAAATAATTTTGTAAGAATAATTAAAATCAAATATAAAAGGAAATTTATTTATGAATAAAAAATATATTATAATTACAGTAATTTGTACTGCATTATCAATAATATCAGGAATATTAACAAAAGATTTAATTATAGGTGGAACAACATTATTAACAGGACTACTATGTGCATATTATGCAAGTGAAGGAAAAAGAATTAATTACATATTAGGTTTAATAAATTATCTTTTAATGGGATATGTAGCATTAAAGAATAATTTATATGGAATATTTTTCTTTTATATATTTGTTTTCTCTCCATTACAAATAAAAGGATTTTTTACTTGGAAAAAGAGTTTGAATAACAAAGGTAATGTTCAAACGAGAGAATTTACATTTAAAAATTCAATTATTATTACAATATCTTGTATTATAGGAAGTTGTATATTAGGGTATATATTAACTTTAATACCAAACCAAAGATTAGCATTCATGGATGCGACATCTAATTGTATTAACTTATGTGGTGTAATATTGATGATATTAAGATTTAAAGAATCGTGGTGGCTTTGGTTAATAAATAATATAATTGATTTACTTATTTGGATTATAACCACAATAAATCATGGTGAAGGTGCAATTATGATGTTATTTGTTTCTATTGGATATTTATTGATAAATATTTATGGAGTAATTAGATGGGATTTAGAGGCAAAGAAAGGAAAGATATAATATGAAAGATTTATTAAAAACAAATTGTTTTGATATACAAGAAACAATGATAATAGTAGGAAGTTGTTTAGAAAGTATGCAACCTAAAGCATATAAAGAATTGAAACAAATTTCTCCGAATATTTATGACGTTTGTTTAGAAAAAGAACATTTAAACATGGTAGTAACTAAAATCATAGGTATGGTAGCAAGAGGAAAAATAAAGAAATTGATATTTGCTACAGTAGATAAATCTCCTCATTGTGTGCAACTTCATTATGTTATTAAAGAATTAGAAAATGCTATTGATATAAGTAATATTAAAATAATAAACTATGTAGCAGTAGATAATAAATTGATAAAAATACCATTAGAAGTAATAAGTTTATCAAAAAATTTGTCAAAATTAAGTGAGAAAATAAAAGAAACAAAATAGATTGTAAAAATTATCAGAGAATGGAATAAAAACAATATATTTTAAAGATAAAAAATAAAGAAACTAGAACAGAATGAATATTTAAAAGAAGTTAGCAATTGGAGATAAATATATAGAATTATAAAGGGGATGGAAAAAAATTGAAAATATTAATGGGAACAAAAAATCTGGGAAAAATAGAAGGAGCAAGACAAGCTTTTGAAAAATATTTTAGCAATGTTGAAATAGAGGGAATATCAGTAGATTCTGAAGTAGGAGATTTATTCTTAGCAAAACTTTAGTGTTTTTATATTAAAGCTATTAATAAATTAAAAAATAAAAGCAAAAAAAGATAATTGAAGATATCGAGAGATAATCTATTTATAGAGATAGGATGAAAATTATGGAAAAAAATAAAGAAAAACAATTTTATGATAAAATAGGAAAAACAATAGGATGGGACTTTTCTAGTATAAAATGCAAAATGATTGATAATAGTCATTTTCAATATTTTAATGAGATAAATAAAGAATGTAAAGAAAAAATCATATTAGACATTGGTACAGGTGGTGGAGAAAAAATCTTAAATAATATAAAAAATGCTAAATTAATTATAGGAACTGATTTTTCAAAGGAAATGATTAAAAGAGCACAAGAAAATTCAAAGGCAAGAAATGATGTTATGTTTTTTGAAATGGATTCAAATGAAATTAAATTTCCGACTGGTTTTTTTGATATTGTATCTGCTAGGCATACACCATTTAATACTAATGAAGTTTTTAGAGTATTAAAAAATGGTGGAATACTTATTTCAGAGCAAGTAGATGAAGATGATTGTATTGATTTAAAGAAAATATTTGGTAGAGGGCAAGGGTTTGCAAAAAAGATAAAACAAAGAGAACAAGATAAAATAAATTTAATTAATAGTGGTATTAATGATTTTGAATTTTATGACATAGTACAAGATGAATATTACGAAACAGAAGAAGACTTATTGTTTTTGTTAAATAACACGCCAATTATTCCTGAGTTTGGAAAAAAAGAAAATGACTATGAAAAATTTAATTACTATGTAGAGAAAAATAAAACTAGCAATGGAATTTATTTAAAAAGAATTTTATATGGACTAAAAGCAAAGAAAGGTAAATTTTAGAATTGGAATATACAATAGAAAATGCAAAAATAATGTATAAAGAAAAGATACAAAAATTTATTAAAACAGGTTTAAGTAAAAACATGCAAAAATGTTGACAAATGCGAGGGATTACTTTAACCTAATATTAGGTGATAATATGCAAGATACTAAAATAGAAAATATATTAAATAGTTTATCAAAATCAAATTTTAGAAGTAAATTTCATTTGAAACGAAAAGAAAAAGATTATATAAAAGACAAAGGAATAGAAAAAATTAGAGAACATGCTTATGATTTCATAAATAAAAGACTAGCACCAGAAAACATACAAAATGATGGAAAACAAACACCAATGAGGGGACATCCTGTATTTATAGCACAACATGCTACTGCAACTTGTTGTAGAGGTTGTTTGTACAAATGGCATAAAATACAAAAAGGAATAGAACTGAACGAGGAACAGAAAGATTATATAGTAAATG
>CAMMMI010000075.1 GCA_946497905.1 uncultured Clostridium sp.
TCAACAGGACCACATTTACATTTTGAAATAAGAATAAATGGAGAGCATGTAAATCCACAGACATATATATATAAATAGGGAAAAAGGGACGGACTTTTTTTCCCTATTTCCAATTTGGGGACGTGTCCAAAATTAGAATTTTATACATATAGTATTGATTAAAAAAAATATATATGATATATATTGTATAAAATATATTATACAAGGAGCATATTCAAATGAAAACAAATGAGAAGATAACAGAAAAGTTTAAAAAGATAAAAATAATAAAAACAAAAAAATTAATAATAAAAATATTCGTAATAGTAATAGCAATTATAATATTTTTAACAGCATTAATAATTATAGACAAAAATACAAAAATTTTTGGAGGAAATGTATCAAACTTTTTCAAAATAGAAACAAATAATAATCAAGAAGAAAAGATAATAAAAGTTGCACAAAAAAAGTTCAAAGAGCTTGGGGAAGATATAGATAGCAAGGATTTAGAAGTTTTAAAAATCCAAAGAAATGGTGAAGTATATTATTATATATCAGCAAAAGAAAATACCGTTGAAGTAAGGGAAAAAGATGGCAAAATAACAAGAATAAATAGTGTTCCAGTGGAATAGAAAATAATATTAAAGAAAGTATATATAAATCAAAGTTAGAAAGTTTATATACTTTCTTTTTTTGTGTGTATAGAAAAAGAATAATAATTAATCCTTACGGATTAAAAGAATAAGCAGATTAAGTAAAGAAATGAAAAAAAATAGAGAAAAAGTAATAAAAATGTAAATAAATTGATAAAAAGTTTCCATAAATGCATATCCGTAGTAAAAAATAAAACACAGAGATATATATTCAATTGACACATAAAAACAAATAAAGTAGATTTAATATAGTGAAATATACTAATGAGAGGAGGAAGTCATATGTTAAGGAATGGTAGAAATGTTATTTTAATGGCTACTATTGTAATTTTTATTATAGCAATATTTATACCATTTACAAAAACATATGCACAAACACTTGAGCCAACAGAGGAGCAAAAAGTAGAATTTAGAGCAGTAAGTCAAAGAAAAAACAATGGACAAAAGCAATTAATAGTAGAAGTTTGGATCAAAAACTTAGATTTTAAAGGAATGGATTTAAGATTGCAATATGATACAGCATTACTAAAACCATCAGATTTAAGAACAAATGAGATTATAGATGTTAATGATGCATTAACAATACCAAGTAATTTTCAATTTACAAATGGTTTTGAAAAATATATGGATATGATGGCATTGAGCTTTGAAGAAGGAGAACTTAGAGTCATATATTCATTACTAGGAGAAGATGAAAGAACAGGTACAAATGAATATTTTGAAACAAATGATTCAATAGGAGATTATGTACATATAACAGACCCAGTATTAGTTGGAAGATTTAGTTTTCAAATGGGAGAAGGAGAACTTAAGCAAGATACAATAGCATTAAAAACAGGAAATACCTCACCTACTACTGGAATAAAAGTAAATATAAATGGAACAGATAACTATGATAAACAATCACTATTTGAATTTATAATAGATTTAAGTCCACAAGATGCTGATTTATTAGATATAGTTCTAAGTAGAGGAACTGATGAAGAATATAAAGAATATCCATTAACACCAGATTTTGACAAAGATACATCAGAATATAGCTTAGAATTACTAGAATATATAGATAATATGAACTTAAAAATAGTAAAAAGTGATGAAAGTTCAACAATAAAATTAAAAATACCTAAAAGAGATGAACAAAATAATTTAGTATATGATACTGATGGTAAAACAATAATATATGAGCAAATAGAAATAACAGACTTTACATCAGAAATAACACGAGAAATCACGCTAAATAAACTGGGAGAGCCAGATACTATAATAGAAATAGAAGTTGCATCAGCAGATGAATCAATAGTTAAAACATATAAAGTGGTAATTACAAGACCATATGGAAAAATAGAAGGACAAGTACAATTAGGAGAAAATTTAAGAGAAAGTATGGAGGCATCATATGGTATATACACAAAATATATTGCTGATATAAAAATATATGATTCAGCTAAAATTAATTGGGAGGGAATAGTTCCAGGAGATATTACATTAGAAGAAATAGAAAATTACGAAATAGAAGCAAGAACGGTTTCAGATGAAGAAGGAAATTACACAATTTATGTTATACCTGGTACATATGATTGCCTTATTGAAAGAAAAGGATTTTTAGCAAATATAGTAAAAAATATAACAATAAATAATACAGATGAAATTAATTTAGGAAAAACAATTTTAACTGAAGGAGATGCCAACAGGACAGGAATAATAGACTTAGACGATGTTATAGATATTGTAAATAATAATGGTGCAGAAAAAGATGATTCTAATTATAAAGAACAATATGATTATGGACAAAAAGGATATATTTCATTAGATGACATTCTTAGTACAACATCAAATCTATATGGAACTGTGGTAATAAAAGAATATAGTTAGATATAAAAAACAAAATACAACAAAAAGGGAAGATGAAGGTAAAAATAATTAAAAACTAGTTATTTTAAGCCACATTTGAGCCTTAAGAAAGGAATGATATAAAATGAAAAAGAAAAAGCAAATAGCAATCATTACAATAATAATAATGCTATTAAATATGTTTTTTCCATATGTATCATTATTTAATAATATAGCATATGCAGGAACAGGAGTGCTAGAAGAATATCCATTAATTATTAATAATTTAGGAATAACAACAAATGGATCAAATAGAATATTAAAGGTAGAAATAGCACTTGTATCAGAAGCAACAATAAATGGATTTGATTTACAATTTAAAGTAGATACAAGTAGACTAGTGCCATGTAATAAAAATACTGGAGCTGCTACAAATTCAATAGGAATGATAACAGCGGTAAGTGATTATTATGGAGGAACATTATATACAAAAGAATATGATTCAAGTACAAATGTATTCCACATTTTAGGAGCAGAACCAGCAGGAGGAACAGATTTAGTAGAAAATGGATTTGTTCCGGGAGAAGTAGGAGATCCAGCAATAGATGAAAATGGAGCAGGATATCCAGCATATTATCCAGTAATAACGCTTTCTTTCAAAGTTCTAGATGATGAACTTACAGCAGAAAACATACCATTAGATGTATTTACATTATCATCAGCTGGAGCTGGTTTGCCAACTGGATTAAAAGTAAATTACACAAATGGTTCTGGAGTTAGAGTTAGTAAGGACTTACAATTAGGAGGAAAAGGTTTTGCAGAACCAGAAAAACAAATAGAATCAATAGCAATAAAACAAGAACCAAACAACACAACATATGAACATGGAGATACAATAGACTTAACAGGGGGAATAATTGAAATAACATATGATGATCAAACAACAGAAGAAATAGATATGACTAATTCAGGAGTATCTATAAAATCAGGTTCTCCAGCAGATGTTAATAATCAAACTGTAACAGTAGAATATAAAGGAAATGAAGCAACATTTGATATAACAGTAACTGACCCAATTGAATCACTAAAGATATCTAGTTCTATGGATAAAATAGAATATAACCATGGAGATAGTATCGATTTTAGTGGATTGGAATTAACAGCAACTAAAAAAAGTGGAGCAACTGAAACTTTAACAAAAGATAGTCAAGGAGTAACAACTAGTGAAGAACAAGCAAATGTAAATTCTTCAACATTTACACAAACATCAGCAGAAGGAGAAATACCTGTAAAAGGTAAACAACAAATAAACTTTACATATCAAGGAAAAACAGTTACTCAAACAATTATAGTAAATGACACAATTACAAATATTGCAGTAACTTCTCAACCAAATAAAACAATATATAAATATGGAGAAGACCTAGACTTAACAGGTGCTGTAGTAGAGGTAACATTAGCAAGTGGTGCAAAAACAGACATTAATTTACCAGATGGAAGTATTCAAATATCTACATACAATAATACAATTGTTGGAAGAAAACAGAATTTAAGTGTAACAATGGGAGAAAAAGTAGCAACAAATACAATTGATATAGAAGCATATAACTATGTTACATCATCACAATTAACTGAACCAACAAAAGTAGATTACAAATATAATGAAGAACTAAGTGTTGTAGGTGGAAGAATTAAACTAAATTGGGCAGATGGAAATGTTACAAATGTTAATTTAACAACTGATATGGTAACAGGTTATGACAAAACAGAAATAGGTGTACAAACATTAACAGTAACATATAATTTTAATTATGAATTGTCAGATGGACAACAAATAGCTGATAAAATAGTAAAAACATATGAAGTACAAGTGCAAGATGAAGTGGAATCAATTGAAATAACTGCACCAACTAAAACAGAGTATAATCATGGTGATAAATTAGATTTAACAGGTGGAAATATAAAAGTAAATTATGTAAGTGGTGCAACTACAGATGTTATAATGGAAGAATCAATGATAAAAGAACAAGATGGTAGCAATGTAAATATGAGTCCATCAAATTATGACATTACAAATAGAGTTAGCAAAATACTAAAAATAACATATGAACAAGAAGGTGTTAAAAAGACTATAGATTATCCAATAGAAATAATAAACAAAATGCAATCTATAGAAATACAAGGAAATCCACAAAAAGAATATAATGTAAATGATGAATTCCAAGATAATTTATCAATATTAGTAAATAGACAAACAGGTTTACCAGAGGCAATAGAAGTAACAGAAGACATGGTTTCAGGATTTACAACAGATGAAGAAGGAACAAGAACAGTAACAATAACATATGAAGAAAATGGAGAAACAAAAACAGTAGAATATGAATATACAGTAAAAGATAAAATAACAAGTGTAGTACTAAAAACACAACCAAATAAAACTGTATATGAATATGGAGATAATTTAGATTTAACAGGAGCAACACTAGAAGTAACAAAAGGAAGTGGAAAAACAACTATTTCAGTAACACAAGAAATGGTAACGGGATATGATGCAAATAAATTAGGAGAACAAAATCTAACAGTAACATATGAAGGAATAGAAGTAGCAGAAAAAATAAATGTAACAGTAAATGATAAAGTAATAGGAATTGAGTTAACAGCTCCAAATAAGACAAAATATGAAATAGGCGACCAATTAGATCTAACAGGAGGAAAAATTACAACAATAATGGCAAGTGGGGCAAAAGGACAAGAAATAGAATTAACAGAAGATATGGTAAAAGGATTTGACTCAAGTACAGAAGGAGAAAAAGAACTTACAGTTACATATGGAGAATTTAGTGAAAAATTCACAATAACAGTAAGTGATGAAATCAAAGGAATAGATTTAGAAGGAACACCAAAAACAGAATATATTTATGGAGAAGAATTTGATATATCTGATTTGGATTTAATAATTCATAAATCTAGTGGAGATGTTAAAGTACCAGTTACACAAGATATGATTAAGGGATATGACAAAACACAAGAAGGAGAGCAAAAAGTAACTATCGAGTATGAAGGACAAGTTGTTACAGAAATAAATGTTAATGTAAAAAATCCAGTTCAAAAACTAGAATGGATTACAGAGCCAAAGAAAGCATATGTTATAAAAGAAGAGTTGGATGTAACAGGTGGAAAGATAAAAGCAACAAAAGTAGATGGAACATATGAAGAAATTGCATTAACTAAGGAAATGGTATCAGGATATAATCCAGATAAATTAGGAGTACAAACACTTACAGTAACATATGAAGGACAAACTCTAACATATACAATAAATGTAACAGATAAAGCACAAAGTATAGTAATTGTAGAAGAGCCAAAGAAAGATTATTTATATGGTGAAGAGTTAGTTGCAGGAGGAAAAATAGAAGTAACTAAATTAAGTGGAGAAAAAGAAACTATAAATATTACTTTAGATATGATTAGTGGATATAATCCAAATAAATTAGGAAATCAAACTCTTACAGTTTCTTATGGAGGAGTAGAAACAACATATGAAGTAAATGTAAAAGACTATGTAAAAGATGTTGTTATTACACCACCAAGCAAAATAGAATACAACTATGGGGAAGATTTAGACTTAACAGATGCAATAATTACAAAGGTTATGGCATCTACACCAGATAAGTCAGAAACTATACCAGTAACAACAGATATGATTTCTGGATATAATCCACAAGTTGTAGGAGCACAAACAGTAACAATAACATATACAGAAGATGGGAAAAAATACACACAAAACTTTGGTGTAACAGTAGCAGATACTATAAAATCAGTTACATTACAAGATACAGGATTTAAAACACAATATTTGTATGGAGAAAATCTAAATCTAAATGGATTAACTCTAAATATAAACTATTCAAGTGGAAGAACTGAAAATATTCCTGTAACATCAGGAATGATAGAAGGATATAATCCAAACCAAATAGGAACTCAAACTTTGACAATTACATATAAAGGCTTTACTCAAAACAAAGAAGTAAATGTAAAAGACTATGTTGAAGATATTATATTAACACCACCAACTAAAAAAGAATACAAAATAGGTGAAACTTTAAGTTTAGTAGGAGGAAGTATTACAGAAAAAATGGCAAGTGGAGCAAATGGTAAAGTAGTTTCATTAACACAAGATATGGTAAAAGGTTTTGATAGCACAACCCCAGGTGTAAAAACTATTACTGTAACTTATAACAATGGAAATACCTTTAATAAAACTTTCCAAGTAGCTGTAATAAATACAGTTAACCATATTGAAGTAATACCACCTATAAAGACAAATTACAAATATGGAGAAACACTTAATTTAGCAGGAGGAAGTATAAAAGTTGTTATGGATGATGGAACAGTAAGTAATGTTCCAATGACGCAAGATATGGTAACTGGATATCAAAAGACTACACCAGGTCAACAGATGTTAACAGTTACATATACAGATGAAAATAATAATACTTTTACAGGATACTTCAATGTCACAGTAGGAGAAGACTATATTGTAAAATACCAATTTACAGCACCAACAAAAAAGGAATACAACATAGGAGAAACAATAGATTTAACAGGTGGAGCTATTACAGAAGTTTATGCAAGTGGAAATTTAGGTAATAAGATTGAATTAACAAGTAGTATGATCAGTGGTTTTGATAGTACAACCCCAGGTACAAAAAATATCACAGTAACATACAATGGAAACAATTATTACTATACTGTAGTAGTTAATGATAAGGTTTTAGGTATTTCAATTAAAGACTTACCAAATAAATTAGAATATGAACAAGGAGAAAGCCTAGATTTAACAGGTGCAACATTAAATGTTGTAAAAACTAGTGGTGCATCAGTAATAAATATTACTAATGATATGGTATCAGGATATAATCCTAATCAAACAGGAATACAAACAATTACAGTAACATATGAAGGATTTACAGCAGAATTCAATGTGTATGTTAAAAAGGCAAGTACAACCCCAAGTACTCCAGAAGACAATACACCAGAAGATAAGCCAAATATTCCTTCAGATGGAGATGATAACAAAGATATTCCTTCAGATGAAAAAGACAACATAACAAATAATGGCACAAAAGATAATAATACAACTAGTAATAAAACATCAAATATAACAGAAGAAGAGGAAGTTCTTGATAATGTTGATGAAAATCAAGAATTATATGAAGATAGAACTGATAGAGAAGATGACATAGGAGCGATAATAGGCTCAACTAATGATGATGATAACAATATAGATAGTGGAGCAATATTAAGAACAGTTTTGAATCTATTAGCAGGATTATTTGCTCTAGCAGGAATAGCATTAATAATTATTGTTATTGCAAAAGATAGAAAAAATGTTAAAATTTATTTAGAAGAAGGAGAACAAAGAGTTCTAGTAGGAAAAGAAAAAGTAACAAAGAATCAAAGAGTTCTTGACCTAAATAAATACTATAACAAATATAAAGAAGAGGAATACAAAATTGTATTATCAAAATCAATAAGTAAAAAGCTTGATAAAAAGACTGTTAACTTAATTGTACATGATAAAGAAGAAAGCTTTACAGTTGATTATAATAAGGAGGCATATACATTCAAGACATAAAAATAAAAAAGGCTTAAAATCGATTTTAAGAGGTAATATATAATTTTCTAAAATTGGGTTAGGAAATTATAACAAAGATATCTTTATACTATCCCCAATAAAGTATAAAGTATCTTAGGATTATCTTATAATTGGGATAAGATTAATCCTTATATCTTCTCAAATTAGCCCCAATATGATTTGAGAAGATAGAGTAATATTAAGATAAAAAATAATACCTGAAAAAGGTTTATTAATAGAGTGAAAAAAGCCTATAAACAGATAGGGTTATTAATAAAGCAAAAAAAGCCTATAAACAGATAGGTTTATTAATAAAACAAAAAAAGCCTATAAAAAGGCTTATTAGTCATGTGAGTATATCGGAAAGTTTGTGTAAACTTTAAACTTCTTATGATAATTTTTAAAA
>CAMMMI010000076.1 GCA_946497905.1 uncultured Clostridium sp.
AATCCCGAAAATTAGGGAACAAAGGGAAGTGCCAAAGGGGACGGGCTATTTTGGCACACTTTAGTTTAATAATTTTAAAATAATTGATTATAAATTAAGTGTGCCAAAATAGCCCGTCCCCTTTGGCAATCTCAACGTCCGTCCCCTATTAAGATATATTAAAAATTTCGAGACTTATATTAGCAATCAATTCAGGTGCATTTGAAACATTTTTAGTAAATACACCTATTAAATATGTTGTATTTCCAAAAACAATTCCGTAATCATGTACATAGCCATTATAACTTCCATATTTATGTGCAACGTCATAATCAGTAATATATTTTTTTAGATACTCTCCATTAGAAGATATCTTTAAATATTCTATCAAAGGAGAATATTCAGACATATGCGAATATAAATAATTTAAAATATCATAGGCATAATTAGCATAAGTTAAATTTGAAGTGTAAAAATCATTGGAAACAGTTTGATTTGTATATTTGCTAACTATTTCTTTCTTACATTTAGAATAACCATAATTGCTAAGTAAAATATTCACAGCAGTATTATCGCTATTTACAATACTTTGCTCAAGTAAAAAACTTAAAGGAATATATTCTCCTGGGGAATACAGTGCACTAGTAGAGCCACAACCAGCCTCATAATCATTAGCCTTATAAAGCAATGTACTAGAAAGAGATAATTCACCTTGATTAATCTTATCATAGTAAAGCATTGCAACAGGTAACTTTACAGTACTTGCAGCAGTGAATAAAGTATTTTCGTTAAAAAAATATTGTTCAGAAGTATCAAGATTATAATAGAAAAACGCAAAATTATCTGAATTTAAATTATATTCCAACTTAAAACTCTCTATTAAATCTTCTATTTCTATACTCATTTCTTCTGTATTAATAGTAGAAGTTTTTATTTGAATATTATCAACAGTATCAATAGTAGTATCAGTATTAGTATTAGTAGAATTTGGATTTTCCTCGATTATAGAAGCAGAAGTAGCAATAGTAATATCATCTATAGTAGTATTTGTTACATTAGTAGAACTTTCATTTTTAGTGTTACTTAAAAAGTTGGTGTTACTATAATCTATAGATGAAAAAATTATAATATTTAATATTAAAATAAAAAGACAAAAATATATTTTAAAATAAAATAATTTATAACCTTTTTTATGTACTTTTGTATTTTTCGCATGTTTACCATTTTTCATTAGAACATCACCTCTAAGAGAGAGTAACACATTTTCATTAAAATATTATTAACATTATATCAAAAAAACAAAAAAATAACTATAATTCTTTAAAAAAATCATGTTATAATATACTAAGAATTATAAATATTTAGATTACAGGAAGGAGATAAAAATTGAAAATCTTAATTATAGAAGATGAAAAATTATTATCAAATGCAATAAAAGATATGTTAAAAGAAGAATACGAAATAGATCAAGCATTTGATGGACAAGAAGGAGAATTATATGCAAAACAAGATATCTATGATGTAATTATATTGGATTTAATGCTACCAATAAAAGGAGGATACCAAATTCTAGAAGAGATTAGAACTTTTGGTATATTGACGCCAGTGTTAATTCTTACAGCAAAAGATTCACTAGATGATAAATTAAAAGGATTTCAAAAAGGAGCAGATGATTATTTAACAAAACCGTTTGAAAAAGAAGAGCTAAAAGCAAGAATAGAAGTTATGGTAAGAAGAAACAATCCTAACTATTATAAAAAAGAGATAAAGTTCCAAGAACTAAAACTAGAGACAAAAACCAGAAAAGTATATATAAAAGAAAACGAATTAAAATTGCAAGGAAAACAATTTGACATGTTAGAGTATTTGGTTAATTATCAAAACAGAATAATAACAAAAGAGCAAATATTTGATAAAATATGGGGATTTAATAGTGAGACAACAACAAATGTAGTTGAAGTATATGCAAGTGGAATACGAAAAGAATTAAAAAAGTATAACTATGATAAATATTTTAAAACAATAAGAGGAGTAGGATATATGATTTCAAACTAATTTAAATCCATTTATTTAAATAGAAAAGATCTAATTAAATAAATAATATAATAAGAAGGGAAAATAGAAAATGGATGAAGACGAAAAAGTAAAAAAGCAATTAATAAAAAATATGATTCTTAATTTAATTACATTTTCAATAATATTTTATATATTAGGAATAGTAATATATAGTCAATTTAAAAATTCAGTATATATGTCAGCTAATTCAGAATTAGAAAAAGCAATACATCAAATAAATGTAAGACAATCTAATTTAATAGACAGACCAGAACCAAGAGAAGACATAAATATTCAAAGAGAACAAAGAGAAGAAAGAAATGAACGAAGTCCAAGATTAGTGTTCATAGAAAGGAATGAAAATGGGGAACTTATTGAGGATAGTATAGAAAATAACTTTTTAAACGATGTTTTTAAAAATATACAATTTGATACCAACAAACTAAATACAATATACGAGATAGTTGTGGATAATCAATATTTATATAGAGGAATTAATTATAAAACAGCGGATAATCAATATACTCAAATATTAATAAATGTAGATTCAGAAAAAACCATGATTGAAAAATTTACTACAATATTAATTGTTGCAATAATTATAAGTATAGTATTAATAATTATTGCAAGTTATATATTATCCAAAAATACATTAAAACCAATAATAGCATCATTAAAAAAGCAAAAAGAATTTGTAGAAGACGCCTCACACGAACTGAGAACGCCATTAGCAATAATAAAAGCTAAACAAGAAACATTATTAGAAAAACCAAATACAAAGATTATAGATAATGCAGAAGATATAAATATAACTTTAAAAGAAACACAAAGGCTTACTAAATTAGTAAAAGAATTAACAGAACTAGCAAGAAATGATTCAAACGAAAGAAACCTATATAAGGAAAGTTTTTATATAGATAAAGAAATACAAACGATAATAAGTCCATATAAAGAAGTAGCGAATAGTCAAAATAAAAATCTAACAACCGACTTGCAATACAGTGAAAAAATATTTGCTGATATAAATAAAATCAAAGAACTATTAATAATACTTTTAGACAATAGTATAAAATATACAGAAGAAAAAGATAATATAGCAATAAAAACATACAAAAAAGATAACAAATGTGTAATAGAAGTAATAGATACAGGAATAGGAATTAGTAAAGAAGCACGGAAAGCATGTATTTGAAAGATTTTATAGAGAAGAAAAATCAAGAAGTAGAGAAAAAGGAGGAATGGGACTAGGGTTATCTATAGCATACAATATTGTAAAACTTCATAAAGGTAGTATAAAATTTGATAAAAATGTAAAAAAAGGAACAAGAATGATTGTAAAACTACCATTATCTGGACATGCCTAAATTACCAATTTGAAAAAGTTATACATACTTTTAATTATATAAGAATATACTTTACTAGAATTATAGTGATATAAATGATTTAATAAATTGTTTTGACGCTTATAATTATACAATGGAGGTTTTTTATGAAAATTTTAGCAAAGTATATTTCTTTTTTTATAATTTTAATTTTAATAACTTTTTATACTTTACCTTGTTTTGCAGAAGATACACTATATGTATGGTCAGACAGTTCTGAAACAGTTGAAGATATAACAAAAGTTAACAGTAACCTTATTAACTCTAATAATACAGCCAATAACTACAATAATAATTCAAACATATCAAATAATGAAAAATCAACAAATGTAGATAATAATAATTCAACTAATATATCTAATAATAATGTAAATTCAAGTAATACCAATACTAATAAACAAAATGACTCTATTGGGTCTGCTACACAAGTAAATGCAGAAATAAAAGAAAATAATTCATTGAACTTGGAATCAGGTTCAGCAATTCTAATTGAACAAACTACTGGTCAAGTCTTATATGCCCATAATATACATGAACAACTACGACCAGCGTCAGTTACAAAAGTAATGAGCATTTTATTAATAATGGAAGCACTTGATAGTGGAAAAATCTCTCTAACTGATACTGTACCTTGTAGTGAAAATGCAGCCTCAATGGGTGGTTCACAAATTTGGCTTGACCCAAGAGAAACTCTAACAGTTGATGAAATGTTAAAAGCAATTTGTGTTGCTTCAGCAAATGATTGTGTAGTAGCAATGGCGGAATATATTGCAGGTTCGGAAGAAGCATTTGTTCAAATGATGAATGATAAAGCAAAAACACTTGGAATGAATGATACAACATTCAAAAACTGTCATGGATTAGACGAAGATGGTCATGTTACATCAAGTTATGATATAGCTTTAATGTCAAGGGAATTGCTAAGCAGACATCCTAGTGTAACTAAATATACTACAATTTGGACAGATGAGTTAAGAAACGGAAAATCCCAATTATCAAACACTAATAAATTAATTAGAACATATACAGGAGCAACAGGATTAAAAACAGGTTCAACAGGATTAGCATTATATAACTTATCAGCTAGTGCGACTCGTGATAACTTATCATTAATAGCTGTTATTATGAAAGCACCTTCTACAAAAGTTAGATTTGCTGAAGCAACAAAATTATTAGATTATGGGTTTAACACATTTTCTTTTAAGGAATTTGGAAAACAAAATACAGTTGTAAAAACCATAAATGTTAATAAAGGAATACAAACAACTGTAGAGGCTGTTATAGAAAAAACATCAGGAGCGTTAATAGAAAAAGGAAAAGAAAGTGCTATACAAGAAACTATCACTTTAGAAGAAAATGTATCAGCACCTGTTCAAAAAGGTCAAAAATTAGGTGAAATATCGTTTTCTTTAAATGGAGAAACTTTAGCCAGTGTTAACATTGTAGCAAAAGAAAATGTAGACAAAATTACATTTGGAAACATAACTAAATCTGTTGTATATAATTGGATTAATTTACTAAGAGAACAATAAATATAAAGGTATTACTAATCAACTCCCACAACATAAGTTGAGATTGGTTATTAATACCTTTACATATTATTTAAAACTATTACTATTTTAAAGCTATTAAACTAATAGTAACATTTTTACCATCACTAGAAGCCATAATTTTAATGTCATTCCCAGAAGAATTGGTAAACTTAAAATCATAACTACCATAAGCAACAGCCGCATCTTTTCCTTTTTGAATATAAGGAACATAATTACTATGTTGATGTCTTTCTGTAACCACTAAGCTTGGAACAGCTAAAACAGCATTATATAAAGTAGTACTAATTTGGCAATTACCACCACCTAGTCCTTTTTTCTTATTACCATTTCTATCAAAGATATCAGCCTTTTGGTAGCCTTTACTTGTAGTTGCTTGTCCTACGGTATTACAAAAAGAAAAACTAGCTCCATTTTTTACAATAGTACCATTTAAAGTATTACAAGTTATATTAATATTATTTTGTCTAGCTGAATCGGTAGAATAAATCTTAGTTGAAAAAATAGCAATTTGCTCCTCGACTGGTTGAGGAGGTTGTTCAACAACTTGAGGATTAACTTGTACCTGAGGATTTTCAGTTTGAGCATTTTTAGTTGTATCATCAGGAGTTTCGGTATTACCATTAGAATTTGAATTATTAGTATCTTGAGATTGATTATTTTCAGAATTATTTTCGTTTTTTTCAGAAGAAGTTTTTTCAGCTTCATATTGATTTTGATTATTAGTGTTTGAATTATTATAATATATATAAACAGCAACACCAATTAAGACAGCTAAAATAACACTAATAATAATTATTGATTTCTTTTTCATATTAAATTTCATTCCTTTCTCGTTTGACCATAAAGGCACATATAGTGATGAAAGTAAATTTCTTTCAAACTAGTTTCATCCTTTCTTAAGGCACAAATCTGGTTGGAAAAAATTGTAACTAATTTTCAACCTTATCATCAATTTTATTGTAACCAAAAATGCACAAATTATTGACATTTTCTAAAAATATAGTATAATTAATATGTAGTATTATTTTAAAGGAGAAAAAATTATGCTAGCAAAAAATTGGAAAAGAATAGGAATGTTAATTTTAATTGTTGCATGTGTATTTAATATAATGAGCAAATTAGTAAATAAATTATCACTAAACAAAGAAATGCTATATTCAGCAGAATATATGTATGAACAAGATAACAAAGAAACACAAGAGCAAAAAAAAAATAACACATAGGGCTTGAAAAAAAAACAAAAATATGTTATTATAAAAAACAGTCAAATTATTTCAAACTAAGAAAGAGGTGAACTTAAAATGAAAGAAGGATTACATCCAGAATATAACCAAACAACAATCACATGTGCATGCGGAAATATTATAGAAGTTGGTTCAACAAAAAAAGATTTAAAAGTAGACGTATGTTCTAAATGTCATCCATACTGGACAGGAAATTTAAGAAAAGATACAGTTGGTGGTAGAGCAGATAAATTTAAGAAAAAATATGGTCTTGCATAAGACTTTATTTTTTTTTTGCGAAGGGGACGTGCCAAAGGGGACGGGCTATTTTGGCACATTTTAATAAATGTAAAAAAATTGATTAAAAAGTTAATAGAATGTGCCAAAATAGCCCGTCCCCTTTGGCACGTCCCCTTCGCAAAAAAGCTTGCAAATTTCACCAAAATGTAATAAAATATGCAAGAGAAAAACGGAGGTACAAAGTGAATACAAAAAAGGAAATAGAAGAACAAAAAATATATATAAATAAAGTAAAAGAAATAAATAAAGAAAAAAAACAAAAATATACAATACTTACAATGGGATGTCAACTAAACGAAAATGATTCAGAAAAAATATGTGGAATGGTTGAAGAAATGGGATACACAAAGACACAAAAACAAGATGAAGCGGATTTAGCTATTTTTAATACCTGTTGCGTAAGAGAAAATGCAGAGGATAAGTTATTTGGAAAGTTAGGAGAATTGAAAAAGTTAAAAGAGCAAAAAGGAATTATAATAGCTATTGGTGGATGTATGATGCAAGAAAAACATATTGTAGATAAAATAAAGACTAGCTATCCTTTTGTAGATATAGTATTTGGAACACATACATTGCATAAATTTCCAGAAGATTTATATAAATCAATACAGGAAAAGAAAAAAATTGAAGACGTAATAGATATAGATGGCGAGATATATGAGGGATTACCAATAAAAAGAGATAGTAATATAAAAGCATCAGTAACAATTATGAATGGATGTAATAACTTTTGTAGTTATTGTATAGTACCATATGTAAGAGGAAGAGAGAGGAGCAGAAGTCCAAGAGATATAATAAATGAAGTAAAAGAATTAGCAAAACATGGATATAAGGAAATAACTCTACTTGGTCAAAATGTTAATTCATATTTAAGAGTTGAGAAAGAAAAAAATATACAATTTGAAGAGTATGAGGGAGTAAATTCTTTTGCAACTTTATTGATAGCTATTAACAAAATAGATGGCATTGAAAGGATAAGATTTGTATCACCACATCCAAAAGATTTTACAGATGATGTAATAGATGGAATAGCAAAATGTAACAAAGTTTGTAAGTTAGTTCATTTACCACTACAATCAGGAAATACAAAAGTTCTAAAAGAAATGAACAGAAAATATACAAAAGAGCAATATTTAAATCTAGTAGAAAAAATGAAAAATAAAATACCAAATTTAACTCTATCAACAGATATAATAGTTGGCTTTCCAGGTGAGACTGATGAAGAATTTGAAGATACATTAGATGTTGTAAGAAAAGTAAAATTTGAGCAAGTATATATGTTTATATATTCAAGAAGAGTAGGAACACCAGGAGATAAAATGGAAAATCAAGTTTTAGATGATATAAAACATGTGAGATTTGATAAGTTAAAAGCATTAGTAGAGAGCCAAATAGCAGAAAACAATAAAAAATATGTAGGCACAATACAAAAAGTTTTAGTTGAAGGAGAAAGCAAAAGCAATAAAGATTTGTTAACTGGAAGAACAGATAGCAATAAAGTCATTATTTTTGAAGGGAGCAAAGAGTTAATAAATCAGATTATTGATTTAGAAATAGTTTCTGAGCATATGTGGTATTTGAAAGCTAAGAAACCCGAAATAGTATAAATTTGTTTTTAGGTGAATTTCAATGATAAGTCAGATAGAATTAACAAGTATATTAAGTAAATATGGTTTTTCAGAAGAACAAGTAAGAATATTAATAAATAAAAAAACTTTATTAAGAATAGGAAACTTAGAGAATATAGATAAAGTAATAAAAATAGTTTTGGATTATGGTATTTCTAAAGAAAATATAACAAAATGCGGAAGTTTATTAGCAAAAGGAAAAGCAGAAGAGATAGAAAAAATACTTGAAGTATTAGAGAAAAATAAAATAGGAAAAGAAACAATAGAAA
>CAMMMI010000077.1 GCA_946497905.1 uncultured Clostridium sp.
TCGGGATTGAAGGAACGTCCCCTAGTTGTCAAAATAGCCCGTCCCCTTTGGCACTGGAAAGGAAAATATGGAAATAGTAATAGCGTCAAGCAACAAAGGAAAGATAAAAGAAATACAGGAAATATTAAATAATTATAAAATTATTTCATTAAAAGAGCTAAACATAGATATAAATATAGAAATAAAAGAAGATGGAAAAAATTTTTTAGAAAATGCAATAAAAAAAGCTACAGAAATCTCGAAGTTTGTAGATGGGAAATTAAGTATAGCTGATGATTCAGGAATAGAGATAGAGTATCTAAATGGTTTTCCAGGAGTACATACAAAAAGATGGATGGAAGGTACAGATAGACAAAGAAATTTAGCAATATTAGATAAATTAAAAGGAGTGCCAAAAGAGAAAAGAAAGATTACTTTCATAACTGCAATAGCTCTTACAGATGGTAAAGAGTTAATAACAGCAGAAGGAAAAATAGATGGTTATGTTTCAGAAAATATCAGAGGAGAAAATGGATTTGGATTTGATGAGATTTTTGAATTAGATGATGGAAGAACTTTAGCAGAGCTTTCAAGTGATGAAAAAAACAAGATTAGTTCAAGAAGAAAAGCATTAGAAATATTAAAAAGAAATTTGGCTTCAAATTAACAAATTAACATATTGACATAGTTAAAATTGGAAAGATCTATAATAATGAGGTGAAAAGTAATGATTGATTTAGAATATGCAAGAAAGAATTATAAAGAATATCTTTCTAAATATGATTTAAGTAATGATAAGGCAAAATTAAAAGTAGAACATACATATCGTGTAGCCGAAATATCAAGGATAATAGCTAAAGCCATGAATTTAAATCAAGAAAAACAACAATTAGCAGAATTAATAGGATTATTGCATGATATAGGTAGATTTAAGCAATATGAGATGGTCAAAAATAATGAAGAAGTAACTAAATATGACCATGGAGATTATGGGGCAGAATTACTAAGTCATGACATTAGAAAATATATAGAAACTAGCAAATATGATAATATAATTATGAAGGCTATAAAAAATCACAATAAATTTGAGATTGAAGAAAATTTATCAGAAGAGGAATTATTTTTTTCAAAACTTATAAGAGATGCAGATAAGATAGATATATTATTTGAGTGCTTGAATATTTTTTGGAAAGGAAAAGAAGAATTAATAGAGCAATCTAAATTAAGAGATGAAATCTGTAATAGCATAAATAAAAACCAAATGATAGAAATAAAAGGAAATAGCATAAATAGTATGTTTACAACATTAGCATATACATTTGACATTAATTTTAAAGAAAGTTATAAATATATAAAAGAACAGAATTATATAAACAAAATAATAGCAAGATTTAATTTTAAAGATATTGAAACAAAACAAAAAGTTGCTGAATTAATAAATATTTTAAATACATATATAGAAAATAAAATAAAAAATTAAATTGTAGCACATTTTTAAGTATAAATTAAAAATTTATAAAACTAATACATAACTAATAAATAATATATGCAAATTAAAAAATATATAATAAAACTACTAAAATCTAAAAAGAGGATAACAAAATGAGTAAAAAATTAATAATAACAGAAAAGCCATCAGTAGCAATGGAATTTGCAAAAGCCCTAAAAATAACAACAAATAGAAAAAACGGATATTTAGAATCAGAAAATTGGATAATAACTTGGTGTGTAGGACATTTAGTAACAATGAGTTATCCAGAAAAATATGATGAAAAATTAAAGTTTTGGAGATTAGACACATTACCATTTATTCCAGAAGAATGGAAATATGAGATTATACCACAAGTTGCGAATCAATTTAATATTGTAAAAGAATTAATGCAAAGAGAAGATATAGAAGAAATATACAATGCAGGAGACTCAGGGCGTGAAGGAGAGTACATCCAAAGGCTAGTATTTATGATGGCACATCCAAATCCAAAAGCAAAAATGAAGAGAGTATGGATTGATTCACAAACACAAGAGGAAATCTTAAGAGGAATAAAAGAAGCAAAACCAATGTCAGAATATGATAGTTTATCAGATAGTGCATATTTAAGAGCAAAAGAAGATTATTTGATTGGAATAAATTTTTCAAGATTACTTTCAATTATTTACGGAAGAAAATTAGCACAAAGTATAAATGAAGAAAAGGCGTCAATATCAGTTGGAAGAGTAATGACTTGTGTCTTAGGAATGGTAGTATCTAGAGAAAGAGAAATAAGGAATTTTGTCAAAACAAAATATTATAAAATTGTAGGAATATTCGGAGACGAAAAGGAAAATTTTAAAGCTGAATGGAAAGTAAATGAAAAATCAAAAATGTTTGAATCTCCAAAATTGTATAATGAAACAGGATTTAAGAAAGAAAATGAAGCAAAACAATTTATTTCTGAATTACAAGGGAAAAAAGCTATTATTTCAGAATTAAAGAAATCAAAGCAAAAAGAGAATGCACCGTTATTATTTAATTTAGCAGAAATACAGAATGAATGTACAAAAAGATTTAAAATAAAACCAGATGAAACTTTAGATGTAATACAAAATTTATATGAAAAAAAATTAGTAACATATCCAAGAACAGATGCAAGAGTCCTTTCAACAGCAGTAGCAAAAGAAATAACAAAAAACTTAAATGGCATAGCAAGAGGTATGAAAGATGAAGAAATACAAGGATATATAAAACAAATGTCAGAAGAAAAATATTCAACAAACTTGATAAAAACGAAATATGTAAATGACAGTAAAATAACAGATCATTATGCAATAATACCTACAGGTCAAGGATATGAAAACTACAATCAACTAAATGACTTACAAAAACAAGTATATAAAGTAATAGTAAAACGATTTTTAGCGATATTTTATCCGCCAGCTGAATATAGTAAAATTCAAGTTACAGTGGATATAGAAAATGAAAAATTTTATTGTAGTGGTAAAGTATGTACAAAACAAGGATTTTTAGAAATACTAAGACCAATTAAAAATAAGCCGGAAAGTAATAAGCAACAAGAAAATAGCAATAATTATTTAGAAAAGAATAAAAGCGAAAATAAGGATGAAAATAAACAAGAAAACAAAGATGAAAGCAAAGAAGATAGTACAAATCTAGAAATATTGAAAAAACTGAAAAAAGGACAAGAAATAT
Organism: uncultured Clostridium sp.; assembly: GCA_946497905.1. Taxonomy (GTDB): domain Bacteria; phylum Bacillota; class Clostridia; order TANB77; family CAG-508; genus CAG-269. The sequence continues at coordinate 3,167 of CAMMMI010000077.1, forward strand.
TAGTAAACAACTTTGAAATAAAAGAAGCAGAGACATCACCACCTACTAGATATAACTCAGGAACAATAATATTAGCTATGGAAAATGCAGGAAAATTGATAGAAGATGAAGAACTAAGAGAACAAATAAAAGGAGCAGGAATTGGAACAAGCGCAACAAGAGGAGAAATAATAAAAAAACTAGAAAAAATAAAATATATAAACATAAATACAAAAACGCAAATAGTAACACCAACAAATAAAGGTGAAAATATTTATGACATTGTAAGGATATCAATGCCAGATATGTTAAATCCAAAACTTACAGCAAGTTGGGAAAAAGGGCTAGATATGGTCGCTAAAAAAGAAATAAAACCAGATGAATTTATGGTTAAATTAGAAAACTATATAAATTCTAAATTTAATAAACTAGTAGTAAAAATGTAAAAGCACTCTAAAAGTAATAAACTCTTTAGAGTGCTTTTACAGATTAGCCACGCCAGTAGAGAAGAAAATTGTCTCCATTGACATCACATTTCTTTATAAAGGAAACGAAAGAACTGATGTCTGAAAAGCATTTTTCTTCTTCTGAAATTTGCCGAGCATAGATTTTTTCCTTACTTAATATCATATCAGTTGCTTCATCTATAGACAAAGCAATGCTATTGTCAGGAACATGGAATTTTTTTAAATTCTCCTGACTGTATCCATAAAATTCACATTGCTGATAAGTAGAAAGTTTTAAAAAATTGTCAAGTTCCCTTAGAGATTTAACAGGTTTCATTATATCCCGTGAGACCTGACACTTTGGAAAAATTCCATGTTCTAGCAATTCACGAGCTTCGTTGGTACTGAAATTGACATAAAAAGTCAAAATTACACAATAGACCCACCATTAACATGAATAATTTGTCCAGTAACATACCTAGAATCATCACTAGCAAGATACAAATAAGCAGGAGCAAGTTCAAAAGGTTGACCAGCACGTTTTAAAGGAGTATCAGTACCAAAAATCTCTACCTCCTGTTCATTAAAAGAAGAAGGAATAAGAGGAGTCCAAATAGGACCAGGGGCAACAGCATTAACACGAATTTTTTGATCAGCAAGAGAAAGTGCAAGAGATTTAGTAAATACAGTTATAGCACCTTTAGTAGAAGAATAATCAATTAAATTCTTCTTTCCATCAAAAGCAGTAATAGAAGTAGTATTAATAATACTGCTATTAGCTTGTAAATAAGGTAAAACAGCTTTAGTCAAATAAAAAAATGTAAAAATATTAGTTTCAAAAGTATCTTTTAATTGTTGACTAGAAATATCTAAAATACTATTTTGAGGAAATTGCACACCACAATTATTAATCAAAATATCAATTTTCCCAAAACAATTCATTGCAGTATCAGCAATATATTTAGATAAATTCTCATCGCGTAAATCACCAGGAATTAAAATACATTTTCGTCCATAATTTTCGACTAATTGTTTAGTATAATTTGCGTCTTCATGTTCATTTAAGTAACTAATAACAATATCAGCACCTTCTTTAGCAAAAAGAATACTAATAGCACGACCAATTCCACTATCACCACCTGAAATAACTAAAACTTTATTTTGTAATTTTCCACTTGGTATGTAGCTAGGATTTTCTGAAATTGGCAATGGATTCATTTCATATTCAAAGCCTGGTTGAACAGATTGATGTTGAGCAGGAAAAGTAAGAGGGGTTTTTACATTTTCATCTTTGTAACCTAAATAAGGTATTATAGGGTAATTTTCTAACATAAATTCATCTCCTTAAAAATATTTGCGTAATATTATATGCACTGAAATTAAAAATATGATTATTAAAGCATTACAATTCGCCATATCGAGAATAATAATAGCAATAAATATAGTATTTTGAATGTGATTGGAGTAATTTTAGAAATTCTTTATATTTTTCTCTTCATATTTTCCAAAAAATATGATAAAATATAAAAACAAAAATAAATATGGATAAGCAAAAATAAAGGAGAAACCAAATGAACACCATATTAGGAGAATTAGGAAAGAATGAAAAATTCATTCAATTAAACAAACAAATAGAAAACAAAATAAGTCCAATACAAATATTGGGCTTAACAGACGTGGGAATGTTACAAATAGTTGGAGCAATTAGCGAATTTGATAAAAAACCAATATGTGTAGTAACATATAACGAAATACAAGCAAAAAGAATATATGAAGATATAAAATACTTTACAGACAAAGTAGTATTATTTCCAAAAAAAGAAATAGTAACATATGATTATATAGCAGAAAGTAAAGACTTGCCATATGAAAGAATAGAAACACTAAACAAGATTATTTCTAAAAAGAATTTAATAATAGTAACAACAATAGAAGCAATTCAACAAAAAATACCAGATAAAGAAATATTATATAAAAACAAATTAGAATTTAAAATTGGTGGAATATATAATCTAGAAGAAATAAAGCAAAAACTAGTAAAACTAGGATATTCAAGATATGACTTAATAGAAGGAAGAGGTCAATTTAGTGTAAGAGGAGATATATTAGATATTTCAATAACCGAAAATACAGGAATTAGAATAGAATTTTGGGGAGATGAAGTAGACTCAATCAGAAACTTTAATATAACAAGTCAAAGATCAATAAATGCGTTAGAAAAAGCAGTAATATATCCAGCACATGAATATATATTAGAAAATTCTATTGAAGAAGTATGTTCAAAAATAAGGAAAATTGATATAGCTAAAGAGCAACAAGAAATAATTGAAGAAGATATAGAACAAATAAAAGCAGGAAACTATATTAGTAAAATTGATAAATATATAGATTGTTTCTATAAAAATCTAGTTACATTAATAGAATATTTAAATAATAATTATTGCATTATATTAGACGAAGAAAGAAAAATAAGCAATAGAGCAGATAACATATTAAAAGACAACGAAAATATAATAAAAGCATTAATAGATAAGCAAAAGATAGTACCACAAGCAATAGAAAACATAAATAATTATAATGATATAAAGGAACAGCTAGAAAAAAAGCAAATAATATATGCAGAAAAAGAAGATAATAATACATTAAATATAGAAAAATATACTTTTCATTATAGACAATTAAACTATTATAAAAGTGAATTAGAAGCTTTCATAAAAGACATAAAAGCATGGACTAAAAACAAAAAGAAAATATATATTTTAGTTGATACAAAAGAAAAAGCAAAAAAATTACAAAAAATATTTGAGCAAGAAGAAATAATATATAAATATGAAGAAAAATTAAATCAAACAATAGTAGCAAAAAATACTGAAAGCATAGTAACAATAACCTTAGGAAATATATCATCAGGTTTTGAGAATACAGAAACAGATCAAATAATAATATCAGCAAATAATTTAATTGATGGAGAAAAAAGAAAAAAAAGGGTAGCCCATCAAGCTTTTAAAGAAGGAGAAAAAGTAGTATTTGCAGATTTAAAAGTTGGAGACTATGTAGTACATAGAACATATGGTATAGGAATATACATAGGTGTTAATACTATAAATGCAGATAATACAATAAAAGATTATATAAAAATAAAATATCAAAATGATGACATATTATATGTTCCAACAAACCAAATGGATTCAATTAGAAAATATATTGGCGGAGACAAATTGAATCCTAAATTAAACAAATTAGGAAGTAAAGACTGGGAAAATACTAAAGCAAAAGTAAAGAATAATTTAAGAGAAGTAGCAAGAGAGTTAATCGAATTATATGCAAAAAGAGAAAAATCACAAGGATTTAGTTTTAGCAAAGACACACCATGGCAAAATGAATTTGAAGCAAAATTTCCATATCAAGAAACAGATGACCAATTACGTTGTATAGAAGAAGTAAAAAAAGATATGGAAACTCCAAAACCAATGGATAGGCTATTGTGTGGAGATGTTGGATATGGTAAAACAGAAGTAGCATTAAGGGCAGCCTTTAAAGCTGTTATGGACCAAAAACAAGTAGCATATTTAGCACCAACAACAGTACTTGCAGAACAACAATATCAAGAATTTAAAGAAAGAATGAAAGATTATCCAATAAAAATAGAAATATTAAACAGATTTAAAAGCAAAAAATATCAATCAGAAGTAATAAAAAAGTTAAAATTAGGAGAAGTAGATATAGTAATTGGAACACATAGGATGTTAAGTAAAGATGTAGAATTTAAAGATTTAGGATTTTTAATAGTTGATGAGGAACATCGCTTTGGAGTAAAAGCTAAAGAAAAAATTAAACAATATAAATCAAGTATAGATGTTTTAACAATGACAGCAACACCAATTCCTAGGACATTGCATATGTCAATAGTAGGAATAAGAGACATGTCAGTAATATATGAACCACCTCAAAACAGAAAACCTGTACAGACTTATGTATTAGAATATGACAAAGAAGTAATAAAAGAAGCAATAACAAAAGAATTAGAAAGAGGAGGTCAAGTTTTTTATATATTTAATAATGTACAAGGAATAGAAAGAAAAGCAATAGAAATATCAGAATTAGTACCAGAAGCAGAAGTTACATATGCACATGGGCAGATGACAGGTAGTAAAATTGAAGATATAATGAAAGAATTTATAGAAGGAAAAAGTAATGTATTAGTATGTACAACCATTCTAGAAACAGGAATAGACATACCAAATGCTAACACAATAATAGTAGAAAATGCAGATAGAATGGGATTGGCACAATTATATCAAATAAGAGGAAGAGTAGGAAGAAGTGATAGGCAAGCATATGCATATATAACATATAAAAGAGATAAACTATTATCAGAAGTTGCAGACAAAAGACTAAAAGCAATAAAAGAATTCACAGAATTTGGATCAGGGTTTAAAATAGCAATGAGAGACTTAGAAATACGTGGAGCAGGAAGTTTACTTCGGAGAAATACAATCAGGACATTTAGAACAAGTTGGATATGACACATATTGTAACCTATTAGACGAAGTAGTAAAAGAAATGAAAGGAATAGAAATAAAACCAGAAATAGATATACAAATAGATTTAAATGTAACAAGTTATATTCCAGAAGAATACATTCAAGACGTTAACCAAAAAATTGAAATATATCAAGACATAGCATTATGTAAAAATGAAGAAGATATACAAAATGTAATAGATGAAATAATAGACAGATTTGGAAACATGCCAGAAGAACTAGAAAATTTAATAGATATTGCAAG
>CAMMMI010000078.1 GCA_946497905.1 uncultured Clostridium sp.
ACTTGATTTAATCTTTGCTCAAATTCTTCAAATTTTAATGGTCTATTATCAAATGCTGATGGAAGTCTAAAACCATATTTTACTAATGATTCTTTTCTTGCTCTATCTCCATTATACATTGCTCTTACTTGTGGAATTGTTGCATGTGATTCATCTATTAATAATAGAAAATCTTTTGGAAAATAGTCAAATAATGTATATGGAGGACTTCCTTCTGGTCTTCCGCTTATATGTCTGGAATAGTTTTCTATTCCAGAGCAAAATCCTGTTTCTTTCATCATTTCCATATCAAAATTTGTTCTTTCTTCTATTCTTTGCGCTTCGATTAGTTTATTTTTTGATTTGAAGTATTTTACTCTTTCTTCCATCTCCTGTTCTATAGTAACTATTGCCCTTTCCATTTTTTCTTTTGTTGTTACATAATGTGATGCTGGTGATATTAATATATGTTTTCTTGTGCCTACAGTTTTTCCTGTTAATGGATTTATTTCTACTATTTTTTCTATTTCATCTCCCCAAAATTCTACTCTTACTGCTGATTCTGATTGGTCAGATGGGTAAATTTCTACTATATCTCCTTTAGCTCTAAAAGTTCCTCTCTTAAAATCTATCTCATTTCTTGTATATTGCATTGATATTAACTTTTTTAGTACATTATCTCGTGATTTTTGCATTCCTGGTCTTAAAGATAACATCATTTCTTGGTAGTCTATAGGATCTCCTAACCCATATATGCATGATACTGAAGCTACAATTATTACATCTCTTGTTTCAAATAGTGATAATGTAGCTGAATGTCTTAATTTATCAATTTCGTCATTTACTGATGAATCTTTTTCAATATAAGTATCTGTAGAAGGAATATAGCTTTCTGGTTGGTAATAATCATAATAACTAACAAAATACTCCACGTTATTCTCTGGGAAGAATTCTTTGAACTCTGAATAGAGTTGTCCAGCTAGTGTTTTGTTATGTGCTAACACCAATGTTGGCTTTTGTACTTTCTGTATTATATTAGCCATCGTAAAAGTCTTTCCTGAACCTGTAACACCTAATAGTGTTTGGAATTTTTCCCCTTTTTCTATTCCTTTACTTAAATATTCTATTGCTTGTGGCTGATCGCCTGTTGGTTTATATTCTGAATGTAATTTAAACATTTGTTTCTCCTAATTTTATCATTTTGAAAAATTATAACACAGTATATATAAAAAAACAAGATGGCTAAAATGCTATCTTGTTATAAAAACTTTAGTAGTAATCCCCAGCTATGATGAGGTGTCAAATTAAATTAATTCAGTTTCTTTTTTTAAGTTATATAAATCATTTTCAACTAAAAGAGTAGCTCTTTTTTTCGTTTTTTCATCAGAACTTAAAGAGTTTTTAATAAATTCTGGATGCTGAATCAAAAATTCTCTCATTGTTTTATCAGGGTCTTCAAAGAAGTCATTAAGCATTTTTAATTGAAGTTCATTAATAATTTCCATGTCAAAAGCTTTTTTAAATAGACCTTTATCAATATTTACTAAAGAAAAAGATTTTATTCCTTCCGCTTCTATTTTGTCTTTTCCACCTTGCATTCTATCTACAACTACACAAGACCAACAAATATTAGCTCCTAGATTTCTAATAGCTGGTATCCAAGCTCTAATATAGCTTGAAGCGACAGTTATTAAATCAGCAATATGTAAAACTTTTTTATTTCTAAAATCCATATTAATAGTATTTTTGGAAAAGTCGCTATCGCTAACGACTACTGAAAGGTCTTTATATATTGAAATATGTGGTTTGTCTAAAAGGTAAGCGATAATGTTTGAGAAGAACCAATCCCTTCTTTCTCCACCTGATATAAAATCAATTTCGTCAACATTTATATTATTTTCAATATATTCTTTCATAGTATCAATAACATCTTTATATATGGCATTGGTATTATATTGCTTTAATACTTTTTGAAAAACTTTTCTAGGCAAAGCTTCTTTATTTACTAAACATTCATCGATATAACTTAATAATTCTGAGGCTTCTTTTTCGCTTCCGTATATAAAATGTGTATTTATAAAATATGGACCAATTTTTCCGGATGTGTACCAAAATGGCTTGTTTTCTTCGCAAAAACGTATTGCATTTGTTTCAAATAAATATGACATAATATTAGACATAATATCTCCTCCTTATATTAGTATTTTAATTTAAAAAGAGAATTTTGTCAATTAAAATATTTTTATGTTTTCTTGTGGATAAATATTGTTGTATTTTTAATTTTGTTATGATAAACTCTAAATATATTTAATATTAATTAAGAAAACAAAAGAGGTGAAAGATAATGAAAGAATTATTAAAAGTAGTAGTAAAAAAACTTTTTATATATTCTCTTATAGTTAATACTATATATTCAATTGCATATTATGGAGAATCTTTTGCATTATCGTATTTTGGAACGAGTCCACTTACTTTAGAAAAAATAATTAAATTGACAATATGCATTTTTATAGTAGATATAATTATGTTGATTGCTGGTAAAATAGGATCATATATAGATAATGTAAATGAACAAAAGACACAAACTGCAATACAAGAATATTATTTTAATAAATTACAATCAATGACAATGGAACAAATAGCAAATACTCATACAGGATATATACATAAATTAATTACAAATGTATCCTTTTATTTTGTTGATGTGATATGGCAATTTCAATCAAGTGTTATACCTTTGATGATTGGTGGAGTGGCTATATTAATAATGGTATGTAAGCAGTCAATAATAACAGGAATTATATGTATAATAATTTCAGTATTAGCGGTATTTTTAAAGTATAATATGATAAAAAACAAACAAATCTTTCAGAAAAAAGCAAATGAAGCAGAATCAAAATATAATGCTACCTTTATTGATTTTATACAAAATATAATAACTGTGAGAAAATTAAATATTGGAAAATTTTGTACAGAAAAAATAAATGAAAATTCAGAAAAATATTTAAAAGCTACAAAAATTAATGAAAGAAAAAGGTCAAATACAAATGGTGTATTTACAGGATTAATGAATTTATTATACTTAGTAGTATTAATAAGTACAGTAATAATGGTTTCAAATGGAGAAGATGGACTACCTTATTTATTATTTTATATGTCAGCATTAGGCAAATTATATTCTAATTTAAATAGTTTAGTTAGAATGATAGATATAAGCGAAAGATTTAAAACAGCGAAAAAACAATTAGATGAATATTTTAGAGATATTAAAGAAGTAAAATTAATAGATAATTTTAAAGAAATTAAACTAAAAAATATATTATTCTCATATAATAAAAATTCATTAAAAATAAAAATACCAGAATTTATATTAAATAAAGGAGATAAAATTAGTATTATTGGAGAATCTGGACAAGGCAAGACAACAGTAGTTAATATACTTGCTGGATTGTATCCATTGGAATATGGAGAACTATTAATAGATAATAAGAAACAAAAAGATACTAGGTTAGATTTAGTGTTTGTATCACAAGAGGTAGATTTATTTGACTTGAGCATTAGAGATAATCTTTGCTTAGGCAAGAATATATCAGATGAAAAGATATTAGAATTATTAGAGGAAGCAGGACTGACAGAATGGTATAAGGAATTACCAAATGGTTTGGAAACAATGGTGGGAGAAAGAGGAATAAAGCTATCAGCAGGCCAAAAGCAAAGATTAAATTTGATTAGAGGGATTTTAATAGATAAAGAATTATATTTTTTTGATGAACCTACATCAAATTTAGATAGTTTGTCAGAAGAAAAAATTATAAATATGATTGAAAAGTATTTGAAAAATAAAACTTTAGTAATAATAACCCATAGACCTAGACTAGAGAAAATATGCAATAAGCATTATGTCTTTGAAAATCATATGATGAAAGAGATACTTGATAGGTAAAAATTGGCAAGAAGTATTGTTATAAAGATTACTATTTATGTAAAACATTGAATAATAAAATAAAAAATATATTGCTAACAAAAATAATGTTTGTTATAATCAAAAAAGAGAATTAATGAATAAATATGTAAAAAATAGGATTAAAGTTAAAAAATTGAGTTTTAATCCTAAAAAGAGGGAGAGATGAAATGGAGTATAATCTATCGCAAAAAAATGATAATCAAAAAAAGCAATATGAAAGTATAATAGAGCAAAATGATAAAAAATGGTTGAAACTTGCTGAAGAAATAAAAAATATTAGAGCAGGTAAAGAGGGAAGAACAAAGGATGGACAATTTGCAATATTAGAATTACAAATACAACAAGAAGAAATAGAAAGAGATACAGATACAAAAAAAGAAGCAATTGCTGATTTATATGTTAGAGAAATGAAAGAAAACTTAATCCAACGTGAAAGGAATAAAGAAATTTCAGCATCAGAGTTTGCAAATGAAATACGTAAGATAAGAGAATATAAATCAATGATCTCTACTAAAAATTCTATCAAGGATTATGATAAAGAGGAAATAATTCTTGAAATGAAATTACGATTAGAACATATGAAAAAAAGCATGGGAAAAGTTCCTAAAGAACAGGCAGATAAAAAGATAGCAGAAATAAAACAAACACTATCTGATAATGAAGAATATAGGCAAGATGAAGTTGATGATTTAGCTAAACAAAACTTTGAATATAAAAGAAAAAATTTATATTATCAAAGAAATAGTGGTAAAATATCTAAAGATGAATTAAAACAAAAATTAGAAGAATTAGAACAAATAAAAGGAAAAATACCAACTGATAAAGAATTTAAAGAAATGTTAACAGATTTATCAGAAAAGCATTTAGAACGACCTCAACAATCACAAGAATATGAAAGAGAAGTTAGCAAGAGGGATGAATTTCATCGTTCATATTATCTGGAACAACTTGACAATCAAGACATAAACAAATGGCATGAAAATTTGATATATAATAATACCCAAGATTTTGATAATAAGACTGTTAAGTATAATTTACAGACACTAGCAGATACGACAACACAGTATGTAGAATATGTTGGAGAAAGATTAGGCGAAGAATATGCAAGAGGGGCAAATGGAGAAAAAGCTGAATTGGCTAAACAATTTGCAATGCTTGAAGTGCAAGGAAGATATGGAGATTTTGTAGATATATATAATTCTGAAGAAACAAGCGGATATGATAACCCAAAGTTATTATTACAATTAGAAAAAGTTAATGGATTAAATATTGAGGAATTAGAAGATATAATAGGACTTGATACTTCTTCATTACACCAAGATATATTTGTTGCAACTTATGAAATTGAAGAATATGACTATGCTTTGAAAAAGAATGTAATGAAACCTATTAAAGAATATTATCAAAGAGACAAAAATGGAGATTTTGATATCATTGGAACAGGTACAGAGAATAAAACTACATTTGTAATAGATGATATGAGTTTTAATGTTGATACTGACCAAGTGTTACAAGGGGATTCACTTGAAAAAATAACTCAAAGAGAAATGAGCGATAGACTTATTAAAAATGGAATTGAAGATTCATTAAAAAGTGGTAAAGTAACAGAAGTAGCAAAATTAACAGATGATATTTTCTTAAATGATTTTAGAGAACAATGTGGAATACCAGAAACTTGGGACTTAGGTAATAGGACTTTTATTGTATCGACTATAAATGAAAAAGGCGAGGAAGATTTTGATATTCTAATCAGATATGATAATGCAGGAGATACAGAATATGATCATTTAATGGGAATAAATGCTACCGACAAAAGTGGAAGAGAAATGTATACTACAACTGGTAGACAAATATATGTTACAGCTGGTGGACAAATATCAGGAGGAGCAAAGGAAGTTGTCAAAACACAGACACTAAAAGAATTTATGACAAAAAGTGGTCATAGATATGCAATAACTAGAAATGCAGAGGGAAAATTAGGATTTAATGAAATTTTTAGAGAAAATGAAAATATAATTCAAGGTGAACACATAGATGCTTACACTTATTCAACAGATGATTTAGTAAATGTATATGAAAAAGCAGAAATAGATCAAGAGGATATGAACAAAGCTTATGAAAGACTAAACAGAACAAAAGCTGAAAGAGAACAATCACATAATCAAACAGAAACAGATAAATTTAGAGATAGGTAGGTAATAAGAATGAATGTACAAACACAAGAGATATATTCAGAAGTTTATAGTATATTAAATTTATTAGGAGAAAGCTATATAAAAAAATTACCAGTTAGTTTGTTTAATATGATAAAGGAAGAAAAAATGCAAGATTATAGTCCTGAATATGATTCGAAAATCAATTTAGAACAACAGAATATTAAGAGAGAAACTTTATCAATGATTGCATTATTTCATCTTAATTATTGGTGCGATTCAGATGAAGAAAAAAACGAATTAAAAACATTATTCAAAACTAATGAGGAAAAACATCAAGCAGAGATTAGAGAAAAATATAATCCAGACAATTTATTTAAAAAGCATAGCTTACAACAAGAGGAGAAACTTATAACAAATGAAATAGCTATGATAGAATATAAAGAACCCTTATTTAAGAGGTTTATTAATAAAATAAAAAATATATTTCATATAAATTGAATTTAATAATAGTCCATTAGATTATAATCATTATGTAATTGACCAAGATATTGCTCCAATCGTCAGAAGAATATTTATCTTGGCAAGAATAGTTGACTAAAAATTTAATGTTCCATTTTTTAGAAAAAGATTGAAATATTTCCAATAAAATGATAATATAAAATAAATTAAAAAATAAGGAGGAAATATATGATAACTTTACTAAAAAATGGAACATTAATAGATTACAAAACTAATACATTTGAGAAAAAAGACATATTAATAGAAAATGAGAAAATCAAAGAAATCGCTTCAAATATAACAGAAGAAGCAGACAAAATAATTGATTGTACTAATTTATATATTATGCCAGGGATGATTGATATTCATTGTCATTTAAGAGAACCAGGATTTGAATACAAAGAAACAATTGAAACTGGTAGTAAAAGTGCTGTTGCAGGAGGTTTTACTACAATTTGCCCAATGCCAAATACCAAACCAACTCCGGATAGCACTATTATTTTGAAAAAAATAATAGAAGAAGGTAAAAGAGTTAATTTATGTAATATATTACCATATGCTTCAGTATCAAAAGGAGAAAAAGGAGAAGAACTAGTAAATTTTGAAGAACTAAAGAAAGCAGGAGCTATAGCATTTTCAGATGATGGAATGCCAGTAGTAAACAGTAGAATGATGAGACAAGCAATGATTGAAGCAGACAGGCTAGGAACATTTGTAGCTTCACATTGTGAAGAAAAGTCAGTTTCAGCAGGAGCAATAAATGCAGGAAAAGTAGCAGAACAATTGGGTGTAGAAGGAGTATTACCAGAAGCAGAAGAAATAATGGCAGCAAGAGAGATTGTAATTTCAGAAACAAATAATGTAAGAGGGCACATATGCCATATAAGTACAAAAACAACAAAAAATATGGTAAGAGATGCAAAAAAACGTGGTGTAAAAATAACATGTGAAACTTGTCCACATTATTTTACATTTACAGTAGATGAAGTCTTAAAGTCAGGGACAAACGCGAAAATGAATCCCCCATTAAGAGAAGAAAAAGATAGACAGGCAATAATTGAAGGACTAAAAGAAGGAACTATAGATTGTATTATAACAGACCATGCACCTCACAGTGAAGAAGAAAAAGTGCAAGAATTAGGAAAAGCACCAAATGGAATAATAGGCTTTGAAACGGCACTTCCAGCGGAAATTATGAATTTAGTGGATGTTGGACATTTATCATATTTAGAATTAGTAAAGTTAACATCATATAACCCAGCTAAATTATTAAAAATAGATAAAGGGTCTATAGAAACAGGAAAAATAGCTGATATCACAATATTCGACCCAAATGAAGAATATGTATATACAAAAGAAATGATAGTATCAAAAGCAAAAAATAGTCCATTTATAGGAAAAAAATTAAAAGGAAAAGTAAAATATACAATAGTTAATGGTAAAGTAGTATATGAAAATTAAGATTTAAGAGTGCCAAAGGGGACGGGCTATTTTGACATTACTTGGGGACGTTCCTTTAATCCCGAAAATTAGGGAACAAAGGGACGGACC
>CAMMMI010000079.1 GCA_946497905.1 uncultured Clostridium sp.
AATATGACAACACTTTTTAGAAAAAAGTTGTTGCATTGGCAATGAAAATTTTGCAACTAGGAATTTTTATGTATTTTTTATGTAAATACATTGACTTTTTAGTAAATTCGTTATATTATATATACGTTAAGAAAGTGTTTTTAAAATCCTAAGGAGGAAAAATATGGGAGAAGTAATAGTTATAACATCAGGAAAAGGTGGAGTAGGAAAAACAACAACAACAGCAAATTTAGGTTCAAGTTTAGCACTAGAAGGAAAAAAAGTAGTATTAATAGACACAGATATTGGACTTCGTAACTTAGATGTCGTAATGGGGTTAGAAAACAGAATAGTATATGACATAGTAGATGTTGTAGAAGAAAAATGCAAATTAAGACAAGCTTTAATAAAAGATAAAAGATTTAAAGAGTTATACCTACTACCAGCCGCACAAACACGAGATAAAAGCGCAGTAAATGAAGAACAGATGAGAAATTTAGTAAATAAATTAAAAGAGGAGTTTGACTATATACTTATAGACTGTCCAGCAGGGATAGAACAAGGATTTAAAAATGCAATTGCAGGAGCAAATCGTGCTATTGTAGTAACAACAGCAGAAATATCAGCAATAAGAGATGCTGACAGAATAATAGGACTATTAGAATCATCAGAAATAAAAAATCCGGAATTAGTAATAAATAGAATTAGACCTAATATGGTAAAAAAAGGCGAAATGATGGATGTTGAAGATATTGTGGATTTATTATCAATAGACTTAATAGGAGTTGTTCCAGATGATGAATACATAATAACACAAACAAATAAAGGAGAACCCGTAATACAGAACAGAAAAGCACCATCAGGAAAAGCATATATAGAAATAGCAAAAAGAGTATTGGGAGAAAAAATAGAGGTAACAATACCTGGAAGAGAAAAAGGATTTTTTGCGAAATTAAAAAGATTATTCAAAAAACAATAAACAATAACAAAAAATTCGGGGGTAAAAAGGAACAATGTTTGAAAACATAATGAAATTTTTTAAGAAATTTAATAAAAAACAAGAAAGTGTGCCATCAAATTCTAAGGAGACAGCAAAAGAAAGATTGCATTTAGTACTAATGCAAGACAGAGCAAATGTATCAGCAGACTTTTTGGAACTTATGAAACAAGAAATAATAGAAGTTATAAAAAAATATATAGATGTAGATGAAAAAGCCATAGATGTAAGATTAACAAATAAAGAAAATGAAGATGGAACAAATGGTGCACCAGCTTTATATGCAAATATACCAATATTAAATATAAAAAATGAAGCAAGAAAAATTGAAAAAGAAAAGCAAGATGAAAAGCAACAAAAAGAAAAAAGCGAAGAAAAACAGAAAATAGAATATAAAAAGATAGAAAAACAAGAACAGGAAAATAATAAAACCGAGCAAAAAAATGATAATAGTCGAGAAAGAGAAGATAATAAAAATAAAGAAAATAAAGAAGTAAAACAAAAACATGAAAACAAGGAAAATCAAGAAATAAAACAAAAGCATGAAAATAAAGAAAATAAGAAACAAGAAGATAAAAATATATCAGAAGAGAAAGAAAATTTAAAAACAGAACAAAATAAACAAGAATAGAAAATTTTAAATATATCAAAACCTTAAAATAATAGAAGACCAAAATATACAAGAGTAATAAAATTTAAAATTAAAAAGTAAACAATATACAAATAACAAAATTAACAATCAAAAGAAAAAATTAAATCAAAAAATATTAAAGAAAAAGAGTGGTTTAATGAGAAAAAGAGAATTAAAAAATGTAGAATGGAGTTTATTAATAATTGCTATTATATTATCAATAATAGGATTAATAGCCTTATTTTCAGCAACACAAGAAAGTGGATACCAAGACTTTTATAAACAATGTATATGGCTAGGAGTAAGTTTAGTAATAATGATAATTGTAATGTTAGTAGATTATGAAACAATCGTAAAATTATCACCAATATTTTATGGAGGTTTCATAATTTTACTAATTGCAGTACTATTTACAAGCCCAATAAATGGTGCTACAAGCTGGTTTGATATAGGGGCATTTTCTTTTCAACCAGGAGAATTTGCAAAAGTATTTGTAATATTATTTTTGGCATATACAATTTCTAAAATTCAAAGTAGAAATAAATCAGAAATAAACAGACCAACAAAATTATTAATAATAGGAGCAGTATTATTAGTACCAGTTATATTAATAATAAAACAACCAGATTATGGTACAGCAGCAGCATATATAATGGCAACGATATTTATGTTAATAACAGCAGGAATAGATAAAAAATATATTATAGGAAGCATACTTTTAGTAGTAATATTAGTACCTGTAATGTATAATTTTATATTACCAGAACATGCAAAAGAAAGAATAGATATATTTTTAAATCCAGAATCAGACCCAAGAGGCTCAGGATATAATATCATACAGTCAAAATTAGCAATAGGTGCAGGAGGCCTAACAGGTATGGGGCTACTTAAAGGAAATCAAACTCAATTAGGATTTTTATATCCAAAAACAACAGACTTCATATTTTCAGTAATTGGGGAGGAAATGGGATTTATAGTAGCATGTGCATTAATAATAATGTATGTTTTGTTAATAACCAAATGTCTATATGTTGCTAAAACAGCTAAAGATGAAACAGGAAAATTAATAGCGTCAGGAATTACAGGGGTATTCTTATTTCATATGTTAGAAAATATAGGAATGGTAATGGGGTTATTACCTATTACAGGAGTTCCACTTCTATTTGTAAGTTATGGAGGAAGCTCATTAATTACAAGTTTTATATGTATAGGGCTATTATTGAATATAAGTAGTAAAAGACAAAAAACGATATTTATAGCAAATTAGATAATAAAAAACATAATATAATTAATCGAATAGGAGAAATAATGGGATATATAAAAAAATTAAAAATAGGAAATGTAGAATTAGAAAATAATTTAATATTAGCTCCAATGGCAGGTGTAACAAACCTGCCATTTAGAACTGTTTGTAAAGACTTAGGAGCAGGAATGGTATGTACAGAAATGGCAAGCTCTAGGGCAATGTTTCATAATGACCAGAAAACAAAAAGGTTATTAAACACAGAAGGAGAAAAAAGACCAATAAGTTTCCAAATATTTGGCAGTGATGAAGAAACAATGGGATATGCATCAAATAAAATAAGTGAAATAGCTGATATTATAGACATAAATATGGGGTGTCCAGCTCCAAAGGTAGTAAAAAATGGTGATGGAAGCAAGTTGCTATTAGATTTAGAAAAAGCTAAATTAATAATTAGAGCAGTAATCAAAAATTCAAAAGTTCCAGTTACTTTAAAAATTAGAACTGGATGGGACAAACAACATATTGTTGCAACAGAAATTGCCAAAATAGCAGAAAATGAAGGAATATCAGCAATAACTGTACATGGAAGGACAAGAACAGAATATTATACAGGAAAGGCAGATTTAAATATAATAAAAGAAGTAAAAAAGGCAGTCAATATACCAGTAATAGGAAATGGTGATATAGTAGATGAAAAATCAGCATTAAAAATGTTTGAATATACTGGTGTAGATGGAATCATGATAGGAAGAGGTAGTTTTGGTAATCCATGGATATTTAAACAGATTTTAACATATTTGCAAACTGGAAACCTTATGGAAAAACCATCAAATCAAGAAAAATTGCAAGTAATAAAAAAACAAATAGAATTAGCTATCAAAGAAAAAGGAGATATAGCAATAAAAGAATTGAGAAAACATATGTCTTGGTACACAAAAAATATGAAAAATTCAAGTGAATTTAGAAACTACATTAATACAATTGAAAATAAAGAATTATTAATTGAAAAATTAGAGGAATTTTTCAGGTTATAAGAAGCTACATTTCCTATAACTTAATGTGATATTTATTAAAACAAAAAATCTTCTGACTAAAAACTCTAAAACTGGTAATAATATTATTAGTCATAAAGGTAAAATTAATAACTAAAAAACGACAAATTACATACAATATTATAAGTGAGATTAATAATAAGTTGGATAAAACTAAAATGTTATAAGCAAAAAAATTCAATCAATTAATTTTACTAAAAACAAAAAATACCTAGTTGACAATATAATAATATTAGGAGTGAAAAATATGCAAATAAAAAGAGGCGATATGTTTTATGCAGATTTAAGTCCAGTAGTAGGATCAGAGCAAGGAGGAATAAGACCAGTTCTAATTATACAAAATGACTTAGGAAACAAATATAGTCCAACAGTAATAGCAGCAGCAATAACATCACAAACAAGTAAAACAAAATTGCCCACACATATAGAAATAGATTCAGAAGCATGTGGACTAAAAAATAATTCAATAGTTTTAGCAGAACAAATAAGAACAATTGATAAAAGTAGATTAAAAGAAAGAATAGGGCATATTGATGATGAAGAAATAATTAACAAAGTAAATAATGCACTAGGAGTAAGTTTTGGATTAGAAGAATAAAATAATTTAATCTTTTATGTATAGAAAATCAAAAAATTTTCTATAAAAAAATCCTATAAAGAAGTAATTTTCTTTATAGGATTTAAAAATGCTTCGCACAACAGATGCACACAATTTTACATATGTAAAATTGGTGCAGAACAAATTAACGGAAAGCCAAAGATGAATATTAAATGTTGTATAAATATTAAGGCTTTCAGATTTGTTCTATTAAACTTTTAAAGTTTTAATTACTTTAATTTCATGATATAGATTATCAATTATTGCTTTTCTTGTTTTATAAGCATTTTTATATTCTTCATATATATGAGTATAATTATCAATAGTTTCTGGACTCTTTAAAAGAAGTTTAATACCTTCTAAATAATAATTTTTCTTTTTTTCAGTTTTAGCTTTCTCCATTTTTAATCTGTAATTTTCAATCTCTTTAAATCTCTTTATTTCTTTTTTTAAATCCTTTAGATAATTTATAGTACAATAAATTTCGTACCCAATATCATCAATAACAACCTTAAATAATGTTTTAACAATAAGTGGATTATTTTTTCCATATCTAGCATTTTCAGCAATTTGACTTAATGCTTCAGATTTAGAATTATCTCCAGTAGGCTTAGTGTTTTCAATTAAGATTTTTAGAGTGTCAGAAATACCAATATGAGACTTATATTGTCTTTTGCTAACAATGGCGTCATACTCATCAGCTACACGAATAATTTGTCCTTCATAAGGAATCTCTTTTTTTGTCAAACCTTTTGGATATCCAGAGCCATTTAATGCTTCGTGATGATATATTGGACCAGCAGAATAAGGTCTTAATTTTTCATCTTTCATACACATATTGTAACCCAAAGTAGTATGTGTTTTCATTATTTCATATTCTTCATCTGTAAGTTTACCAGGTTTTTGTAAAATTTCAGGAGGGATGAACATTTTACCAATATCATGTAAATAAGCACAAATAGTGCAATATTCTGTAAAACCTCTATTACAATGTAAATATTCACATATACGACATGTCAAGCTAGCAACATTTTCACAATGTTTTCGAGTAAATACGTCCAAACTATCTAGTAAATTTAATTGATATTGCATAGTTTTATCTAAATTATATGATTTTAAACTTGTTTTATCATAAAAATCAAATACGTAATCTTTCATAAAACACCTCGAAATAAATTTTATCTAATTTAATATTAACATTAAATTCTGAAAAGTTCAATATTAAAAAAATGAAAAAAATAACAAAAAATCGTAACTGTAAAAACAAAAAAGAAATAAAATACAACAATCTATTGACTTAATTCGGGGAAAAATATAAAATAATAATGAAAAAACATTTTTTTGAATAGAAAGAATTTGGAAAAGTTAATAATATTATTAGTATAAAAAAGAAAGTAAAGAGAAATACTATTTGAAAATTATGTAAAACTTTTATTAAATAAAATAATGAATTATAAAAATTATATTGATAAAAAAATAATGTTTTTTTATAATTTAAAAAGAAAAAGGAATAATAAAAATATGCAAAAGAAAGGGGAAAATAATGAGAAAATTAAGAAAATGTGAAAAAGGAATAACATTAATAGCACTGGTAATAACAATAATAGTGTTATTAATTTTAGCAGGAATAAGCATAGCAATGTTAACAGGAGAAAATGGAATATTAAATAAGGGGACAACAGCAAAGGAAAAAACAGAAGAAGCAACAGTAGAAGAAAAAGTAAAATTAGAGACATCAGGAAGCTTTAATGATGAAGGAAAAATTAATTTAGAAGATTTAAATGAAAACTTAAGAAAAAATATAAAAGGTATAACATATAAAGGTAAAGAGATAACAGAAACAGGTGCAGAAAATGAGAATAGAATACAAAGTTTACCAGCAACAGTAAATGTAGATGGATATAATGTAGTGATACGAAAAGATGGAAGTATAGTAACAACACAATGGAAACAAAATGATACAGAAATAACAAATGGAGATATAACATTAAAAATAGGGGACTATGTAAATTATGATGAATTATCAAATGGACAAAAAAGTACAACAATAGGGATCGAAGAAAGCGGAACAAGTAGTTCACAATCATTATCAACAGAAGATTTAAGCTGGAGAGTATTGGAAATAGGAGAAAATGGAGGATTAGAGTTAATAAGTGATAATCCAACAACTTCGACAATAGGTTTATATGGAGAAAAAGGATATTTAAATGGAGTAAAAATAATAAATAATACATGTGATGAATTATATGGAAAAGGAAAATATGCAGAAAGTGCAAGAGGATTGAATGCAGAAGATATAAATAAGTTATTTAATTCTTCACAACAGATAAATTTAAATGGTGGAGATTTATGGAAATGTAGATTTTTAGAGAATGCCGAATACATGCAATATAGCGAATCGACTGACAATGGAAAAACGTGGAGTGATTGGATTGATATAACAAACTTTTCAGCACAAATATTTAAAATGCCAGGAAAATCAAAAATAATAAGTAAAGAAAATCCAGGTGAAAGTGAAGAAATAAGAATAAGAAATGAAAGTTTATGGATGAGTGATCTAGAGAATGAAGATATAAGAAATGTGTTATGTGGAACGATGGAAACTGCTACTTCTTTTACTCTTGCTTCCCAAAGTAGTAGTAAAGCATCAAATGGCTGTATGGACTTTTCATTTTTTGGTTTCTTAAATTCATTGGGAGGAATAATGAAGGACTATAGTGCTATATATAGTAGTAATAATTCTTCATATGAAGGAAAGTTTTCTTATAGAGCAGTAGTATCTCTACAACCTGATATTGAATTAGAAGGTAGTTCAGAAAATGGATGGACTATAAAATAAATTATGGTATTTATGTAAATTAATAAAAAGTAAAATAGAAAAGGCAAAAAATTGCAATCAACTTTTAGTCGAATGCAATTTTTTGCCTTTTCTATTTTAGGATGCCTTTTATGATTATAAGTTTGAATTAAAGTATCTAAAACTATAACATATAGTATATAAAGGATTTAGGAAAAAATTATAATGTTTTATTTAATAAAGGACAGCTATTGTGTTTTTTTAAAATACATGATATTAATATAACATAAAATATTAAATAAGCTTATTAAAGGTAAATAATGAAAAATAAATAACATGTAACAAACAACTTATTAACAAAACCATTGATATTTAAACAAAAATGTGATATTATTTAATAACATTTAAAATAAATGGGGGGAATGGATATGTACAGAACAAAAACATGTGGAGAATTAACAATAAAAAATGTAGGAGAAAAAGTAGAACTAGCAGGATGGATACAGAAAATAAGAAATCTAGGTGGAATGATATTCATAGATTTAAGAGATGAATTTGGAATTACTCAAATAGTAGTGAATGATGAAAATTTACAAGAACTTGTAAAAGAATTAAATTCAGAAAGTTGTATCCACATAGAAGGAAAAATTGTGGAAAGAACAAACAAAAATCCAAAAATAAATACAGGAGAAATAGAAGTAATTGCAAATAACATAGAAATATTAGGAAAATGTAAAAATATTCTTCCATTTGAGATAAATACAGACCAAGATGTAAGAGAAGACTTAAGATTAGAATATAGATTTTTAGATTTAAGAAATGAAAAATTACATAATAATA
>CAMMMI010000080.1 GCA_946497905.1 uncultured Clostridium sp.
AAAATAATAAATTGTTATTGACATTCTATATTTATTATACTATAATACTAATATAATTACAATACTTTTCCCAAAACTAATTGCTAAAAGTTGTAGACAAAAAATTCACTAAATAATTGGAAAGGTTGGTAATAATAATGAGTTCAAGGTTTTAAACAAACTATTAACAACACAGTAAAGTAATTTTTTATTGTTTATTTTTTGTTTTTATAGTGGGTGTGAAATTGTAGTTTGTTGAAATAGAGAAATTGTAAAAGAATGGAGGTGTTAAAAATAAAAACAAAATCAAATGGCAAAGATACGAAAGACAAAATAATTGAATTATTCTTTACAGAACATTTAAGACCAGTAGATATATCAAAGAAATTAAAAGTTGGTATGCCATATATAACGAAAATAATTCAAAAAGATTTAAGATATATTGAAGAAAAAGAGGCAAGGAAGTTAGAAAGCAAAGAAAAGAATAAAATTCAAAAACGAATGTATGCACAAAATAAAAGAAAAAAAGAAAAGCAAGAAAAACAAGAATATCAAAAATTATTAGTACAGATAAATAGAGATAATGAATATTTATCTACTAAAAAGAAAGAAAATGATTTACAATTTGCAAACTGGAATAGAAGTGCTTATGAATATGACAAAGATAGTAGTGATTTAGTATTAAAGGATGATCTAAATACTGGATTTAATGTTGCAAAAAGAGTTAGTAATATTGTAAATTCAAATACAATAAAGAGTAATAAAATATATGTTTAATGGTATGCTTTGAAGAAATCAAGGTGTATTTTTTTTGCTCTAATTTTTTAGAAAGGGGTATTAGAAAGATGAATTTATTTATCAAAAATTTTGGGAAATATATTGAATAGCAGTAGGTTGAAAGTTTATATATAACTGAATTATAACCATAAATAGCTATTCAAGGAAAGGAATAGGTATTTATATGAAACAAGAATATAAGATAAAAGAAGTATTTGATGAAAATGCAAAAACAATACAAGAAAAGTTACAAGAAACATTTATAAATTATTTAATAGAGAAAGTTAATAAATAGTTGCATAGGCTAGTAAATGTATATTTTCATATATTTATTAGCCTAAATTTGTAAAATACAGTTGAAATATTTTTGTATAGATTGTATAATTCAGTTGTAAATTGGATAGGAGGAAACCTATTGTTATTAGAAAGAGAGGTTTAAATGATAACAATAGCAAATCCTGAAAAATATATAGCAGGGTTATATGAAAGATTATCCAATGAAAATATTGAAGTCGGTAATGGAGAAGTAATAGTAACAAACGAAGATGAGCGAGAAAGCGGAAGTATCAGCACACAAAAACTATTTTTGAAAAACTTTTGTAAAGACAATAACATACGAATATATGATGATTACACAGATGACGGAGTTTCTGGAGCAACTTTCGACAGACCAGACTTTAATAGAATGATAAAGGACATTGAAAATAAGAAAATCAATTTAGTAATAGTAAAAGACTTATCTAGGTTTGGAAGATTATCAAGTAAAATATCGTACTATTTAGAAGAGTTTTTTATTGAAAAAGGTGTAAGATTTATAGCGGTAACAGATGATATAGACACAGGGCATATTGAAACATCAGAAGAAATGGTGCAATTTAAGGCATTTTTCAATGAATGGTTTTTACGAGATACATCAAGAAAAGTAAGAAATGGAAAGAGAACAAGAGCAAAAGAAGGAAAAGTAATGACAACATATCCTACTTATGGCTATAAAAAAGATCCATTAGATTATAATCATTATATAATTGACCAAGATATTGCTCCAATCGTTAGAAGAATATTTATGTTAGCAAGAAATGGAAAAACACCAACAGAGATAGGAAAAATACTAACGGACGAAAAAACATTAGTGCCATCAGAGGTTGTAGGAAACGTACATACAAGAAAAGACGGAATAAAAAGAGGTTGGAACAGAAACACAGTAAAAAGAATATTGCAAAATGTAACTTATCTAGGTTGGGTATCAAATGGAAATACAAAAAAGGTAAACTATAAAAGTAAGAAAACAATGATAATGCCAAAAGAAGATAGAATAATCAAAAAAGGTATGCACACACCAATAATAGATGAAGAAACTTTTAATATAGTACAAGATATGATAAAAAGTAGAACTTCTACAAGAGTAAAAAGTTATGATTGGTTACTAAAAGGGCTAGTATGCTGTAAGGAATGTGGCAAAAAATTAAGTTTAGTACCACAAAAACATCCTAATAAAACAACATTTTATTTAAGATGTAATACTTATGCTTGTAATACACATTTAGGATTATGCACACCACATAGCAATAATTTAGAAAAAGTAACAAACTTTGTAATTGAACAAATCAAAAAAAGATGTAAAGAATTTTTAAGTGAAGAAAAATATACTAAAATAGCAAAAACATCAAAAGACAAGATAATCAAGGATAGGTTTAATGTTAAAAATGAAATTCTTATTTTAGAAAAGAAAATTAAAGATATAAATAAGAGAATAGACAAGTTATATGAAGATAAATATAATGGATTATTTGAAGATGAAGATTTTTCAAGACTTTATTCAAGACAAATAGAAAGTAGGAAACAAGCAGAAGAAAGAATAAAACAGTTAAAAGAACTAGAAGAAAAAGAAGATTCATCAGTAGACATTGATAAACTTGTTAAAGATTTTGTAAATATGAAAGAAATAACAAGAACAATGCTTGTATCTTTAGTTGATAAGATAGAAATATCAGAAAATAAAGAAATAACTATATATTATAAATTCAATATTTTAAATATGGGAAAAGAAGAAAATAAATTACAAAATGTTGGCTAAATTTAAAAAAATAGTCATAACGGAATATTAGGACAATAATTGTACTGTTAATACTAGCAGGAGTATCAATAGCAATGTTAACAGGAGAAAATGGAGTTCTAACAAAGGCAAGTAGAGCAAAAACTCAGACAGAGCATGCAGAAGTAGTAGAAGCAATGAAATTAGCATATAACGAGTATCAAATAATGGTGCGAGAAAAAAGAACAAGTTCAGTTGAAGAACAAGAAGGAGTAAAGATAGCAAGTACACAAAAAGTTGTAATAAAAGGAAATGAAGAAAATAAGCTAGCAGAACCAGAAACAACTGCAAATAATTTTATGGAATATGTACAACTTAAAGGATATGTTGAACCAGATGGAAAAGTAGTTATACAAAACTTATTAGGAAAAAAATTATCAATTGGAAATGGAACAGATGATACAGATGTATATATGTTTTTAGAAGAAGATGACTCATATGTATTAAAATATACAGGAAAAACTTTAGAAGAAAAAGAAATTTTATGGCAAGTAGCTATAGAAGGAACAGCAATAGAAGATGGAAACTTAGGAAAGTTAATTGACGTTGTGAATGTTGGAGATTACGTGAACTATAGTTCTACATATTCAAATGTAGATGAGGTTACATCAGGATTAGGAACTGGATGGAGAGTTGCATATAAAGATACTTCATCAGGAATAGTAACATTAGTATCAGAAGGAGTACCAATAAGTGTAGAACTAAAATCACCAGCAGGTAACAGTTCTAATATGGATCCAATTAATTTTGATGACATAAATATAAATCAATTTTTTGATAATACTGTAGCTAATGATGTTGATTTTATGAATTTGTTGGATGATGTTATATTATTATGTAATCAGGCATCTTATACCATGAAGCATAATGAAGTTGTAGAATGGGCTTCTGCTGAAAGTTATACAATTAATAATGACAATTTAAATATTGTAAATATCGGAACTAAATATGTGTTAAACACAATGGGTTCAAATGAATATGGAGGTGGCAGATATTTCATACAAGATGGTTATGATTATATAGTAACTTACGAGCCTTCTAGAGATGGTAGTAATCTGGGGGTTAGAATAGTAGTAAAATTGAAACCAAATTTGAAATATTATGGAGGAAATGGAGACCAATCAAATCCATACCAAATATATCAATAATAAAATAACGGAGAAAAAATGATAAAAATATTTAATAAATATAGGCTAGTTATAATTTTATTATTATTATTAATACTAAAAATAATAATAGTACAAGTACAACCAACAAATGCAAAATATAGTATGATATATGATGACCAGCTAATGATAGAACAAGCAAATAGTATTATTTCTGGTGAATGGCTGGGAGAATATAATTCAAAAACATTAACCAAAGGTGTATTTACGCCTTTGGTTATGGCGTTAATATATATATTAAATATACCATTTTTAATTGGAAAAGAAATATTTTATGGCTGGGCATGTATAATATTTATATTAGTAATAAGGAAAAAAATCAAAAGTGAAATAGCATTAGTATTTATATATGCTATAATATTACTAAATCCAGTAGAATACTCATCACAATTATGTAGGGCATATAGAGATGGTATATATATGTCATTAATACTTTTATTAACATCATTTCTTATAGGAATTTTCTTAAATAGAAAAGAAAGTATAAAAAGACAAATTAAATACTTTATAGGATTAGGAATAACATTTAGTGCTACATATCTTTGTAGAGAAGAAACAATATGGTTATTACCATTTATTTTAGTAATTACAATAGCAACTATAATACCAAATTATTTAAATAAAAAAATATTGTTATATATTATTCCAATAATGATAACAATAATATCGGTCAATATAATATGTGTGTTAAATTATAAATATTATGGAATATATACATTAAATCAATACTGGGGAAATGCATTTACATCAGCATATGGAGCACTATTAAGAGTTAAGCCAGAAGAAGAAAAGCAAAGAGTACCAATTACAAGAGAAACAATGAATAGATTATATGAATTAAGTCCAAAATTTGCTGAATTAAAAGACTTTTTAGAAGGAGAAGAAGGGGATAATTGGCGAAACATAGGAATAACAATAGAAGGAGAATTAACAGGAGCATATGTTCAATGGGCACTTATGGACGCAGTAGAAAGTTTAGGATACTATGAAAATGCTTCAAAAGCAGAACAATATTATACAGATTTAGAAAAAGAAATAAACCAATTATGTGATGAAGGATTAATAGAGAGTAGAACAGGAAAAATACAAAGCAATTCTTATAATTTTGGATTAGATGAAATAATAACAAGTATTACAAAAATGCCAGAAATCATCCAATATCAATATTCATTAGAAGATGTAACAATGATGGTGGGAAATTCATCAGGAATAATAGGGATGGATTTAAGCAATGAAAAAGAAATGTTTGAAAAAATTACAAGACAACCAATAGTAACAATAGGACATTATTTGAAAAATAACAATAATATGAAAATAGAATTAATCAAAATAATAAAAAAAGCATATGAATTTATAAACCCATATTTATTTTATATATCAATTCTATTAATGATAGTATTTATATTAGTAAATATAAAAAAATTAAAAGATATTTATGAAGAATTAGTTATATTAATAACATTAGCTGTTATATATTTAAGTCGAATTTTTATAATTACTTTTACAAAAGAAATAATGTTTGAAGAAGCATTAAATACTTCGTATTTAGCTTGTATATATGAGATACAATATCTATTTGGTGTAATTTTAATAGTATTTTTAGTAAAAAATTTTAGGAGAAAATATAATGAGAGAAAAAGTAGAATTAACAATACTAATCCCAGCATTAAATGAAGAAAAAACAATAGAAATAGTAATAAAAAAAGCACAGAAATGGTTAGAAAAAAATGATAACATAAAAGGAGAAATTTTAATCTCAAATAATAATAGTACAGACAAGACAAAAGAAATAGCAATAAAAAATAATGTCAGAGTAATAGATGTAGAAAAAAGAGGATATGGAAACGCATTAAAAGAAGGAATAAAAAATGCTAATGGAAAATATATAATAATGGGAGACGCAGACGACAGTTATAATTTTTTAGAAATAGATGAATTTTATAAAGAACTAAAAAATGGAAATGATTTAGTAATAGGAAATAGATTTAACAACATACAAAAAGGTGCGATGAAATGGTCACATAGATATATAGGAACACCATTGTTAAGTTACATAATATCGAAAAAGTGTAAAATAAAAATAAAAGATATAAATTGTGGTTTAAGAGGTATGGACAAAGAAAAAATATTAGGAATAGACTTACAAGGGGAAGGAATGGAATTTGCAAGTGAAATGGTAATAAAAGCTAAAAAAAATAACCTGAAAATAAAAGAAATACCAATAAACTTTTATAAAGATAAAAGAGGATATAAATCACATTTAAATACAATAAGAGATGGAATTAAACATCTAAGAATAATTTTAAAACAAGTAGAAAAATAGGATTTTATAATATTACAAATATGGGGCATATAAGTAATATATCATAAATGATAAGTTTTAGTATGCCCCTTTTATTTTGTTATTTTTATATTAAGAACAAGTATATTGGAAAATTTGTATAAACTTTCTAAATGTATTCATTATAATTTAAAAAATTAAGAACAACTGCTTTCCAAAGCAAGTTTTATCATATTATTTAAACCTTGTTCTGTTTCTTCTGCAGTAGCAACTTCTTTAATATATTTTAAGTCAACAACAGTCAGTACAAAACAAGGTTTTTTATTTAACATTTTAGCTATATAAAACAAAGCAAATGCTTCCATCTCAGCAGAAACGGGATTAAAATTCTCAGGTAATCTTTTTAGAAATTCGTTAACATCAGTCATATATATATCAAAACAATCAGTTGTAACAGTGTTACCTTTTATAATATTAATATTATTTTTTTCAGCTGTTTTTTCTATTATATTATTTAACTCATAATTAGCCTCAACAATGTGGCAATCATCATTATTTAAAGTTAAAGCAAAATTACTTTCAGAAAAAACTTTTTCTGATAAAATAATATCAAAAAGTTTTAGCTCAGGTTTATAACCTCCGCAAGATCCAATTCTTATAATATTTTGAACATTATAAAACTTATATAATTCATAACAGTAAATACCGATACTTGGTATTCCCATTCCATGAGCCATTACAGATATTGTTTTGCCTTTATAAGTTCCAGTATATGCATACATTCCTCTTACTTTATTTACTAAACGAGCATTTTCTAAAAAATTTTCGGCTATATATTTAGCACGAAGAGGATCTCCTGGCATAATAACAGTTTCAGCTATTTCACCTAATTTAGCTTCATTATGTGGTGTTGGCATAAAAATTCCTCCTTTATATTAATATGGTATTAGTATATCAATATTTGTTAAAAAAAACAAATTTTTTATCTCCACTTAAATATTTAGAAAAAAATTCAGAAAACACTTGATTTTTTAGCAAAACTTGGGTATAATATAAAAGTAAACAGAAAAAAGAACAGCAAGAGTGGGAACAAATCCCACTCTTAACTTATGGAAAAGGGGGTAAAAATTTGGCAAACATAGAAGAAAAGATAGAAAATCTAGTCAAAGAAAAAATAGAAAATATAGGATATGAACTATACGATGTAGAATATGTCAAAGAAGGAAAAAACTTCTTCTTAAGAATATTTATAGATAGTCCAAATGGAATAGACCTAAATGATTGTGAAAAAGTAAATAACGAGATAACAGATATATTAGATGAAAAAGATTATATAAAAGAACAATATTTTCTAGAAGTTTCATCACCAGGAATAGAAAGAATATTAAGAAAAGATAAACATTTACAAGATAATATCGGAAAATTAATAAGTGTAAAATTATTTAGTAAAGACGATAATGGAAAAAAAGAATATCAAGCAACACTAGAAAACTTTGATAAAGAAAACATAGTTTTAGAAGGAAATGTGCAAATTCCAAGAAAAAATATAGCACAAATCAAAACAATATATAATTGGTAAAAGGAGGAATAAAAAATGAAAAAAGAAGCTATAGATAATAAAGAATTAATATTAGCTTTAGAAGATTTAGAAAAAGAGAAAGGAATAAAAAAGGAATATTTATTAGATTCAATAGAAACAGCTCTAGTTACTGCATATAAAAGAAATTTTGATTCTTTAGAAAATGTAAAAGTGGTTATGGATCCTAAAACAGGAGCAACTCATGTA
>CAMMMI010000081.1 GCA_946497905.1 uncultured Clostridium sp.
TTAATTTTTTTACAAGAATTAAACAAAGGTACTATATATAAAATTTTATATATAGTACCTTTGTTTATGAATTTACAATTTTATAAGAAATAAAAATAAATATAAAATAGTATAGTTAAAAATTCCAATTTTGGACGCGTCACCAAATTGGTAAATTGATAATTTCTTAATTTTCTATTAAACTTACAAAAATGTAAGATTAATTAGTATGCTAAATAAAAATTAAGTGATATAATATAAATTAAATAATATAAAAAATCAAAACATTAAAATTAATAATAGTAAAAAAGCACAGGAGAAATACAATGAAACACAATAAATCAGAAGAGATAATAAAAATTTTTTGGGTATTTATAATAGCAAGTATAATAGGGTACATATATGAAATGATAGTAGTATTAGTACAAAAAGGTTTTTTTGAATGTAGGCAAGGATTGATATATGGTCCATTTATACCTGTTTATGGTATTGGAGCTATTGTATATTATCTATTTTTCAACAAAATAAAAACAAGAAATAAATTAAAGATATTTTTATTATCCATGATATTAGGAGGAATAACAGAATATTTATGCTCATTTGTGCAAGAAATGGTATTTGGAACAATATCATGGGATTACACATATCTACCATTTAATATAAATGGTAGGACGAGTTTATTGCATTGTACATATTGGGGAATTGCAGGAATCATGTATATAATGTGGATAGAACCATTAATAGATAAGTTAAGTAAAATATCAGACAAAAAAATTACAAAATTAGTAACAATAATTGTTGCAATATTTATGTTATTAAATATAATAATTTCATGTATAGCAATATATAGACAAAAACAAAGATTAATGAATATTGAACCAAAAAATGAAATAGATAAATTTTTAGATACATACTATCCAGATGAATATTTAGATAAAATCTATGCAAATAAAAAGAATATTGCTATTATTAATAACTAATATATGTTAATTATATGAAGTCATAAAATAATTTGTCTTATAAAATATTTTAATTTTTAAATATAAAAACAAATATATTTAATATGCTAGATAGAAAAGGAGAAAACAAATGAAAGAAATATATATTATTTTAACACATACAGGAACAACTTTATCAAAAATCATAAAATCATATACGAAAGATGAATTTTCACATGTATCAATTTCTTTAGATATAAATTTAGAAAATATGTATAGTTTTGGTAGAATACATCCATATAATCCTTTTTGGGGTGGATTTGTCCACGAACATATAAATCTTGGAACATTTAAAAGATTTAGAAATACAAAAGCACAAATATATTCATTAGAAATTACAGACAAACAATATGAAATTATTGAAAAACTAATTAATCATATGAATAATTACAGGAATTTATATAAATTTAATGCTTGGGGATTATTTGGAGTCGGTTTTAATAAAAAAATAAAAATAAAACACGGATTTTATTGTGCAGAATTTGTAAAATATGCATTAAAAAAAGCAAACGTAAAGATAGAATTACCCGAACTAGTTAGACCAGAAAATTTTAAAAATATAGAAAATGCAAAGATAATTTATAAAGGATTGCTTAGAGAATATAGAAAAACAAAAGTAAAACCTCTTGAGTATATAAAAAATGGACTTGAAGTAATAAAACGTAAAGAAGGAATTATATAATAATATGAAAGTTATTTTGTTTTCAGAAAGTTCCGATTCACAACTGTAATAGACCATAGTACATCAATAAATATAGTATTTTTCGGTTCAATACATAATTTAAAAAATTCTAAATTAATTTTTTGGTGTCCTTTCACTTAGTCCTCGCTTCGCTCGACGTGAACATTACCCAAAAAATTAATAAAGAATTTCTAAAATTATTCCTATCACATTCAAAATACTATATTTATTGATGTACTATGGTCTACTGCGGTTGTGAATCGGAACTTCAGAAATAGCAATGTAAAAACTTATATAATTTTCTATTGTTTTATTATTAATTTTGTGATAATATATTTATACTAATAGCATAGGAAAATAGTTAAAATTTTGGCTATGTCAAATTTGATTAAGCCTTTTTAGAAAGGAATGTATAAAAAATGACTTTGAAATTCATAACAGATTATATAGATAATAAAATTAGAAAAGATGAAAACAAAGTAGTATTTTCATTTTATGAAATAAGAATTAAATTAGATTTATCAGAAGAAGAGACAGATGAATTTTTAAAATTAAGTAGAACTAGATTAGAAAATTTAGGATATCAAGTATATTTTACAGGAGCAAAATATCCATATAATAATTCAGAAATGGTTGTGCAAGCAAATGAACTAATGGTAGCAATAAAAAATAATATATAAATAAGATAGACAGATAATCATTTCTGGTCTATTTTTATATTTTATAATAATATATATAAATGAAAGGAGATTGAAAATGAAAGTATTATTAGTAAATGGAGGACCACATAAAGATGGATGTGTAAATACTGCATTAGAAGAAATTGAGAAAACACTAAAAGAAGAAGGTATAAATTCAGAAATATTTTGGATAGGAATAAAACCAATATCAGGTTGTATTGCATGTAATACATGTATAAACACAGGAAAATGTGTATTTGATGATGTAGTGAATGAATTTGTAGAAAAAGCAAAGGAAGCAGATGGATTTATATTTGGTTCACCAGTTCATTATGCAGGAGCAACAGGAGCAATTACATCATTTATGGACAGAGTATTTTATTCAGCATTTAATGGAGGAAAGGCAGATAGATTTATGTTTAAACCAGCAGCAACAGTTAGTTCGGCAAGAAGAGCTGGAACAACAGCGACTTATGACCAATTAAATAAATATTTTGGAATAAGTCAAATGCCAATTATTTCATCAAGATATTGGAATATGGTACATGGCAAGACACCAGAAGAAGTAAAAAAAGATGAAGAAGGTTTACAAATAATGAGAATTTTAGGAAGAAATATGGCATTTTATTTAAAATGTATTGAAGCTGGTAAAGAAAAAGGAATAAAATTGCCAGAACAAGAAAAAACGAATTTAACAAATTTTATAAGGTAATATCTATTAAACCCAAAATGTTATAAAAAGACATAGAGGGTTTTTATTATGTTAAATATTAAAAAAATAAAAAATAACAAAAAACGAAACATATTATAGAAAACAAGATATCAATATTGAAAATATTTCATACATTTGTTATGTAAAATAATATTTAGATAAATATCAAAATAACTATTGACACCAAGAATAAAATAAGGTAAATTTGAAAATGAAGGTAGGAAGGAAAGAATAATAATAAAAAAATTTTTCTATTTTAATTACAATATATTAATTATATTTATTTTATAAAAATAAGAAATAGGAGGTACAAAAAATGATTGAAATAAAAAATGTTTCAAAATCTTATGTAAAAGGCAAAAAATCAATAGATAATATAAATCTTGAAATAAAAAATGGTGAGATATTTGGATTTTTAGGACCAAATGGAGCAGGAAAAACAACAACAATTAGAATGATAACAGGTATTTTAAATATAGACGAAGGAGATATTTTAATAGATGGAAAAAGCATTACAAAAGAACCATTAGAGGCAAAGAAAAACTTTGGGTTTGTGCCAGATAGCCCAGATATGTTTTTAAAATTAAAAGGCATAGAGTATCTAATGTTTATGGCAGATGTATATGATGTGCCACAAAGTGAAAGAAAGCAAAAAATAGAAGAACTAACAAAAAAGTTTGAAATATATAATGAACTAAATAATCAAATACAAAGCTATTCACATGGTATGAGACAAAAAATTGTAATATGTGGAGCTTTGCTTTCTGAACCAAAAAATTGGATATTAGACGAGCCAATGACTGGGCTAGATCCAAAATCATCTTATGACCTAAAAGAAATGATGAGGGAACATGCAAAATCAGGAAAAACAGTATTTTTCTCAACACATATATTAGAAGTTGCAGAAAAATTGTGTGATAGAGTTGGAATTATAAATAATGGAAAATTAGTATTTGTAGGAACATTTGATGAGATGAAACAAAAATTCAAAGAAAATGCATCACTTGAAGATTTATTCCTAGAAATAACAGAAAAATAGTACAAGGAAGGGGAGAAATGTATAATATATTTAATATATTATACGGAATATATGGATAAAGTTTTAAAATTGACAAAAATATTTCTTAAAAATTCTTTTTCTAATATGAATGCAAGAATGGGAATTTCTAGCAAATCAAAAGCGAAGTTTTTTGTATATGCTCTATTAATATTATATTTTGCAGGAATTATAATATTTTTAGGTTATAATCTACTTGATGGTTTAATACAAATACATCAAGAAACTATATTTGTTGGAATGATTTTATTTTTAATATTTGGCTTAGCAGTTGTACAAACAATATTTTCAAGTATTAATATTTTATATTTTACAAAAGATAATGAGTATTTATTACCACTGCCATTAAAACCATACCAAATTATACTTGCAAGAACAAATGTAATGCTAATTGTAGAATATGCAATCATATTTTTATTGGGGTTAATTCCACTTGTTATGTATGGTATATTAACAGGAGCAGGAGCAATTTATTATATAACAATGCTATTTGCTATAATATTATTACCAATCTTACCCATATTATTAATTAGCATAATTGTAATGATTATAATGAGTTTTGCAAGATTAACAAAAAATAGAAATAGATTTCAATTAATTGCTTCTTTATTAGTTTTAGCAATTATATTGATTTTTTCAACATCTATGAGTGGCGTAAAACAAAATATATCAAATGAAGAAATGGCTCAAATGCTAGTACAAGCAAATGGGATGATTGATATTGTAAAAGGATATATACCAACAGTTGATTATTTAATAGAAGCATTAACAACAAATTCATTATTTACAATGATAATAGAAGTATTAAAAGCACTTGCAATTACAATTATAGGTTTTATTTTATATATGTTAATTGCACAAAAAATATATTTTAAAGGATTAGTTGGTAATTTATTTGGAGGAGGAGCAAAAAGTACAAATAAACAAATAAATCAAAATCAATATAAAAACAGTAAACTTTATAAAAGCTACGTAGGCAAAGAATTTAAATCTATGATTCGAACACCAGTATTTTTAATGCAATGTTTATTACCAGCAGTTTTAATACCAATAGTAATGATAGTAGTCTCTTTTGCCGGAATTAATAGCGAAGAAAATGGGTTTCAAGAATTATCACAAATGCTAAGTTCAATGCAGTTAAATTCATTTATGGTGGTTTGTGTTATATTAGGTATAATTCAATTCTTTACAATGTTTATATATGTATCAATAACAGCAGTATCAAGAGATGGAGAAAATGCAGTATTTATGAAATATATACCAGTTTCATTATACAAACAATATATATACAAAATAATACCTAATATATTGATGAATATTATAACAATTATGGTTACACTTGCAATTGCTCAATATATTGTACATTTGCCAATTAGTACTTTAATTTTATTATTTATAGTTTCAACAATAATTGCAGTGTTGCAGAGTATATTAATGATTATAGTAGATTTGAAAAGACCAAAATTAAATTGGGATTCAGAATATGCAGTTGTAAAACAAAATTTTAATTTAATATTTCCTATGATATTTTCAATGATTAATATAGCAATAATAGTTGTAGCAGTTTGCTTATTAAAAGATATTAATGTATATTTAGGACTTGCAATTTTAGGAATAGTATTTATTATACTTACTGTTATAACAAATAAGTATTTGAAAAATAAACAATATGAGTTAGCTAATAAGATAATGTAGTAATAAATATATAATAATATTGGAGGAAAAAGAAAAATACATGATAGTACCAGTGGCATATGCTAACAGAGAAAAATATCACAAATATTTGTCAAACGACATTAAAATATCTAATAAAATTTATTTCAGCATATACGCAGTTCAAAAACAGCATTTAATATAGATATGGAAATGATAAATAATTTTATTAATTAATTTGGACTAATATTGCTTGTTTTACTTATGATAATTATGTATTTTGTGTCTTATAAATATCATGCAAAATATATAAAAATAAAGAAGAATAGACTGTAATCGGCAAAAGCAGTTTATCTTATAAGGGAAAAATTGTATCAATAAGAATAATTTTACTTTTTGTGTGTTATATAACAAATAGTAATTTGAAAGTGAGGAAAAAAATGAAAGAAAGAAGTTGGTTTATTAGTTTAGGTATAATAATTTATATTATTTTGACAGGAATTGATAGATTTATATGCAAAGTACCTAATTATGTATATATTCCAATAGCAATAATTGGAATTGCATTAATAATAATTGGTTTTATAAAAGATAAAAATAAATAGTAAGTTGTAGGGGGAAATATAAGATGAGTTTTAAATTATCAAATAAAACAAAAGAATTACTTTCGAGAAGAATAGGAATACCTTATGAGAAATTAATACAAATGGATGATGAGGAAATAGAGGCTTATATAGAACAAAAGACAGGAAAGAAAATTACTTGGCCAAAAGGTGCAAAGATTGATGGATTACCAATTAGAACAATGGAAGATATAGATAAGGAAATAGATGAATTGGAACGATAAATTACAATAAGAAAGTGAGAGATAATTATGAAAAATGGAATAATTTTATATCAATCAAAATATGGAGCAACAAAAAAATATGTAGATTGGCTTGTAGAAGAAACAAAGTTTGAAATTATTGTTACAAGCAAAGCAAATATAAATAAGGTAAAGCAATATGATTTTATTATATTAGCAGGTGGGATATATGCTTCTGGAATTTCTGGATTATCTTTTCTAAAAAAGAATTATAACGATATTAAAGACAAGAAAATAGCAGTATTTTGTGTAGGTGCATCTCCTTATGAAGAAAAAGCATTTAAACAAATTTGTGAGCATAATTTAAAAAATGATATAAAAGATATTCCTATGTTTTATGGTCGTGGAGCTTGGGATGAAGAAAAAATGACATTTAAAGATAAGACACTATGTAAAATGTTGCAAAAAGTTGTTGCAAAACAAGATCCAAAAACTTATGAACCTTGGCAAAAAGCATTAATGAGTGCGGTAGGACGAAAATGCGACTGGACCGAAAAAAAGTATTTACAACCATTGTTAGAATGGATAGAAATGTAAAGCACAAATTATTCCTATTGTTTTGTATTTCATTTCATAAGTAGGAGATGAATTACAATTTTGTTGTTTAGAGATTTATAGTAATTTACAAGTGTGGAGAAGTATTATGAAAATGCCTAATAAAATGGATAAAAGTATAGTAGCAATATGTGGTATGAATTGTACTGTATGTTATAAACATTTAATAACTAAAAAGTATGCAAAAAAATGTAATGGTTGTAAGTATAAAGATATATGAGAGATTTAGAAAAAGAGTTGAATAAATAGTAATTTGTCTTGCAGGTTAAAAATGTATTTATAAATTTAATGAAAATTATAGACAAAATAAAAATAATATTGTAAAATAATTGACATAGGAAATGAGAATACGCAGATGTGGTTTGCCTCCAACAAGGAGGTGAGGCGTATGGTAGAAATACATTCATTAATTGCAACAATATACATATTATATTATTCATTAATAGGGATAACTATCATTACGTTTGCCTTAATTATTGCATTAGTAGTAATTATTAGCAAACAAAAATAATCAACAAAAAAACACATCTGTAATTTGAGCGTTGTAGATGTGTTTTTTATATCACAATAGGTAAACCACTTTGTGGTTTTTCCATTTCCTATATTTATTATAAGCTATTTATATGTAAAAAGTCAATAAAAATATATAAAATTTATATAAA
>CAMMMI010000082.1 GCA_946497905.1 uncultured Clostridium sp.
TTTTAAAAATTATCATAAGAAGTTTAAAGTTTACACAAACTTTCCGATATACTCTTAAAAAATGTATCTTTATTTCTATCTATCAAATTATGTGCCATTTCCATTTCATCTGGTCTATTTATATAAATTATTTTAAATTTTCCAGATGTTGTTTTATTAATATAATCATGTTTAACTTCTATAATATGAACTAACCCCCAATATAACCATTTACCATCAATATTTTCAACTAAAAAGTTTCTTACTGGTGGCATTTGATAATTTCTAATGCTTGGCTTGTCTTTAAATTCAAATATTTTATTTTGAAATTGTTCAGCAGTATATGGTATTTTGAGATGTTGTTTCCAATCTAACTCTTTTGGAAAACCCTGCTCCTTTGTTATTTGTAAAGTATCATTGATTTCTACATATGACCCCATAATATTCCTCCTTTATATAATTTATTTTATTCGTTCAATTAAGACTTCTCCATCTTGTATGGCTTTATATTTAATATTTTCTTTCATACACTTTTCCACTAAATTATTAATAAATTCAATTTTATGATAATTTGATTTATAATGTGGTATAAAAATATAATCAATAAAGCCTAATCCCTTATAATTTACACTTTGCTCATCATAAAACTTAATTGGTTCATCAACAATATCTAACTGTTTTAAATTTTCAGAAAGTACACAACTTCCAGCACTATATCCGATATATAAAAAACCATCATCATTCTTTTTCTTTTTCAAGAAAATATCAAATCCACTAAGGTTCATTGCTTTATTTAAAACAAAGACATTTCCTCCCATTACACAGCAAGCATTATATTCTGATAATTCAGCTTTTAATTCATTGTATTTACCAAAATAATTTTTTAAGTCTATAATCCTAACATTGAAACCAATTCTTTCAAGTAATTCAATATCTTCTTTTAAATTTTTTCGTATCTTATCTTCTCCTTTAGCATCAAGAGCATTAGGTATAATAGCAATTTTATTATCATTTTCATTTATCCACTTTTTTAAAATCGTTGTATCATTACCAAACTTTTGTGATGACATATATAATAACATAATTTATACCTTCTTATAATAAAATTTCAAATTTATTTCGTTGCACCATAATATTTTAATATTCTTTGCATTCTTTTATTTTCATCTCCAGTAGCACAAGAAACTATTTTTATATCTTGATTTTCTTCTCTTAATTTTTCAATCAACTTGAAAAATACTCCTTGTTTTCTATATTCCTCTTCAACAAACATTTGAGAAATCCATAATACTTCACCATCATTTGCCCAATAAAAATATGAATACAATATCATTCCAATAGGTTTATTATCAACTTCAGCAATTAAGCATTGAAATTTAGGATTATCACAAAAGTAATCTTTATCTATATTCAATTCTAATCCATTCGTTTGTTCTGTATCATTAACATTGTTTATTACTTTGTTTGCATATATTATAAATTCTTTATGTTCTTTATTAGCTTTTAACACTTTTATTTTGCTCATACGTTCTCATCTCCTAAACTCTATATAATCACCATCATTTAAAATGTTTATCTTCTCTTTATATTTCATGATTTTTTCTATTCCTATATTATCTTCTCTATTATAATGAGGATAAACATGTTGATCTATAAAACCAAGTCCTTTATAATTTTCAAAAATTCTATCATATTTAGGCTTAGTTCCTCTTTTTAAGTTAAAATACCATTCAACATCTTTATCTAAAATAATACTTCCAGCACTTTCTCCTATATAAATACCTTTTTCTAAAAATATTTCCAAAACATTTTTTATATCAGTTGTATTTACAAGTTCTACTAAATTAGCAATGCTTCCTCCCATTACATAACAAACATCATAATTTAATATGTTTTTAATATTATCTTTATCTATTGTAATTAATTTAATATTTTTTGCACCATATTTATAAAATTCTTCTACATTCTCTTGTCTTTTATTATAATTACCAGTATTATAAGTTCCATTATCTATTATAAGAATTTGTTTCTCGATTAGGTTTTCATCTATAAATTCTTTTGGGAATTTTGTTCCAATAATTCCATTAGAAGTAAATATTATATTATTTTTCATTGTTATCTCTTTCTAGTAAATTTACTATATATTATCATATTTATTTCAAAAAATCTACTAGTACACTAAGTGAACTTGAAATAATTTTTTTAGTTCACTTAGTGAATTTTTTCTACAAAACCAGTTCACTCGGTGAACTGAATTGATTTATTGTTGTTCTTTAACAAATATTATAACTCTTTAATTAGTTCACCAGTGAACTTTTTTACATCAAATTTGATTAAAACTATTGTTCTTTTATTAAATCTAAAAAGCTTGTCTTTCTATGTGTATATGTGATAAGTGAACACTCACTTTCCTGCATTTATTTATATAGCATAATTTTTATCGAAAAGTGAACTTTTATAAAAACTCTATTTCCTCTTAATTGCAAAAAAATATACTAACTCTATTTAGTCAAGGCTGAGCTTTGCTCATTCATTTTAGCCTTGACTAAATAGAGTTAGTATATTACGATTGAAATTTAGGAAATATCATTTTTATTGTCATAATATGTGCATAAATCATCATTAATTTTTATTATTGCTAAAATC
Organism: uncultured Clostridium sp.; assembly: GCA_946497905.1. Taxonomy (GTDB): domain Bacteria; phylum Bacillota; class Clostridia; order TANB77; family CAG-508; genus CAG-269. The sequence goes on from CAMMMI010000082.1 coordinate 2,626, forward strand.
AATATTTTTGAAATCCTCATATAGTTAGTTTCATGTGTTTTATCTGACTCAATTTCACTAGGTTGTGTACCATGAATATACATATTTCTTAAATCCAATCCATTATTAAATTCTGACTTGTTTAGATAATAATTAAGATAATCTATTTCTGGTCTTGAAAATAATGTACTTTCTGACTTCAACATACCTTCATTAATCATTTTATCTATTTCATTTCGATAGTTCTTAGGATAATTCCAATAGCAAACTACTTCATTATAATTTAAATCTTTAAGAATTACTATTCTCTCTTTATTTTTAAATTTTAAATATCCTTCTTCATCAGTTTCTATATAATCTTTTGATATTAAAGTGTTTAAATTGTTTTGCTCGTATATAGGACAATCTTCAGCCTTAATTTTTTCACATTTTATTAAATCAAAAAAATTACTATATTTCTCTTCTATGCCCTCTACATATTTAAGCATACACTGATCTGAAAAAAACAAATATGTAATTAGATTATATTCTTCCGAACTTGCATAAATATATTTATGTTCTATTTTACTTGGAATGTCATTAAAAGGAATAGGTCTTGATGATATTTGTAATAATTCATGGTCTATTTCATCATCTTCTACTATCAATCTATATTCTTTTAATATATTATCTAATTCTGATAATGTTGTTCTACACTTTTCAAGATAATTAGATTCTTCTGATGGTATATTAATTCTGTAGTCTTTAATATTAAATTCATCTAATAAATATTCTTTAAAAAACCATTCTATTATATTTTCAAATCGTATATTTATTCGTTTTAATTCTTTATAATATGCCATCATCTGCAATGTTGATAGCATATCTAGTCTATCAAATGCTGTACCAGTTCTATAAGACTTTTTTGTTTGTATGAATATATGCTTTTCAAAAATACCTAATTGTGATTCTTTACTTACAAGGTTACTTCTCATATTAATATCTGTAAACTCAAATAGATAAATAAAATTATTTAATAAAGTAGGATAATCGGTATTTTGCTCTAGCCAATCAGAACTATATTGGCAGTCTATCTTTTGTCCTTCCATTACAACTTCTTTTTCATTTTTCATATTTTTTGAAAATCGTACTAAAGTTTCCATTATTATTCCAGAATTTTTATTAAAAATTTTATCACTCTCTTCTTTAATTTTTCTTTTGGCCATCAATCTTGTTTTATCACTTATTGGCATTTCTTTTGTAGATTGCATATTAAATATTACTCTTAAATAATTTATATTTGGATTTTTAGAATCAATATAATTTTTTAATATTGATTCTTTATCTTCACTAGTTAGTTCTTTTGGAAGATATATTTGTTTTTGATTATGTTCTCTCACAATTTCATATTTATCTAATAGAATAATTGCACTATCTTCGTACTTTAATAGATGTTCTCTTATAATATTCCCATAATGATTAACAATATTTTTAAAATCACTAATAGTCTCTAATATATATCGATTTTTTAATATTTCATCGAATTTTAAATCCGATATTCTATTATAAACTTTGTGGGTATCAAATAATTCCCAAAAATCTTCTTTGTACATATAGTCAATATTGTCTATTGTACTTATAATATTATTATCATCTATTGTTAAAAGAAAACATCCAATTACTTTATTTAAGCTTTTTAACTTGTTTTTTATTTTTTCTATATATTCTGTTTTCCAATCATTTAAATAGCAACCATTATCAATATATTTTATACAGTTATAAAATTCAATAATATCATTTATTTCATAGCTTTTAGTATCATTAAATTTATCTAAAACTTCTTCTAATTTCTTTAAATTTGGACTACAAGCCCAATCATATGTTGAATAAAATTTAACTCTATCCATAAGATCTCTCCTTTTTATCATTATTCTATCATATCTTACAGTATTTTACAATTACCACTTGTTTAGAAAAAAGGGAAAAAAAAGGGAATTGATTTAGGTAACTTTCCATATTATACTTTGATTAGTTCGAATTTAATAACAGTATATATATTGTTTTAAAACTTATAGAAAAGAGGTGTCCTTATGGAAAATAACAACTATAATTTAATGTTTTCAAACTACCCAGATGTAGTAAATTTTAGACAAATGAAAGAAATGTTAGGAAATATAGGTTCTACTCTAGCTTACAAACTATTAAGAAAAAATATTATAAAATCAATTAAAGTTGGTAGAGCTTATAAAATACCTAAAAACAATATAATTGAATATTTAACAAATAATAATTAGAAATGGAATTTTTGCTTATTATGTGATATTATATTTTACAATATCAATAGTAGGTTAATATAAATCTGTTATATTTCTGAAAGGAGTTAAATATGGTAACAGTAAGCCTACATGAAAAGAACGGAATTTATCAAGCCGTTATAAATTATAAAGATGAAAATAATAAAAGAAAACAAAAATGGGTTTCAACTCGTTTAGAAACAAGAGGTAATAAAAAACTTGCTTTAGCAAAGGCTGAAGAAATTAGACAAGAATTTGAAAACGAACTTAATTCTAGTCAAAAAAGAAAAAATAATATTGTAAAAACTGATATATTATTTTTAGATTTTCTAAAAGATTGGTTAAAAGTTGTGAAGAAAACTATTGAGCCTTCAACTTATAATTCTTATGAACAAATAGTAAATGATAGAATAACAAAATATTTTACTGAAAACAAAATTAAATTAGTTGAAATTCAAGCAATAGATATTCAAGAATATTATAATACTTTGTTTAGTGATGGACTCTCTGCAAATACAGTCATTCATCATCACGCTATAATAAGAAAATCATTAGATTATGCTTATAAGATGGACATTATACCTAATAATCCAGCAGATAAAGTACAAAGACCTAAAAAAGAACAATATATTGGTAGTTTTTATAATGAAAATGAATTGAATGAACTGTTTGAGAAATCTAACGATGATCCACTAAATCTTATAATAAGAGTTGCTTCATATTATGGCTTGAGAAGAAGTGAAGTTTTAGGTTTAAAATGGGATGCTTTTGATTTTGATAATAAAACAATTACTATTAAGCATACAGTAACTATTGGAAAAATAGACGGAAAAAGGCAAGTGTACTCTAAAGATAGAACAAAGAATAAATCAAGTTATAGTACATTACCTTTAATTGATGATATTGCTGATAGACTATTGGAATTAAAAAAACAACAAGAATATTTTAAAAAAGCTTTTGGAAAATCTTATTATAAAAAAGATAAAGAATATGTATTTGTTAAACCTGATGGAAAATTAACAAGACCTGACTATGTATCAGAACATTTTAAAAACTTATTAAAAAAATTAGAATTAAGACATATTCGTTTTCACGATTTAAGACATTCTTGTGCAAGTTTATTACTAGCTAAAGGCATTCCTATGAAAGCAATACAAGAATGGTTAGGACATTCTAACTTTTCGACTACTGCAAATATATATGCTCATTTAGATAGCAATTCAAAACAGCTATCAGCTCAAGCAATTACAAGTGCTTTTGAAGCAAAAAAAGAAATTGAAGAAAGCGACTCTACAATTTCTTATAATGAATTAGCTTTAGAAAACTAATTTTGGTGCAGGTAGTGGGAATCGAACCCACACGCCATTTCTGACAATGGTTTTTGAGACCATCCTGTCTACCAGTTCCAGCATACCTGCATATTAAATAAAAAATTTTTGTAAAACTATTCGTTAATTAAATCTCTTGTTTAAATATTTTTCTAAATTTCTAATCTATCTAAAATCTAATCAATATAATTATGATTATCTACTAACATAAATATATTAGCACATTTTTTCTCTATTGTCTATATTTTATATAAAACTTTTTTTCTTAGTTTTATATAAATAAAAAATGAAGCAATTTATGTTTCATTTTTATACTATATATTCAATTTTATTATTCGGAAAATATTTGTTCATTTGTTTTCTTAAGAACTCTTCTCCATCTTTTCTAATATCACTTTTATACATATATTTTCCTTTTCCTCTGCCAGTCATTATATCTTTATTATATAGATTAATAGCATTTGGGAATGCTTCTTCATTTATTTTGGTGTGTACAAAACTATATGTCATAAATATAATTTCAAAAAATACATCATTCTTTACTTTTGGAGAAAGTTGTTCATTTAACTGTTGTATTAATTCTAGATATAGCTTTTTCCAGTTTTCTACTAAGATTACTGGTGCTATTAATATTCCTATTTTATATCCTGCTTCTTTTAGTTTATTAATTGCTTCAATTCTTCCTTTTAACCTTGAAGTTCCAAATTCTACTTTATTTATTATTTCTTCTGGATTAACACTCATTCTAATTGTAACTCTTCCGTCATGATTTATTCCTAAAATATCATCTACCATATCAAATTTTGTTGGAAATGTTAAAAATCCTTTTTCACTATTTTTAAAGTTCTCTATTGTCCAAGGTAAATTGTTTGTGATTGTATTTTCCAATATTAAATCACTATTGCTACCTATTTCAAATGTTAATTCTTTTTCGGATTTATTAGCTGTTTTTATTATTTTGTCCATCATCTGCTCTCTATTCACAAATAACCTTAAATATGCACATTTATTATAATTACAAACTAAATAACAGTACATGCATGAAGCTGTACAACCTGATGATGTATATGGCACTAAATAATCAGATGTTTTATGATTTTCTACAAATTTGTGTGTCTTTCTAGTCCCTATTATTAGGTTTCTTTTCATATCTGGAAAATCTTTATTTTCTTTTTTTCTCATTTCTTCTATATTGTTATGATTTTCGATTTCTATTTTTGGGGTTTCTTTGTATTTTTCCATTAACTGTTTTCCTAAATCATAATTTAATATTTCTTTTTCATAATAAATAGCTTTTGGTTTAAACATTTTTATCTCCTTTTGACAATTAATCTTTTTTATAAATTTAGTTTAACCAAAATTTTTGTTTTTATGAAAGGTGACATACTTTAAGATTGCCAAAGGGGACGGGCTATTTTGACACAACTAGGGGGACGTTCCTTCAATCCCTAAAATTCGGGAAAATGG
>CAMMMI010000083.1 GCA_946497905.1 uncultured Clostridium sp.
TTAGTAGAATGGAAAAATAGACTAAAAAAAGAACATATGCTTAGTGTAATTGTTGGATTATTTGCTATAGCAGTAATTTTAGGGTTTACAGTTTTTATAAAACAAAAAGAATATAAACAAGCAGCAGAAAATTCATACAATATGGCTTTTTATGAATTAGTAGATTATGTACAAAATGTAGAAACATATTTGGCTAAATCGTTAATATCTACAACTCCAGAGCATGGAGCAGAAACTTTAACTAGTTTATGGAGAGAAGCTAATTTAGCACAAGCATATTTAGCAAGACTTCCAATAGAGAGTCAAGAGCTAGAAAATACAGAAAAGTTTTTAAATCAGGTTAGTGATTATAGTTATTCTTTATCAAGAAAAAATATTTATGATGAAAGCTTAAGCGAAGATGATTTAAATAATCTAAAAGAATTACATGGATATAGTGTGGAATTAGAAAATACATTAAATCAATTATCAGAAGACTTAAATTCTGGAAGATTTAGTTGGAAAGAACTAACAGATAAAGGAACAGTGGCATTTGCTCAGCAAGTAGATAATGTGTCAAAAGAAAGTTTTAGTAATCTAGAAGAAAACTTCCATGAATATTCTGGATTAATATATGATGGAGCATTTTCAGAACATTTAACAAGTAGTGAGAAAAAAGGCTTAACTGGTAATGACATAGAGGAAGAAGAAGCAAAAAAGAAAGTAGAAGAAATATTAAAAGGAAAGAATATACAAGAGGTCTCTAGTCTAGGATTATCAGAAAATGCAACAATACCAGTTTATGATTTTTCGGTAAAAACCAATAATGATGAAAATATAAATATAGCTATATCAAAAAAAGGTGGACATTTGGTTTATATGAACTCAAATAGAGAAGTAAGTGCAGAAATAATTTCTCAAGAAGAAGCTGATCAAAAAGGAAAAGAATATTTAAATAATATAGGTTTTCCAAATATGAAAGAAACATATTATTTAAAACAAGAAGGAATTGTAACAATAAATTATGCAGCCACTCAAGAGAATGTAGTAATGTATCCAGATTTAATAAAAGTAAAAGTAGCACTTGATGATGGGGAGATTTTAGGAATAGAAACAAGTGGATATTTAAATAATCATATAGAAAGAAATATTAGTAATGTAAAAATTACAAAAGATGAAGCAAAGAAAAGTCTAAACAAAGATATACAAATTGAAAGTGAAGGATTAGCAGTAATTCCAACAGAATGGCAATCAGAAATATTATGTTATGAATTTAAAGGGAAAATAGAAGATCAAGAATTTTTAGTATATATTAATGCTGAAAATGGAAGAGAAGAAGATATATTAATAATTAAAGATACTCCTAATGGAACTCTTACAATGTAAAAAAATAAAGAAAAATTATAAAATAATAGGTTACAGTTGCAGATGAAGAATAGGGATAATATGATTTCTTGAGTAATCTTCGAATGTGCCGTGGAATAAATGTATAAATTCTTAACTTTAAATAACTGAGGAAGCGTGAACAGCGAGAGGCTCGGTTATTTAAAGTTTAGAATTTATAATTTATGCAACAAGCCGAGAAGATTATGAAAGAAATCATATTATCCCTATTCCCAATCTGAATTATAACAATAGTACTAGAGCCTAAGTGCTAGTATTAAGATTTATTTAGTATAAAATTAATGTCTTTTATATGTATCTTTTGACAATAATTCTTTACTTACTACCTGACCATTTTTCTTTAAGATTTTATATGCTTCAGAATAAATAGCAGTAGCCGTTTTGCCAGTTTGATAAGAAGATATTTCAACTTCATAATCGTTTTCAGTTTTCATACCAAAGATTTGAAAATTAGCAACTCCACCAGAAACTGAACAAACAAGTTTTATTGGGTAATCTCTATTATTTTTAAATTTAAAGTCAATTGAACCATATACAACTGTAGCATCACGACTTGCAGTAACATATGATGGTACAAATTGATGATTAGATCTTTCTACAATTTCAAGGTTTGCATACACAACAGCATTATATAATGTAGAAGTTATTTGACAAATTCCACCACCTAAACCATCAACAACTTTTCCAGAAACATATATAGGAGCTTCTTTATATCCAGCAGCAATGGTTCTAGCACCAACTACTTGATTATATGAAAAAGTTTCTCCAGGCATTAAAACCGTACCATTAATTTTATTGGCAGCCAATCTTAAATTTGTTGTTCTATCAGTATCTCTAGTAGAATAATTTGTAGAAAATGTTGATAGTAAATCTGGGAAAGCTTCTGTACCAATCATATTTGTTGTTACATTAGGTGTTATATATTTTAAAGGAATAGTATATTCAGCTTTAGCTTCTGTAATTAGAGCTTTAGCTTCATCTATAGAAATATTAAAATCTACACCATTTTCACTTGGATAAACCATAAAAGGATCTTGTGTGTAATATGCATCTACAGGTTCTTTATAAATTTCATTATGGATTTTTTCTATGTCAATTGCTTGAGGCTGTTCAGTTTTTACAGCAATTTCAACAGGATTATCTTTACATGAAAAATCTGAAACCGCAGATTTAATATTTTGTATAGTTTGAGGAATATCTACTACATGCCCTTCTGTACCAGAAGTAACAATTAAATTATTTCCCTCTATGTAGTAACTACTTTGAATAACTGTGTCAGGTAATTGTGAAGATAAACTATCTAAATAAGTTGATAATAAATCTTCATTAATTTTTACTGTAGGTTCTATATTTACATGACCAAACATAGTACTTAAAACATATAAATTATTTTCAAAAATATTACCTTGTCTGCCAACTTTGTATGCTGAGTCTATAGCTGTTTTTGTGTCAAATTTAGTTTCCATTTGTGAAAGAGAAACAGTAGCAACAAAATCATCATGTTTAAGCTGTATCTCATCTGGCAAATTTTGTGAAATAAAATTATCTATTTGATATTTTGCGTCAGATTTGCTTAAATTAGAAACATCAATTCCCTTTATATGTACTCCAGAAATTATTTTAGTATTCAAAAAATTATAAGTAGTAAAACCAATTATTAAAATAAGAATTATACTAAAAACAATCATTACTAATATAGTAAAAATTGTCATAATGCTTTTAGGCTTTGAATTACTTAAAGGTTTAAACTCATAATCATTTGTGTTTGATTGAGTTTCAATCTTAGAATTTTCATTAATTTTGTCATTTTTTTCAATATTTTCGGTTATATTATTGGCTTCTTTAGAATTTGAAACATTAATATTATTATCAGAAGTTTTATTTTCTTTTTCAACAACGTTAATTTTTCCACTATTTTCTGCATTATTAGTTTTTTCAGAAACCGTAACATTTTTTAAATCATCATTATTTGAACTTTTTTCCTTTTCTAAAACATTATTGTTTATGCTCATCTAAATCTCCTTTGTAAAAACTATAAATATCATAAATATTATATCATATTTTGGAGAAAAATGTTACAAAAAACAAAAAAATACTAAATAAAAAATTATAATTTGTAAATAATAATATTAATGAAATGAAAATTTCATTAATTAAATACTATAAGGAGGACAACATGTCTAGAAATAGTAAATTAATATCTCAAAACTTAAGAGAAGAAATAGCAAAAGAATTAGGAGTATATGACCAAGTAAAAAAAGACGGAGGAAGTTGGGAAAACGTATCTTCAAAAGACTGCGGAAATATAGTAAGTAAAGCTATAGAAATAGCAAATAGAGCAGTAGAAAATAAATAAGTTTTGTGAACAAGGAAGGCAATTAATTTGCTTTCCTTTATTGTTGCAAATTTAAATAAATAAGAATATAATAAAACAAATAATTTTAGACGTTAATATAATTACAGAGAAGGGATTGATTTTAGATATGAAAAATATAAAAATAAAAGATATAATAAAAATTACTAATGCAGAATTAATATGTGGAAATGAAGAAACAGAATGTATAAATTTTTCCAAAGATACAAGAATAATAAAAAAAGACGATACATATATAGGTATTAAAGGAGAAAATTTTGATGGTAATAAGTATTGGAAAGAGGCCTTAGAAAAAGGGGCAAAATGTGTAATAATTCAGGATATAGAATTTACAGAAGATGAAATAAAAAAATATAAAAATAAATCAATAATAAAAGTTCAAGATACCTTACAAGCATTATATAAAATAGCCTCATATAAAAGAGATTTATATAATATACCAGTTATAGCAATTACAGGGAGCGTAGGAAAAACAAGTACTAAAGATATAATATCAAATGTTGTAGCACAAAAATATAAAGTATTAAAAACATTAGGAAATAACAATAATAATATAGGATTACCATTTACAATATTAAGATTAAAAGACGAAGAAGCAATGGTTCTAGAAATGGGAATGAACCATTTAGGAGAAATAAGTTTATTATCAAAAATTGCAAAACCAGATATATGTGTAATTACAAACATAGGGACATCACATATTGGCAATTTAGGATCAAGAGAAAATATATTAAAAGCAAAATTAGAAATATTAGATGGTGCTAAAAATCCAACAATAATAATTAATAATGATAATGATTTATTACATAACTGGTATGAAAATGCAAAAAATACATATAAAATTCAAACATATGGAATAAAAAACAAAAGTGATATTAATCCAGAAAAAATGAAAGTTGAAATAAATGGTAGTACTTTTGAATGCAATATAGATGGAGAATTAGCTAAAATAAAAGTTCCAATTGCAGGAGAACATTTTATATTAAATGCAATGAGTGCTATATTAGTCGGAAAAACTCTAAATTTATCTGTAGAACAAATAAAAAATGGAATAGAAACATTTGAATTAACTAAAAAAAGGATGGATATTGTAGAATTATCAAATGGTGCAAAAATAATAAATGATGCATATAATGCTAGTTTTGAATCAATGCAAGCAAGTTTAAAATATTTATCAAGTTTTAAAAACAATAGAAAAATTGCTATATTAGGTGATATGTTTGAATTAGGAGAATTTTCAGAAAAATTGCATAAAAAAGTAGGAGCAGAAGTATATCAAAATAAAATTGACATATTAATATGTAGTGGAAAAGGAGCAAAAGATATTGTAGATGAAGCAGAAAAATTAGGTATGAATAAAAATAATATTTATTATTTTGAAAATAGAGATGAAATAATGGATTTTTTAAAAAATAATATTAAAAATAATGATGTTATATTGTTTAAAGCTTCAAATGGAATGAGATTTTTTGAATTAGCTGATAAAATTAAAGACGAATTTGCAAAGTAAAATATATTTTTGGATAACAATTGAGAATATATGAGTGGAGGTCAGTTATGAAAGATAAAATGAAAGTTGGTGTTGTTTTTGGAGGTATGTCTACTGAAAATGAAGTTTCAGTAATATCTGCAAATTCAATAATGAAAAATTTGGATAAAAATAAATATGATATATATCCTATTTATATATCAAAAGAAGGTCAATGGAATAAATATAAATATGAAGATAGAGAGGTAAAATTAGGTAGCGAAATTAATAATATAGAGGAAATAGATAATATTGTAAAATATTTAAAAAATTTAGACTTGATCTTTCCTGTATTACATGGATTATATGGAGAAGATGGAACTATACAAGGATTATTTGAATTATTAAAAATACCATATGTTGGATGTAAAGTTTTAGCCTCAAGTGTAGGAATGGATAAAATATACACAAAAATAATATTTGAAAAGGCAGGATTAAATCAAACCAAATATGAATATATAAGGAGATATGAGGATAAATATATTTTTATAGATAAACAATTTAATGAAAAAATAGTTAGCTTAGATGAAGTAAGTAAAATTATTTCTAATAATTTAAAGTTCCCTATGTTTATAAAACCATCAAATTCTGGTTCAAGTGTAGGGATAAATAAAGCGGAAAATATAGATGATTTAAAGAAATATATAGAATATGCATCTAAATTTGATAAGAAAATATTAATAGAAGAAGAAATTAAAGGAAGAGAAGTAGAATGTGCAGTGCTAGGAAATGAAGAGGTAATAGCTTCATGTATAGGAGAGATAAAATCAGCAGATGAATTTTACAGTTATGATGCAAAATATAATAATCAAGAATCTAAAACAGTAATACCTGCTAAAATATCAAGTGATATTGAACAAGAAATAAAAGAAGAAGCTATTAAAGCTTTTAAAGCGATTGATGGAAGTGGCTTGTCAAGAGTTGACTTTTTTATAGAATATGAAACGAATAAAATATTCATAAATGAAATTAATACAATGCCAGGTTTTACAAGTATAAGTATGTATCCAAAATTGTTTGAAGCTTCTGGTATAAGTTATAGTGATTTGCTAGATAAACTTATAGATACAATTAAGTAGTAGCTATGATTAGAACTATATTAGGCATAATACATTAATAAAAATACTATTTTTATTGATGTATTATGCCAATATTGTAACAAATAATGGAATAGCAAATAAAAAATCTATAAAAAGTATAGATTTTTTTTGTTTTTATGATATAATATAACTACCTATTTTGGGGAGGATGTTAAAAATGGTTTACAAAAATTATTACAAAATATTAGACTTAGAAACAAGTCATGTATCATTAGAAGAAATAAAAGTAGCATATAGAGTAGCTGCTAAAAAATATCATCCTGATGTAAATGTAGGAGATAACTTAGCAGAAGAAAGAATTAAAGATATAAATGAAGCATATAGAGTATTATCAGTTCCAGCATCTAAAAGAAAATATGATAGAATTTGGAATTCACGTTTCGCTCAAAAGCAAAAAGCTTTTTCTGGTAAAGCAGAAAAAGGAGCTATAATAAACATGTTTTTAGGGAATGTAGAAAAAGATGATAATAAACCTAAAGAAAGAGTAAAAAACAAATTAAACCCAATAAAAGGTGAAGACATTGAAACACAAATTACCATTTCATTGAATGAAGCTTTTTATGGTCTTGAAAAGCAAATCTCTTTAAAAAGTGCAGATGGGAAAATAAAAACATTTACAGTTAAAATTCCAGAAGGAATTTTAGATGGAGAAAAGATAAGACTAATTGGACAAGGTAAAACAGGTGAAAATGGTGGAAAGAATGGGGATTTATTTATAAAAATTGGTATTCAAAATAGTAAAAAGTTTAAGCTAGAAGGATATGATATATATACAGATTTACTATTAACACCATGGGAAGCGGCATTAGGAACTAGAGCTAATGTCCAAGCAATAGATGATGAGACAAAAGTCTATATCCCTCAAGGAATACAAAGTGGTGAAAAATTAAGAATACCTGGAAAGGGATATAAACATATAAATGGAACTAGAGGAGATTTAATAGCAGAAGTAAAAATTATGGTACCAAAAAAATTAACAGTTAAAGAAAAAGAAATATTTGAAAAATTAAATGAAATATCAAATTTCAATCCAAGAAATAGTAAAATATCATAATACATTACTTTATGTTGACAAACTTGCTTATTTAGGTTATAATAATAAATAGCGAGTAACAAAAGATGAACTATGGATTGAAACATAGAAATGGGGTGTAATTTATGGACAATATGCAAGGTAAACACTTTAGCATAACAGATCCAAAAGGAGTAAAAAC
>CAMMMI010000084.1 GCA_946497905.1 uncultured Clostridium sp.
GCTTGTTGTATTATTCTATCTGTTACTGTTGGTATTCCTAGATTTCTCTTCTTGCCATTTTCTTTTGGTATTTGAACTCTTTTAACAGGTTGTGGTTTGTATCTTCTTTTCCTTATTTGATTTAATATTCTATCTTTATTTTCTTTTAGATAATCAAATTCTTCTTCTACTGCTATACCATCTACTCCTGCTACTCCTTTGTTCGATACTACTTTCTTGTACGCCTTGTTTAAGTTATTTGGGTTAAGTATTTCTTCTAAAAGTTCCATATCTGTTTTCTCCTTTTCCTTTCCGTAGATAGATAAATCATTGATTTAGAGTAACCCTCTAGGATACGCCTATACTCTCCTCATTAACACATTCTAACTCTTATCTATCACTAAATTTTGGTAGTGAAAACACTACAAATTGTTCAGTCCTTCGGAAAAAAAAATTTCCTACTATGACCTCTGCTGACTTCTTGTGATAAACCTTTTTCGACCATATTTTGTTTTGTGTACTCCTCGTCGTTTCCTAACTACTCTATGTCCACAAGACCTCACAGGGTAAGCCGTTTAACTTTCCTCATTTACTCGCTTGATTTACTGCATAAGGTTACGTATATCTTTTGGGCTTTAACTTGTTTAGTAGCCTTACCCTCTTATACAGCCTTAGTATCAAGTTTTTGTACATCGAGCCATGATTTTGATACACACTTCCTCCACTTCCACCTCACGATGGATAGCTTGTGTTTCTCTATTTGGTTGGCGATATGTACCTCCAATACGGACTTTCACCGATTAGTTAAACGACATGCCTGTCGCACACTAAAAACAAGCCCTATCTGGACTTGTCATCTTTCTTTTTTGTTTTTTTCTTTTCAGATTGTGTCGATTTCTTTATTTCTTGTTCTATTTCTTTATTGCTTTTTTCATATAACTCAAACAAGTTTTGTAGTTTTTCGTCTTGTGTTACTATAATTTCTGCTCCTTTATTTTTTATCTTATGTAGCAACATTTGAGTATTTGTAAAATCATCTCTTATAAGTTGCTCTAAATTCTGTGTTATAACACCATCTATTTTACTATTATCTATATCATTTAAAAGTTTATGTAATGATGTTCTTCCATTTATTCTACCTGAAAAACCTTCATCTGCATAAATTTTTACTACGTCATATTCGTTTTTTCTTGCTAAATCTAACAAATCTTTTACGCTTTCATTTACTTCTATATCAGCTAAATATTTATTTTTTACACTACTTCTGGAATATATTCCATATTTTTTACAATCGCTCTTTTCTTCAGCATTACTAATTTCTATTGTTTTACTATTTTGATATTCTATAAAATATTCTGGATATCTTATCTTTAGAGCCTCAACAAAGTATGGAACATAACTGCAACAAAATATTTCACTTGGATTATAATATATTGATACTTTTCCTTTTTGTCTATCTTTATCACTATCATAATTACATCTATTCCATAATGAAAATGCCATTCTAGTAACCTTTTCACTTGTTCCTGTTTGAAAAGCACTATTTATAGAATCAATATTTATTTCTCCTTTTTCTATATTAAATATCTTGTCAAAGTTACTTCTTGTTGTTTCGCATATTCCTAATGTATAAACTATTGATTTATAATATACATCTGTTTTTTTATGCTTCAGCAATATAAAACTTTTTTCATCCCAGAATTTTTCGTGTTCATCATCTATAAATTTCATATCGTTTCCTTTCTTGTAAATCAATTGCTATTTTCAAAGCATTGTTTACTAAATTTATATATTTTTTAGGTAATTTATCCATAAAACTTATCAATCTTCTTTTATCTATAATTTTTATTTGCTCTGCCATTATTGTTGCCTCATATTTCATCTTGCCAAATGGTTTTATTCTTATATGAGTAGGAATATGATGTCTTTCTTCCACTCTTTTAGTTATTGGAAGAATTATTGTTGTTGGACTATACTTATTTCCAAAATCATTTTGAACAATTAAAACTGGTCTTTTTCCTCTTTCTTCACTTCCTATTGTATGATTTAGATTTGCAAGATATATTTCATTTCTTCTAATTTTATTTATCATTTGCATTCCTCCTGCGATTATATTTTTTTAAGTATTCAATTTGTTCTTTATCTTCCATTTCTCTTTCTTCTGCCGTTTTAGTCTTATTTGCTCCTAATATAACTAAATACATTAAAATAGCAATTATTATCATATCTATCAATAAAATTTTTACTATCATTTTTGTTTTCCTTTCCTATATGTTATAAGAACTCTAAAAATGTTTGAGGGTATATTGATAAACATTTCTATACCATATTTTAGAGTTCTTTATTTTTCATTTATACCTTTTTATAATTCATTAGACAGATGTTTTGCTGACATCTTCATAGGTGGTATTCGGCATACCCCTGTCCGTTTCTAACCGACTTGTACTCATTGCGTGGGACGCTTTTAACGCTCGTTCTATGACTATACAAAAGTTTCTTTCCTTTTACACTTTTCTTCGCCTTATTAGTTGCAAGCTAATATTTAAGTAATATATCTATTACTAGCTCAAGTAATCAAAGGACTGTATCTAATGAATTGCTATTCAATTTTCAATGTACTTTATAATTTCTCTTTTAAGAAAAACATTACGAGAATTACCCTCTCACTTGTTTGTGCATTAAATTGAATTTTGTCAGGGTATATTTTTAAAATTTTTCAAAAAATTTTTTTAATTTTTTAATTCCCCATTCAATGCTCTCTTGTACTGATTGTTTTGCACAGCCTTCAATCCTTGCTATTTCCTCCATTGTTAACTGATAATTGTAATATAGTAAAATTCTTCTTCTCTGCTCTTTAGTTAAAGTTTCTAATGCCTTAGCTAATTTTTCGTTATATATATTTTTTATTACTATTTCATCAACATCTTTTGGCTTGTTAACTGCCCTTTTATTTAATGTACTTTCTGTTACAGTACTTTGTTCATAATGTCTTTTTATTTCTTGTATTTGTCTTGCATCTTCTTTTTCAAATTCATCTAGTTGTTCAAATATTTTTTTAGAAATTTTTATATTTTCTATCTTTTGTATATTTGAAAAAGAAACTCTATATATGTTTTTTGATTTTTCACTATGTAAAATATATGGATTATACTTATCCCTACTTCGCTTAGGTCTTTTGTCCATTTTATTTCCTCCATTCGATTTAAAATTTTCAAATCGAATAGAGGAGGACTACGACAACCACTACTAAAAATTAGTTTAGTTTTTCTGATTCGACAAAAAAAGAGGTCACAATGACCTCTATCATTTATAGAAATAACTGTGACCTCTTTTTTAGCACATACATGTTCAATTGAACAATTTTTATCTATTGTCCACCTTTTCATTATAGTCTCCCACTATGGTAAGTAACACCTATTATAGTGGAAGAAAAAGTATTATAAGTTGGTGTAACTAGCCAAACTCAAAATTTAAACTTATAAAACTTTTCGTGGGTGTCTTTCTTATTTTTTCAAGTATGTACTCTATATGTTAATCATTTGCTTTTATAAAATTTTTTAATATTAAAATCCCTAAATATTTTATCACAACTCCTTTGTCGGATTTTGTTATATTTTGCGAAAAAGCAAAAAAAGATATATAAAAATGTCGTTCTTTGACTTTTATATATCTCTTTTTAATGTATAATTTAATATATAATTTTTTAGTGATATTAAAACTCTTCACTAAATAAATCTTATTTATCAGATAATATAACCTAACATAAAATTTTTTATTATATTATAAATAATAATACAAACACTATAAAAAATATTTAAATAAAATCTTTTCTTGTTTAAACTACTGGTTAATATAATTTAATGATTTTAGCTTATTATATATACAATTTGCAATTACAGTATAACCTGATGAATTATAATGCACATTATCATATAATAGACTACTTGGTACTCTTCCTTCTGCAATCCTTGATAAATCTTCACTTGTTGCATCAATTCCAGCATCACTTAATCCATTATTTACTAAATAATCTCTCATATTTATATAATGTTCTCCAAACCTATTGCTCATTGCTGTTTCTAATTCCTTTAAGTCATCTATAGATAAAGTATATGTATTATCAATTGGTATTCCTATTATTATATACTTATCTGATCCAAATCTTTCAATAAGTGTTTCATATTGTGCGATAAGAGTATCTGGATCATTATTCCATCCTCCATTTGTTCCCATCCATATAATTTGAATGTCATCTTTTATTGTGCTAACTTTTGATATTTTTTCATTTAAATCAACTATTTGCTCAGATGTGTATCCTCCAACACCAGCATTATATACTATATTTTTATCTTGAATTAAGCTATGTAAATTCATTGGATATTTTCTATCATCTGCTTGTCCAGCTGTTAGACTATCACCATAACAAGTTATTTTTATATAATCTTTCTTATTGTCTAATGTTTTTATATTTAGGTTTGTGTATGCATATTCATAATTTGATTCTTTTGAACATTCATATGCAAGCGAATTCCATGTTGTGGAATTTTCTGGTACATAGACATTTAATATGTTGTTATTTCCCTTAAAGCACATATAAAATGAGGTAATATTCTCTGCATTTATATAGATATCTCCTTCAAGACTTGTACAATTAAAAAACGTAGCACTATATAGTGTAGAGTCAGGAATATTATACGCCGCTTTTAAATTGACACATCCATTAAAAAGGTGGGGTGCACCACCTGTGCTTATTGTTATTTCTCCTGTAGAATGTTTATAATAGAAATTAATACCATCATCAAATCTGACAATTTCAATTAATGTGTTACCAATAAATGGTCCACTCTTAACATCTGCACTTGTATATGAGGAAGTACTTAATCCTGTATTATAAGTATCTTCATCTATTGTAAAAGTAGATGGGATTTTTATTTCTTTATCACTTCCAATATACTTGTCTAATATAACAACATCATTGTAAATAGTATACTCCCAACTTGATAATGGTGTTGTAATTAGTGAGCTTGCTATTTCTCCGCCATAAATATTAGAAATTAAAATTTCATAGTTACCTTTATTTGTAGTTAATGTAGTTTTATCTGCTGATACAATTCCATATTTTCTTAATATCTCATAAAACTCATCTTCATTTATACTTCCTAGATTTTCTATTTGTTTATCTGCTATATCTAACTGTATTTGCTCTATTATTTCTGCTTTTTCACTTTCCTCTTTTGCTCTAGTTGTTTGTGTCAGTATGCCGTTATTCCCAGTTAACGTTGCAATTGTCACTCCAGCTAGTATTAGCAACACAATAAAGCAACAGAAACAGAACTAGATACATTGCCAGGAATTGGGCCTTCTCTTGCTAGTAAAATAGTAGAATATAGGGAACAAAATGGTAAATTTTCGACCATTGAGGATATAAAAAATGTTAGTGGAATAGGAGATAGTAAGTATGAGAGTATAAAAGATTTTATTTGTGTGAAATAGATATTTTTTGGAACGGAGGAAAAACAATTTTTCCTCCGTCTATGATAGTGAAAATAAAGGCTTTTGTGTTTTGTTTCACTGGTTCTTTGTAATATTTCAATTTTAGGCGATAAGCATAGTTATATCAATTCCAGTTAAAATAAGCAACACGATATACTTTGTAATTTATTATAATACCAACTTCATTATATCAATTTTTTATTACATAATTCTTAAAATATATCAGTAATAGACTTTATTGTATAATTGTTAATATTCATACTATCGGTTTGTGTAAAATCAACTAATTCTACTTCACACTCAGATTCTAATACAAAAGAATTATCTCTTACATCACTTCCTGTAGATTTTACAAAAGTTACTAATCCTTCATTGTCTGCAGATACATTATTAAAAACATAACAGTTTCTTCCTAATAATTCTTTTTTATAATTATTCATTTTACATCCTATAACGATGCTTCTACAGCCATTAACATCTGCAACTAATGGCCCTTCGCTATTATACCCATTAGTATTTAAGCGCACTATGTTTAAACCATCATGAGCTGTAGATAAATTATTATTTCCTAATGAATTATTTCCATAAAAACCACCTTCTTTTACTTTGCAATTTATTTCACAAATAATTGATGTTTCTTTTTTTGTGGTAGAAAGATATGAACCTGAATAATTAAATATGTCTCTGAAAGCATAACCACCTATACAATTAATCATATAAACAATATCATAGCTACCTAAAGTAATTAAATTTCCGGTAAAAGCATGTTGAAATGTACAGTTATCTGCAATAAATTCTACAATTCCACTATTTGAGGAATTATTAGCTCTAGCAGCAGTATAAATACTTATTCCTATTGTATCAACATTTTTTAAATAAACACCACAATCATTTGTAGAAGTTGTATGATTAAATCTAAACAAGTATCCCTTCTGTACTGGTAATACTTTCTCATTTGGTTCATTTGCTTCTAGATTAACATAAGCTGTTAAATAATCACTACTATCAATATAAAAACTATTTACCGTATTTTCACAATCATTCAATGAATAAACTTGTTTAAGACCATTATATAAACCATAATCATCTTTAGTATTACAATCTATGACACCATTTATCTGAATATCTGTATTACATTTGTAAACATTATTATAGCCTTCCATTTTACTCCATATTATACCTTGTATACCGCCATTTAATGTTATTCTATCAGTATTGTTTAATGGTTTTATAATAAGTGGTACTGTTGAAATTAATTCTCCATATAATTCATCTGCATAAAAAGTAGTTTCTCCTACAACTAAAATTTCAACACTTCCAGATTTTACAGATGAATAAGAAGCTAATGCTTTTTTTAATGTTTTAAATGCATTAGATTGAGATAAACCATTGTTCGAATCTGAGCCATGTGTTTTATCTACATAATATATAGTGGTTACATTTTTTTCCTTTTCACTAATTATATCATCACAAATAAAATTATTAAAATTTATATCGGTCGAATATACTTGATATTTTAATTGTGGAAAGTTTTTGAAATTTAATGGGATATTTGAAGGTTGATCTGTTACATTCCCCAAACTTGTAATTGAAAATGTATATCCTTTATAACTAATAAGACTAAAATTAGAGGTATACGATGCCCCTATAGCATCTAATTCGCTTTTTAGAGTGTCATTATCTAATGTAAGGTCATCATTAATCTGTGCAGCAATTATCGCTAATTGAATAGTTTCTTTTGCAGATTCATAATTTGCTTTTTCTCTTGTTTCACTCGCCCTTGTTAATATTCCATTTTCTCCTGTTAAAGTTGCTATTGTTACTCCAGCTAAAATTAGCAACACGATGATTGTAATAACTAAGGCTATTAAAGTTATACCTTTTTTCTCTTTTGCTACTTTCAAAATCATTCGTTTTTCCTCCTCAATTTTTAATTTTTATTTATTTTAATCATAAAATATTCTATAATTTTATGTGTATTTTCAATACTTCTAGCACTTTTTAGCACTTCATAAAATTATTTATTTTACGAAA
>CAMMMI010000085.1 GCA_946497905.1 uncultured Clostridium sp.
AAAAATTAATAAAGAATTTCTAAAATTACTCCAATCACATTCAAAATACTATATTTATTGCTGTAATATGTCCATATAACTGTGAATCGTAACATTGTAATACTTTATAAGTCAGCTAATGGATTTTTTTCTACTGCATTTCTTACTTGTTCATTACTTACATGAGTGTAAATCTCAGTAGTAGAAATACTTTCATGACCTAATAATTCCTGTAAAGCACGTATATCAACATTGCCATATTGATACATCAAAGTTGCAGCAGTATGTCGTAGCTTGTGAACAGAATATTTATTTGTATCTAAGCCAGCTAATGCAAGCTCTTTAGCAACTATATGTTGTACAGTTCTATTACTGATTCTTTCTTTTCTTTCACTTAGAAATAATGCTTTTTCAGAATTTTTTTTGTCATGTTTTATACCTTCTTTTGGTCTAACATCAATATAATCTGCTAATGCTCTCATACAAGATTTATTCAAATAAATTGTTCTTTCTTTATTACCTTTACCAATTACATTTAATTTACACTCACTAAAATCAATATCTTTTAAATTTATTCCTACTAATTCAGATAAACGCATACCACAATTTAAGAATAGAGTAATAATTGCATAATCTCTTTGAGAATTTCTGTTATCTTCATTAGAAGCACTATCAAGAAGTTTTTTACTTTCGTCTAAAGATAAATATTTAGGCAATCTTTTATCTAGCTTTGGAGTTTCTAAATTTTGTGCAGGATTGATATCTATAAGGTTTGCTTTATTAGAAAGATAGTTAAAAAATATCCTTATAGTAGAAACTTTTCTAGCTCTTGTACTGGCTTTACTATGATATTCGTTTGTTAAATAAGCCAAAAATGCATGAATGTCATCTAAAGTAATTTTTTTAATTATATTTATTGTCAAATCATTTATTTTGACTTCTGCTAAATCTGTTTCTTTGGTTAAATTAAAATGTATTTTTATAAATTTTAAAAATGTATTTAAATCATAATTATATTCTTTTACACTGTTTGGTGATTTATTCAAAATTGTTATAGAATAATCTAAAAAAGAATTTAAAAATTCTGGATTTTCGTCTCTATTTATCATAAGTACCACTCCATTTTTATTTTAGTCCAAAAGATTTTGAATTGTTTTTCTATATAAGGATTATACAACAATAAAACAAAAAATAAAAGAATTTTTTATAAATCCTAACATAAAAATATTTACAAAGTTACGATTCACAGTTATATGGACATATTACAGCAATAAATATAGTATTTTTCGGTTCAATACATAATTTAAAAAATTCTAAATTAATTTTTTGGTGTCCTTTCACTTAGTCCTCGCTTCGCTCGACGTGAACATTACCCAAAAAATTAATAAAGAATTTCTAAAATTACTCCAATCACATTCAAAATACTATATTTATTGCTGTAATATGTCCATATAACTGTGAATCCTAACTTTATATTATATAACAATTTATGGCATTGAAGAATTTATATAAATATGATATACTGAGGAAAATTTTATTTAAGAAGGTTTTTAAATATGTTTAATAAAAAGAAAAATAATGAACAAGACGAATTACCAAAAGCGATAAAAAGGATGAAAAAGAATAGGGAAGAAGATCTACCTAAAGCATTAAAACATATGGATAAAAACAATTATAAGGAAAAAAGTAAATCTAAGCATAGTAAAGACAAAAAAACAAGAATCAGTAAAAAAACAAAGAGAATTATACTTATAATATTAATTATTATAATATTAGTATGTGGAATCGTTTTAGGAGTATCGGCACATCAATGGAAAAAATTAGCACAAGAAATGATGAATAATGAATATTCTACAGTTTTAGATACAGAAGGGAATGAAATAGCAAAACTTGGTAGTGAAAGAAAAAATATAGATATAGCTATAGATCAGATACCAGACAATTTAAAAAATGCATATGTCTCAATTGAAGATGAACGTTTTTATTCTCATCATGGTGTAGATTTAAAAAGAACTGCGTCTGCCATTGCTTCATATATAATACATTTGGGTTCATCTTCTTATGGAGGAAGTACTATAACTCAGCAATTAGTAAAGAACTTAACTGGAGATTCTACAGATAGTATTTTTAGAAAAGTCAAAGAGTGGTGGCAAGCATGGCAATTAGAAACGTGTTTAGACAAAGATGAGATTTTAGAAGGATATTTAAATATTATTTATGTTGGACCAAGTATATATGGGGTAGAAGCAGGATCTAGATATTATTTTAATAAGAGTTGTAGTGATTTGAGTTTAGCAGAATGTGCCTTTTTAGCAGGAATTAATCACTCACCTAATTCATATAATCCATTTACAGAAGAAGACAATTCAGAAAAAATTAAAAAAAGGACAAAAATTGTTCTTTCCAAAATGTTAGAATTAGGGTACATAAGTGAAACAGATGAGCAAAATGCAATAAAAGAAGTTGAATCTGGATTAACTTTTAAAAAAGGACAAATAGAATCTGGGAATGGTGTTTATTCTTACCATACAGATGCTCTTATAACAGATGTTATAAATGATATTTCTAAGAAATACAATATTTCCGAAACATTTGCTACTAACTATGTAAATATGGCAGGATTAACAATTAATAGCACACAAAATTCATCTATACAAAAACAAGCAGAAATAGAATTCGAAAAAAGTAAATATAGTAAACCATCTAAAATTGGAGGCAATTCATCTCAAGCAGCAATGGTAATTATGGATCACTCTAGTGGTCAAGTATTAGCTTGTGTAGGAGGATTAGGTAAAAAAACAGAAGCTAGGTCTTTAAATAGAGCGACCCAAAGTATTAGACAAACAGGTTCTGCAATTAAACCTATAGCAGTTCTTGCACCTGCAATTGATAAAAAAATCATAACTGGAGCATCTATATATGATGATACAGAAAAAGATTTTAAAGATGGATATCATCCAGTAGATTATAGTAAATCATTAGGTAATATAACTGTAAGAAGAGCTGTAGAATCTTCTCAAAATATTCCTTTTGTTGAGATTATGGAAGAGCTTAAACCAAAAAATTCGATTAAATATATGGAGAAGATGGGTATAAGCACATTGACTAAAGAAGACGAAAATTTAGCTTTAGCACTTGGAGGATTACAAAATGGAATCAGTCCACTAGAAATGGCAGGAGGATATGCTACAATTGCAAATGATGGTAAATACATAGAACCTGTATTTTATAGTGACATAAACAATAAATCTGGTGAAAAAATTTTAGAACCAAAACAAAAAACTAAAAGGGTATTTTCAAAAGAAGTTGCTTATATATTGAAAAACATATTAACTCAACCAGTAAATGGTGCAAATGGTACAGCTACTTATTGCAAAATTTCTGGTGTTGATGTTGCAGCTAAAACAGGTACAACAGACGAAAATTATGATAGATGGCTTTGTGGATTTACTCCATATTATACAGCTGTTGCTTGGTATGGGTATGACCAAAATGAAACTGTTGAATTTAATAAAAGAAACCCAGCAGGTCTTTTATGGGCTAATGTAATGTCAAGAATACATTCAGGATTGAAAACAGCTACTTTTGAAAAGCCAAGTGGTGTTATATCAAAAACTATATGTTCTGAAACAGGAAAAATAGCTAAAACAGGTTGTAAAAATACATATACTGAATATTTCTTATGGCTTACTGTTCCAGGTTCATGTGACAAACACTCAGGAAATGAATTAGAAGATAATTCAAATAATGTAACTAATAACATTCAAGAAACAATTCAAAATATTACACATGATATTGACGCAGAAGATCCTCAAGAAATACAAAGAAACACAAATGTAACAAATATAATACAAACAAATACAAATTCAAATACTACCAAAACAAATACTACTACTAGTAATAACATAACTAATAGTTCTAATATATCAAATAATACTAGTTCAAATAGCTTTAATAATAGTACTACTAATAATGCTACTTTAAATAATAGCACAAACAATAGTAATACAACGACAAATAACACTAGTTCAAATGTTACAACTAATAGTTTAGAAAATAATACAAGTAATGAAACAAGTAACACAGAATAAAATAACTAAAATTACAATAAAAACAATAAGATAGGAGAAGATATGTCTATAATAAATATTAAAAATTTAACTTTTAGTTATGAAGGAAGTGCAAATAATATATTTGAAAATGTATCATTTAACATAGATACAGATTGGAAATTGGGACTAATTGGAAGAAATGGAAAAGGAAAAACGACTTTTCTAAAACTACTATTAGGAAAATATGAGTATATAGGAACAATATCAAGAAATGTTAATTTTGATTATTTTCCATTTGAACTGAAAGATAAAGATAAAATGGCAATAGAAATAGTTTATGAAATTGCACCAAATGTAGAAGATTGGGAAATTATAAAAGAATTAAGTTTATTAAATAGTGATGCAGAAATTCTTTATAAAAACTTCAATTTATTAAGTGGTGGGGAACAAGTAAAAATACTTTTAATAGCTTTATTTTTAAAGGAAAATAATTTCTTATTAATAGATGAGCCTACAAACCATTTAGATATAGAAACAAGAAATAATTTAATTAATTATTTAAATAAGAAAAAGGGATTTATATTAGTATCACATGATAGAAATTTTTTAGACAAGGTAATAGATCACATTATTTCTATTAATAATACAAATATAGAGATACAACAAGGAAACTATTCTACTTGGAGAGAAAACAGAGATAGGCAAGATAAATATGAAATGACACAAAATAATAAATTGAAAAAGGAGATTAGTAGGTTAGAAATTGCAGCTAAAAATACTGAGAATTGGTCAAATAAAGTTGAAAAATCAAAATATAGGACAAATGACTCAGAAACAGCAATAGATAGAGGTTATGTAGGACATAAATCAGCTAAAATGATGAAAAAGTCAAAGGTAATGGAGAATAGAATAAAAAAAGCAATAGATGAAAAAACAGAGTTATTAAAAAATGTAGATAAAAATAATAGTTTAAAAATAGTACCAATAGAAAGCAGAAAAAATGAATTAATTGTAGTTAATAATTTACAAATAAAATATAGTGATAAAGAAATATTTTCTCCTCTATCTTTTGAAATAAAAAATGGAGATAGAATTGCAATTGTTGGCAAAAATGGTGTAGGAAAATCAAGCATATTAAAATTGATTATAGGAAAAGAAATACCATATAGCGGAGAATTAAAAAAAGCAAATGATTTAAAAATATCTTATGTATCACAAGACACAGAAAATTTAAAAGGTAATTTAAAAAATTTCGCTCAAGATAATAAAATAGACGAAACTATTTTTAGAGCCATGTTATCAAAGATGGGATTTACAAGACTGGATTTTGATACAGATATTGCACAAATGAGTGAAGGTCAAAAAAAGAAAGTTTTAATTGCTAAAAGTATTTCGGAATCAGCTAATATATATATTTGGGATGAACCTTTAAATTATATAGATATTCTAACAAGAGTACAAATAGAAGAAGCTATATTAAAATACAAACCAACACTTGTTTTTGTAGAACATGACGAAGCTTTTATAAAAAATGTAGCAAATAAAATAATAAAATTAGAATGATTTATATACTTTAACTACTGTTATTAATGGAAGAGAATATCGAAATTGCAGAAAAAAGTTATATACAGTTAAATAAATTTTTTAGATGTAGCTATAGAAGTGGGATTAACAAATGAGGATATGCTAGAAAAATATACGTTATCAGATGAATTTAAGGAAATATTTATAAATCAAACATATGAATTGGAGTAATCTTATATTTTGAGGCTACTCCGACTTATGTTGAGTATATATCTCAGCATTAGTCTTTTTGGATGAGAAGTAACTTGTTTACTTCTTATCTTTTTTGCCTTTAATTATCTACTTAATCATAGAGGTTGTCCTAAATACCCCAAAAACCAAAAAATTCCAATTTCGTACGCGTTCCTAAATTGGAACTTTTTCTTTCTTGTTACTATTTTCGACATACTTTTTATTATTTATTTATTATATTATAATAGTTACTTATTTATATGCATTGTTATTTTACAAAGGAAGGTGATCAAATTGCCGTTTTTTCATTACTTGACACAAAAAGTGCGAGAAGCAACACAAGATGAGATTTTACTAATTTTATCTAAAGAAGATATTTTTCATCTTCTTTCTAATGGTGTTAGTTTAACTAAAACTATTGGAAGTGATGGACTTACTCGTTACAAAGTCAGTTCAAGTCTCTTGAAAGAAATTTTTTTATTGTAACTTATTAAATGCACTTAGAGGTTCTGGAATAGAACCTCTATATTTATTTGCAGAATAAGGGGATTTAAGATCCATCCTCTATCAATTTTTCCAATTCTTTTATTTTATCTCTTAGCTCTGCTGCTTTTTCAAATTCCATTTCTGCTGCATATTTTAACATCTCATCTGTTAATTTTGTAATAGTATCTTTAATATCTTCTCTATTTTCTAATTTATATTCTACACCTATATCTGATGAATCTATTATACTTATTGTATCTCTAACAGATTTTTGAATAGTTTTTGGTGTTATGCCATGCTCTGTATTATATTGTTGTTGTATTTTTCTTCTTCTATTAGTTTCTGAAATAGCTTTTTCCATACTGTCTGTTAATTCATCTGCATACATTATAACAGTACCATCTGTGTTTCTAGCTGCACGGCCTATTGTTTGTATTAATGACCTTTCTGAACGTAAAAATCCTTCTTTATCTGCATCCAAAATTGCCACTAATGATACTTCTGGAATATCTAAACCTTCTCTTAAAAGATTAATTCCTACTAAAACATCATATTCACCTAAACGTAAATTTCTTATTATTTCCATTCTTTCTAATGCTTTTGTATCTGAATGAATATAATTTACTTTTATATCTAAACTTTTTAAATATTCTGTTAAATCTTCTGCCATTTTTTTAGTAAGTGTTGTAACTAATACTCTTTCCTTTTTCTCGACTCTTATTCTAATTTGTTCTAATAAATCATCTATTTGGTTTGTAACTGGTTTTACTTCTATTTTTGGGTCTAATAAACCTGTTGGCCTTATAATTTGTTCTACTACATTATCTTTACTATGTTCTTTCTCATATTCTGCTGGTGTTGCACTTACAAATATTACTTGATTTAATCTTTGCTCAAATTCTTCAAATTTTAATGGTCTATTATCAAATG
>CAMMMI010000086.1 GCA_946497905.1 uncultured Clostridium sp.
ATACTGCATTTATTGTTACTTCTTCTTCATATTTGTATGTTCCATTTCCTGATTGACTTACACTTGTTATATATTCATTTTTATCTAATGCTAATGTATAGCTGTTTCTTGTATAGTCATATACTACCTGAGCTTTTCCATCTGCTGTTATTGTTAATTGTTGCTTTGCTGGTGCTGTAAATCCTTCATAGTTCTTTGTTCCTGGTGTTACTACAGCATTTGTCTTTCCATATAATGTTTCTCTTTCTTTCTCTACAAATACTGTTTCATTATCTAATGATTGTAATCTATGAATTACTGTATATTCTGTTGAGTCACTTTCTATCCATTTTGCATATAAAGTATGTGCTTGTATAGTATTTACTATTGTATCTTTATTTACTTGGTTTTGATAGTTTTCTTCTAAATACCATCCTTCAAATTTATATCCTTGTCTTGTTGGTGTTGGTAAATCTCCATATGGCTCATTGTATATTACTTCTTTACTAGATGGGTCAACTGTTCCTCCCATTGGGTTAAATGTAACTGTACATGCTTGTAATTCCCATATAGCATATAATGTTACAGCTTTATTATCTGCATATTTATCTCCTGCTTGGTAATCAGCTTGTGTTGCATTTTTATCTAAAGCCCATCCTTTAAATGCATAACGAGATTTAGATGGTGTTTCTTCACTTAATGTAAGTTCTTGGTCATGTGTCTTTATTTGTGATTCTGGAGCATTTTCTCCACCATTTGCATCATATGCTATTTTATAATTAACAACATATGGGTCTGAAACTTTTACATCATCTGCTCTATTAGTAGCATGATCAATTACTCTTGTCCATAAATAGTGTGTTCCTCCTGCTAAGTTTTCAGTATTTGCAACTCCATTTACAAATGTTTTCCATTCTTGTGGTTCTTCTGTATCACTATTACTCCATGCATATTCTAATACATCTAGATCTGATTTATTATTTCCTGAACCTATATCATATGCATCTAATGTAATATCTTCTTGTATTGTTGTTTGTCCTGGCTCTAATGTATAAGTTCCACCATTTGGTTCTATAGATACAATTGGTTTTTCTTTATCTATATTATCAATATTATCTGTTGCTTCTTGTGAACTTTGTCCTTCTGTGTCGATTATTCTTGCTATTACAGTTGTATTATTTTCTTCTACTACAAATGATATTTTAGCATATTCTCCTGTTGATTCTATATAATCTGATGCTTTAACATCTATCCAAGTTTTACCATTATCCAAACTATATTGTTTTGTTGTATTTGGTAATTCTGCATATGTTATTGTTACTGTTACATTACCATTTGTCCATGTTTTTGGATTATGATCAATTAGTGGCATTTCTAAAGCTTTTACTTCTTTTTCTGTAATTTCAGATTCTGTATATCCATTACCTGCTTTATCTTTTGTTCTTGTTTTTATTTCATAAATTGTATCTGTTTCTAATCCTGTAAATTTATGTGTTATACCATCAGAAACCCATTCGCTCCACTCTGTATCACCTTTTTTACGAATTGCATATTGGATAGTTTGTGTATCTATTCCACTATGAGCATCTCTTTGCTCAAAAGTTACTGTAATAGTTGTGCTTGTTGATTCTACTGAAGGTGCTGTTTTGTCAGCTTCTGTATTATCTAAATAGAATGGATTTGTTCCGTCTATTGTTTCATTTCCAGCAGTATCCACAACATATACCCATAAATACCAATTATCTCCTGTCACTTGGTCTATCATTACATCCTGTCCGCTTGTAAAGTCTTGTGCATTTTCAAAACTCTCTTTTGTAGGTTGTGTGTTACTTTGTGTCCATTGATATTTTGCTGTAGCTACTTGAGTTTCTCCATATGTTTCAATATCAACTTTTGTTTGTTGTGTCTTTGAATAAGTATTATTTCCATCTGGTGTAAATGTTACTGTAGGTTCTTCATTTGCAAATTTGAATGGTCCAAATACATGATAATCTTCTACTTTTGTTCCTTGTTCTTCACTCTCATTACCTGCATTATCTTTTATTTCTTTTACCCATACATAATATGTTCCTGTTAAATCAGTTCCAATTGTTTGTTTTTCTCCTGATACATAAGTATTCCATTTACCATCTGGCACTTCAGTTTCACTTGTTCCTAATTGCCATTCATATTTTGTATCATCTGGTAATCCACTACCTTCTTCATTTATTGTTATAGTAATATCTTGTTCTTTTGTAATATCTTCTGTTTCTTTTTCTAATGTTATAACTGGTGATTGTTTATCTACATTTACTGTAATTTTTTCTTCATCAGATTTATTTCCTGATGGATCTACAGCAATTATTATAATATCTTCACTTGTATCTTTATCACAAACAATATCAATTGTTCCATCTGGATTAGGTTTTATTTCTTGCCATTCTCCATCTTTATATACCTCATAATGATCTATTCTATCATTATCTTTTCCTTCTACATGAATTGTTACTGTTTGATTAGTCCATTCTCCTGATGGATATTCTGTTTTGTCTTCTTTTTCGGCTGTTACTACTATAGTTGGTTTTTCATTATCATAAATTACTTGGATTTTTTCACTATAAGTAATAGTTTCATTTCCAGCTAAATCTGTTGCTTTTACATATAGATAATATGATCCTTCTCCAACTTCACCCTTTACAATTTCTCCACTAAGTTCTTTGTCAACTTTTGTAAGTTCTGTAGGTATTCCATTAGGAGTAGTAGTCCATCCATATTCAACACTAACTATCCCTGATGCATTATCATTTACTGTAAGCATTGTATTTATACTTACAGTTTCTCCTTTTGTTGCTAAAATATTTTGTTCTCTATTTGGATAGAATGAAACATTTGGATTTACTCTATCTATTCTTGTAATATTAACAGATTTTTTTGCTATTTTATTTCTATATACAGTAATTTTACAATTTTCATAAATATCAATACCTGTATCTGCTATATCAGTATAATCATATGTTTTATCTCCAACTTTAACTGTATATTCATCTAAATCAGATCCATCTGGTATTAATACATCTGCTGTTATTACTTTATTTGTCCATGTTTCAGTATCATAGATTGTATCTGTTCCTTTAAAAGTTAAAACTATTTCTATCATTTGATCCAATCCATCTATAACTTCATCATAAATTTCATCAAGATTTTCATTAGATTTGTATTCTTCCTGTATTTTAGCTATATCATTAGCTTGTGTGCTAATTTTATTGCTATTAAACGAATAAATTCCAACTGCAAATATAATGAAAAATAGCATAATAACTAAAACAAATAATGTGATTGATCCTTTTTCACTCTTTTTGATTGAATTTTTTCTCTCTTTATCCATCAAGAACTCTCCTTTTTTTTATTATATATCTATATTATTGTAAACTCATTACCAGATAAATTCAATATATGTTTTGCATTGCCGATTTTTGCCAGCTTTTTGTTCCTACGGATAATATATTTTGTCGTTTTTTGTTAATATATTAAATATTCTTTACATTTTCATTACGTAACAATCTTTTTTAATTTTCAAAAAAATTTTAGAATGGTTGTAGCCGTAAATAAAATTAAAAAATAAAAAGAACAAAAAATGGAATTGCACATTCCATTTTTTGTTCTTTTCATTTTTTATATCTTATTCAGATGGTTTTATTTCAAAATCATATGCATTAACAAAATCATTTGAAGTTGTTATATATAATTGCTTAGTATTTCCAGGTTGGATATCACCTATATATCCTTTAGTTCTTCCATAAATTGTACCATCACTATTCTTAAACATAACTTCTATAACTTGATCTTCTATGTCTTTATCTGTTTGATTAACTACATTAGCTTGAAAAACTGTATTTCCATTTTCAGAATATAGTTTAATGTCTTTTATTAACAAGTTATTCCATGTTCTTTCTTCTAGCAGTTTTTCTGATGTATTATGTTTTTCTCCATTTATTAGTTCTGCATTTTCTAAATTGTCTTTTTGTATTGTTTCGTGTCTTTCTTGACCTTTTTCTACATTATTAATCATTTCTTCTTCAATTAAAATATTTTTATTAGAATTTATATCATTATTTTTAGGAATTAGCATAACACAAATAACTATTGTACAGATTAATAAAATAGCAACTATAGCAATTATTATAACTTTTTTATTTATCTTATTTTCTTTTTCCAATTTAATCTCATTCCTTCCTATGGCTAAATCTGGTTGAAAAAGAATTAAATTTTAAATTCTTTTTCAACCTTTTTCTCCTTATATAATCTATTTAAAAGAGATACCATTAAGAAATTTTTTCTTGTGTTTCTTCATTATCAGATATTTCTTCTCTTTCTTCTGTACTTATATGAATATTTTGATATTTTTGCATTCCTGTTCCAGCAGGTATTAACTTACCAATTATAACATTTTCTTTTAATCCTACTAAATCATCTATTTTTCCTTTTACAGCCGCTTCTGTTAAAACTCTTGTAGTTTCTTGGAATGATGCTGCTGATAAGAAACTATCTGTTGCAAGAGATGCTTTTGTTATTCCTAGTAATACTCTTTTTCCTGTTGCTGGTCGTTTTCCTTCTGCAATTACTTCATTATTCTTATCTTGGAATTCATACATATCAATTAATGTTCCTGGGAACATATCTGTATCGCCATTATCTTCTACTCTTACCTTTTTAAGCATTTGTCTTCCTATTACCTCAATATGTTTATCATTTATATCAACACCTTGATTCCTATATACTTTTTGTACTTCAGAAATTAAGTATTCATATACACCTTCTGAGCCTTTTATAGCAAGTATTTCACTTGGATTTATTGATCCTTCTATTAATGGATCTCCCGCTTCTACTAGATCTCCATCTCTTACTTTCATTTTTGAACCAAATGGTATTGTATATGTTTTTGCATCATCATTACTTGTAACAATAACTTCTTTTTTCTTCTTAGTTTCTTTTATTTTTACTTTTCCTGCTATTTCTGTAATAATTGCTACACCTTTTGGTTTTCTAGCTTCAAATAATTCCTCAACTCTAGGAAGACCTTGTGTAATATCAGCAACCCCTGCTACACCACCTGAGTGAATTGTTCTCATTGTAAGCTGTGTACCAGGTTCACCAATTGATTGTGCTGCTATTATTCCTACTGCTTCTCCTATTGATACTAAATCTCTTCTTGCTAATCCCATACCATAACATTTTTGACATACACCGCGTTTTGAATGACATCCTAATACTGAACGTACTTTTAGTTTTTCTATTCCTGCTTCTACTATTTGGTCTGCAATATTTTCTGTTATCATTGTATTTTTGTCTACTATTAATTCTTTAGTTTGTGGATTTACAACATCTTCTACAGGATATCTTCCAAGTAGTCTTTCTTGCATTTTTTCTATTATTTGATTTCCATCTTTTATATCATATACTATTATTCCTTCATCTGTTTCACAATCATGTTCTCTAACTATTATATCTTGTGAAACATCTACTAATCTTCTTGTTAAATATCCAGAGTCAGCTGTTCTTAAGGCTGTATCTGAAAGTCCTTTACGTGCTCCGTGTGCTGAAATAAAGTATTCTAATGCATCTAATCCTTCTGCAAATGATGATTTAATTGGTATTTCTACAGCTTTACCTGTTGTACTAGCCATAAGTCCACGCATACCTGCTATTTGTCTTAATTGGCTCATATTTCCTCTTGCTCCTGATTTTACCATCATGTATATTGGGTTTAAATCTTCGAAATTTTCTTCCATTTTATTACTTACTTTTTGTGTTGTTTCTTCCCAAACATTGATAACTGCATTATATCTTTCATCATCTGTTATTAATCCTCTAGCATATTGTTTTCTAATATTCTCAACTTTTTCGTCAGCTTCTTTTAATAGTTCTTTTTTAGCTTCTGGTACTTTTACATCATCCATAGAGAATGTTACACCTGCTAAAGTAGAATATTTAAATCCTAGTGCTTTTATATAATCTATTACTTCTGCTGATTCTGTAAGACCATGTGTTCTTATAACTCTTTCTATTATTGTTCCCATTGATTTTTTCATAACTGGGAAGTCTATTTCATATTGGAATGGATCTTCTTCTCTGTCTATAAATCCTAAATCTTGTGGTATTCCTTGATTGAATATTATTCTTCCAACACTTGTTTCTATTTTCTTTGTTTTTATTTCTCCATCTATTTCTCTTTCGATTCTTACAAAGATTTTTGCATGTATCCCTACTTCATGATTTTCATATGCCATTATTGCTTCTTCAGGATCTCTAAAATAATTTCCTTCTCCTTTTTCTCCATCTAACACCATTGTTAGATAATATGAACCTAAAATCATATCAAGTCTTGGTACTGCAACTGGTCTTCCATCTTGTGGTTTTAAAAGGTTATTTGTTGCAAGCATTAAATATCTTGATTCTGCTTGTGCTTCTGGTGATAATGGTAAATGCACAGCCATTTGGTCTCCGTCAAAGTCTGCATTAAATGCTTCACAAACTAATGGGTGAAGTTTTATTGCTCTACCTTCTACTAAAACTGGTTCAAATGCTTGAATACCAAGTCTATGCAATGTAGGTGCACGGTTTAACATTACTGGATGGTCTTTTATAACTTCTTCTAATATTTCCCATACTTCTGGTCTAAGTCTTTCAACCATTCTTTTTGCATTTTTTATATTTTGAGCTATTCCTCTTCCTACTAGTTCTCTCATAACAAATGGCTTAAATAATTCTACAGCCATTTCTTTTGGAAGTCCACATTGATATATTTTTAATTCTGGACCTACTACTATAACAGAACGACCTGAATAGTCAACACGTTTTCCTAATAAGTTTTGTCTAAATCTACCTTGTTTTCCTTTTAATAAATCTGATAATGATTTTAAAGGTCTGTTTCCAGCTCCTGTAACTGGTCTTCCTCTTCTTCCATTATCTATTAGTGCATCTACAGATTCTTGTAACATCCTTTTTTCATTTCTTACAATTATTTCTGGTGCTCCTAATTCTAATAATCTTTTTAATCTATTATTTCTGTTTATAACTCTTCTATATAAATCATTTAAATCAGATGTTGCAAAT
>CAMMMI010000087.1 GCA_946497905.1 uncultured Clostridium sp.
TTTTCTGTATTAGTTGGTTTGCTTTCTTCCTTTTTTTGTTCTTCTTTCGTGCTTGAACTACTATTATTCTTATTGCTTACACTTGTATTTACATTATTATCATTGTTTTTGCTATTAGTTTTATTAGTACTACTGCTCGAATCTTTTTGACTTGTAGTAGTTTTATTGTCAGTTTTTTCTGTAGTATTTGATTCTTTTGTATCTGTATTGTTTTCTTCTATTGTTTCATTTTCTACATCATTTGTTTTATTTTCAATAGTCTCATTTGTTGTCATTTCCATTACATTTGCAATAGTATTAATATTTCTGCCATTATCATTATCTGCTAATGTATTTATTGATGCTGTTTCTATATGAGAATTATTAAAAACAATTTTTATTAAACAGCAAGTAATTATAACTACTAATAGTACAATAACTGCTATTAAAATTTTTTTCTTATTCATTTGAACATCACCTCTTTATTTTAAGAATAACATCATTTTTATAAAAAGGGAATGCTCAACAGAAAAAAATTTTTAAATATTTTCTATTGCTTGTACGCAAAGTCTTAATTCTGGTCTATTTCTAACGCAGGTTATTATAGTAATTCTGTTATCTTCTGTATCCTCTAACATAGACCAGTCCGTTTCTTGTATCTGTTTTATTGTTGTTATCTTGTATTCTTTATTTCCTAACGCAGAAGAATATTTAATAATATCTCCCTCTTGCACATTTTTTAAATTTGCTAAAAATCTATATGTATTGTGTCCAGCTAAGCAAACATTGCCCTCTAAAATATTACTATGTTCAAAAAGTCCAATTCCTTGTGCTAGAGCTGCTTGATCTGTTCCTTCCACAACAATGTCTTTAAAGTTTATGGATGGTATTTCTAAAGTACCTATTGCATTTAAGTATTTATCTTCATCTGTTTCAGATTCTACAGGAGTTCCAACTGTATTATTAAAATCTGTTATTATTTCATTTCTGTTACTATCGTTATAAATGTCATATACAGAATTGATATTATCTTGTATCTTCTTATATTCAATGTACTTAAATATTCCAAAAACAGATAAGCCTAGTATGATTAGAATACTACAGCTGATGATTACTATCTTTAAGACTTTTTTTGTGCTTTCTTTCAACTTAAAATCCTCCTTTCTAACAAAATAAAAAAACTAGATATTTTCTAGTTCCATTATGTCTTTAATATATTTAGCAATATCAGAGAATGCAGAAGGTGTATCTATTTTTTTGCATATATCTTCTAGTGTAAATGGGTCGAATATAATGTCATAAATTCCTAGTAATAATGCGTCTCTTAGCTCTTTTTGCTCTGCATTTTCTAATAGTAAAATCACTCTTATATTTTTATCTCTTACCTTAAACATAAAATCTTTGAAATTGTACTTATTATTTTGTACTGATACTATTAGGGTATCAGCTTCTTTTTCTTCTAAAATATAGTCAGCATAATATACAATTCTGCTATCTTTTATTTTTCTGCTTATGTCTTTATTTAATTGCTCATTATCCGTAAAAATTAATATCAAATTTAATCACTCCTCTCAAAATATTGCATTGGATCCACCGTTTCTCCATTTATCATAACCTCAAAATGTGCGTGCGGTCCTGTAGAATTTCCAGTACTTCCGAACTGTAAGTACTGGCTGTCCTTTGGTTACTCTATCATTGGCTTTTACTAAAATGTTTGTCCCATGTGCATATAAAGTAGTAACACCATTTCCGGTGGTCTATTATTACGCAGTTTCCGTATCCACCGATTATAACAAGCTTTAGTAACTATTCCATCAGCCATTGCCACAAAATTACTTCCGTACCGGTGCACCAACATCTGTACCGCTATGTAATTTATATTCTCCGGCTTATTGGGTGAACTCTGTAACCATATTCAGAAGTAACATTTGTGTAGCCAGGAATTGGCCAAGTAAACATATCATTGCCAATTAAAATAGTATAAGCATTGTTAATCGTATCATCATAGTAACCACTTGATGAATTGATAACCAGATCTACGCACATATCAATATCTTCATTGTTTAAATTCATACTTGTTTTTAGATAATCTTTTAACCTTTCATATTGTTCCCCTTGTAATGTTTCTGTTTTATACTTTTTCTTTGTAATTCTAGTGTTACCGTCATCAGAAATAGCAGTAACTGTCTCATACTCATATGTATAATGACCAATAATTGTATCGCTTTCAACCAAAATATATTGAGTTTGTGCTTTATCTTTGTTTTCTTTCCAAGTTACTTTATCACCTTTAGTTTGCTTTTCTTCCGTTTTAATAGTATCTTTTTCATATTTAAAAGTGGACTTAAAATTTTCTCCTATTTCGTCCAATAAATTTTGGTTAATTTCTTTTTCATTGTTTAAATTTTCTAATGTCATAAGTGTAGATAAATGAGACCATTCTATCATTTTATTGTTTTCTAGATTATTTACATCTAAAAGCTCATTTTTCTTTTCTTTATCCACATAATTATCACAAGTATTTAAGTATTCAGCTTTTTCAATACACATAGTTTTGATATCTAACTCTGCTGAAGATAATTCGCTGTCATCTGCTTGTGCAGAACTAGCAAATAAACTGTCTAATAACCATGATACTAATAGCAGTACAATTAAAACTAATGCAATATATGGAATCAATGGTTTAAGTACCATCATTATTACTTTTTTTATTTTCTTTTTTATTTCTTTTTTTGCTTTATCCTTTATGCTCATTTTCCTCACCTAACCTCTCTTTAGGCTGGCTTTCTCTTATATTGTTAATATACTCAGTATGTTGCATTTGCTTTTTAGGCTCATTTCCTTTATTTCTAAAATTTACATTTGCATCTCCTTCAACCATTCTTCTTCCTACAGAAAGATAAGCACCAGTTGCCTTTGCAGTTCCTTTAGCACCTGCTTTTAGTACAGAGGCTACCTTACTACCTTTACCTGTACCAGTATTCATTTTTTCTTGCTTAGTATTCGTATCTCCTTGTGTTTTTGCATTAGGTATTACATCTCTTATAGGATTTACATTACCGTTGTAATCTTTTTCAGCAGATAAATTCATTTGAGGATTTACAAAATTTTTTACCCTACTTACGAAACTTTGTGGCCCATTATTATTCTGGCCTTGCATATTAGAAGCTGTTGTGTTTGGCGAATTACTATCTTTTCCAGGAGTTTTAAATTGTTCTTTTATTGCACTTATTCCATAACCTATAGCACCTCCAGCAACTCCACCCATTGCAAATGCTTGTGTTGCTTGTGCATTAGTATCAATTCCACAGATTCTACTTGTTAGATCCTGTAATGAATTTTGTATTGTACTTGCTAAAGGTAATATCATCATTGCCCAAATTAACGAAACAGCCCAACCACCACCAGAAGGTAGAAAAGTTAGGTACATTAAAAATAAAAAGCAATAGATAAACTGCATAAATACATTTGTTATTATCTGTCCTGCCCAGATACTTATTGCTGTTGCATTCCTATTTACTATCCATATACTTAATGCGACTGGTGTAAATACCGTAAATATGATTAGCACAAATTGTCTTACAATAAATTGTATATTTAATTTAATAAATAGGTATATGAACATAGCAATTACAATAGCTGTTGTTATTGCATTTCCGTGTACGAATAGATGTCATCATGCTTTCACCAAGTAAACCGTCTAAAGAAGAATTGGCATTTACCACTAACAAGCTTACTAATGAATTATTTACAAACAGTAAAAACTTAACAAAAAGTGGTGCTAGAGCTATTGCTAAGCCACCGCAGCAATAGTCTCATCAAATTGTCTTTTGCTTCTGTTTTTTTGGCTGTACTATTGCCTGCCATCATCATCTTGTATGATAGCATTATGACTGCAATGAGTATTAAAATACCTGCAACACTTGCAAATATTTTGTACCAGGTCATTGTTTTTGACCACAGTTCATCCGTAAATGGTGCAACAGAATTGGCATCAACTCCTTTATTGAAGATTAACTCGTCATAGTCTTTAAAGCCGATACCCATCGTCTCTGATGTACAGAGGTCAAAAATTGCTTGTGCAATTCCACCAAGCATTCCGTGCTATTATTTTCTCGAACATGCTTCCGTTCCTCGCTGTCTATCTGCTCAGCGAAGTCAGTTTCTGCAAGCGATGTAGGACATATTGAAACAAGCAAAAAAAGTATAGTTATAACAACTATAAAACTTTTTAAAATCTTATTCACTTAATTTCTCCTATCTTTTAAGATAGGGCAAACGATAGCACACTATATTTAATTTAGCTTATAGGCATCCCCCCTTTAAATTGTTTTTTATATTCATATTATGTGAAAACAAAATCCTTTTCATAATCTGCTATTTCAAACTTCATTGCCGTTACACTATTATTGAGAGAAAAGATACATTCTCCAGGACTTGCCATTGTCAAAATTTCTTTTGCACCTTCAGATAAACTGAAGAATTTTCTAATATTCTCCACATTTCCTGTACTTTGCCTAAATAAGAATTTAGTAGAGCAAATATTGATAATTGTTCTACCGTTCTTCACAATTTATAAATTCATCAATAAATTGACTACCAATTAGAAGTGGTGTGTTATACTTTCTACCTCTACGAGCAACAGTAGCCAAGAAGTCAGCAGATTCTTTATATTTTAAAAA
This sequence comes from uncultured Clostridium sp., assembly GCA_946497905.1. Taxonomy (GTDB): domain Bacteria; phylum Bacillota; class Clostridia; order TANB77; family CAG-508; genus CAG-269. Next base: position 4,662 of record CAMMMI010000087.1, read on the forward strand.
TAGCCAAGCCTCATCACATATAATTAGTTTCTTTTTTTCTCTGTTCTTTAATATGAACTTTTGCCAGACCCATGTAAGTATTACAAAAGAAGAATAAAGTTTAGTAAATTCGTCTTTTATCTCACTCATATCAAAACTTATAATGTCCTCATTTGAGAATATTGTACTCTCACAGTCGAATATTCCAAGCGAATTGCCCTTAAGAAAAGGAATTAGTATTTCTGCTAATTCCTTACATTTTCCTCTTTCATCTAATTTCTTTTGAAAATCAGATAGTGTCGGCATTTTCTTTTTTACTTTTCCTACAACATATTTGCCATTATTTAATTTTCCTTTGTTTCTTTCATAAATTGAGTTAATATCATCATTGATGCCACGCTCTGCATATAGCTGATTTACCACAATTTCAATTTCTGTTATCTCTGTTCCATTTAAAGTTCTACCCATATAATTTCTAGCTATTGTTGAAAGTAATGCCCTTATGTCTGCAACCTTGTCCATTATGTTTAAAAACTCTCTATTTCCTTTGTAGTCCTTCTCTAATTCGAATGGGTTAATTCCTGTAGATTCACCTTGCCTTATTTTAATAGTTTTTCCACCTAATTTTTGTACTAATTTAGCATATTCGCCTTCAACATCTATAAAAAATGCAGAACAGCCATAGGTAACTATATTTCTTTCTGCCATTAGCTTTAGTGAAACACTTTTCCCAGCACCGACTTGTACCGACATATAAATATGTGGGGATTAGGTAATGCTGGTGGTCCAATAAATGTATTTAAGTAGATCGGTGCATTTGTATAATAATTTCTTCCTAAAAATGTGCCTTTACTATGTGATACATTAGGATTTGTAATTGGCATCAATGTCGCAACACCGCCAGATACCATATTTCTTTCAAAACCTGCTAGTGCAATTTCTCCAGTTGGTAACATTTGCTTTAGTCCGTCTATCTGTTTAAATATTAGAGTTCTTACCATAGCAGTTTTCTTATTCATTTCTGCTTCTAATATTTTTGATTTCTCATTTAATTTTTCCAAACTCTCACAAGTAAGCGAAATAAAAACTGTTACGAAAAATAGTTTATCTTGATTTGTTTGTATTAAAGTTCTTAAACCTTCTAAATCTGCAATTTCTTTTTCCAGTACAGGTGTATGTGCGATATTTCCTTGCCTCATATAGTTGGCATATTCTGCTTGCGACTGTACTAACTTTTTGGTCAGTTGGTTTATAACACTTGCGTTTGAAGATGTTTCTATCTTTAGTGATATTGTTACATCTCCTAAATACACAAGTTCCTCTAACCAACCGTAGCCAAGTTTGCTCTGGATAAATTGTTATAACAAAAGTCCTTGAATATTTGTTATAACCTAGATATAGATAATCAGCTTTTTCTTCTAATACATCTGGCAATATTCTATCTTCAATAGCAGAAATATTTTCAAAAATGTTATTTTCTTCTTTTGCTTTTTTCTTTTTTATCAACATACAATTCCTCCTTTCTAAAGTCCATTTTTATTATATTTGAGTTCTTATTTAGTTCCTTATAGAGTAAATTGTAGATATCTTCATCGCTTAGTAATTCACATTGTATTTTTGCTCTTGAAAGACTCGTTTTTAAATTTGCTATTCTCCTATTTAGTTCTTTTATTGCATCTTCATATAAACCGTCATATGATAAAATAATATAGTTTTTGTTAATTGCTGTATCCATATTTTCCATCATATTTGTTAGAAAATTTATCAAATTTTCCTTACAGTTTCTTATTTGCATATTAGTTGATCTTGTTTTCTTAATATCATTTATAATCTCATTTGTATCAATATTTTCTGTAGTTGTTAGAAATTGAACAAAACCGTCAAATGTCAAAGCTGTTTGCATTAGTACATTTTCTATAGTTTCTTGTTCACTTTCAGACATCATATTGTAGTCAATACTTCCGATTCTTAAAATACATGAATATCTATTTCCCATATTTATCATTGAGTTGTCTATCTTTAAACCTAGAATATCTTTTAGCTGTTTTGTCTTTTTCTTGCCATTATCCTTTTGAATATTTTTATCAGTAGTTTTGTTTACTTGTTTTACTTTATTTTTGCTTTTCTTTAAATACAAGAAGGTAAGTAAAATGGCAAAAATACTTAGCACTAAAAATATTATCATTACTACCATTTGCAACACCTCTCATAAACATATTTTTTATTTCTCATAAGAAACTTAATACAGTTTAAGAAAAGTTTATCAAAATTTTGCTCTTTTACCTTTAGGAAAGCACA
>CAMMMI010000088.1 GCA_946497905.1 uncultured Clostridium sp.
CACAAATTTTACTAAAGTAAAATTTGGCGCACGAACAATGACGCGGGCTTTTGAATGTCATAAACAGAGAGAATGTTAAAAAAAGCCCGCTATTGTTCTAAAACCTATATAATGAAAATTTATGAGAAAAATTGGAGTGATAAAATTGAAAAAAATAAATGGAATAATAATGCAATATTTTGAATGGTATATGGAAAGTAATCAAAATTTATGGAATAACATTTCAGAAAATGCAGAAAAATTAGCAAATTTAGGAATAACAGCCTTATGGCTTCCACCAGCATATAAAGGAATAGGAGGAAAGGACGAAGTAGGATATGGGGTTTATGATTTATATGACTTAGGGGAATTTGATCAAAAAGGAACAGTAAAAACAAAGTATGGTTCAAAAGATGAATATATAAATTGTGTACAAGTTCTAAAACAAAATGGAATAGAAACTTATGCAGATATAGTTTTAAATCATAAAATGGGAGCAGATATGTTACAAACAATTCCTGCGTCAAAAGTAGATTGGGGAAATCATAATCAAACCATATCAGAAGAAGAAACAGTAAAAGTAGCAACAAAATTTACCTTCCCAGGAAGAAAGAAAAAATATTCAGACTTTGAATGGAATTGGACACATTTTGATGGAATTGATTATGACAATAACAAAAATGAAAAAGCACTTTTTAAATTTAAGGATAAAAATTGGAGTAATGCAGTAGATGAAGAATTTGGAAATTTTGATTATTTAATGGGAGCTGATTTGGATTTTTCAAATGAAGAAGTAGTAGAAGAGTGTATAAACTGGGGAAAATGGTATTTAGATATGACAAAAGTAGATGGATTTAGACTTGATGCAGTAAAACATATAAATGCCAATTTTTATAAGAATTGGATAAAAGAATTAAGAAAAACAGCAGAGGATGAGTTATTTACAGTAGGAGAATATTGGAGTGGTGACATAAGCAAACTCCATAGATATATAACAGAAACAGAAGGTGAAGTATCATTATTTGATGTACCATTACATTATAATTTATATAATGCTTCAATAGATTTAAATTATGATTTAACAAAAATTTTAGATAAAACATTGGTAAAAGAAAATTCAAGTAAGGCAGTTACATTTGTGGATAATCACGATACACAGCCAGGACAGAGTTTACAAAGTTTTGTAGAAAGATGGTTTAAACCAGCAGCATATAGTTTAATTTTGTTAAGAGATGAAGGATACCCTTGCATATTTTATGGAGATCTTTATGGTATAAATCATGATAATATAGAACCATTAGATGAATTAAAAACATTAATAAAATTAAGAAAAGAAAAATCATATGGTAAACAAAATGAATATTTTGATAATCCTCATTGCATTGGTTGGACAAGAGAAGGGGATGACGAACATCTAAAATCAGGATTAGCAGTATTGATATCAAACTCTACAGATAATGAAAAAAAGATGTATGTTGGAGAAAAATTTGCGGGTGAGAAATTTATTGATGCTTTATGTAATTGTGAAGACTTTATAACTATAGATGAATATGGATATGGTATGTTTAAAGTAAAGTCTAGATCTGTATCTGTTTGGGTAGAGGCATGAATTTGATTAATTGAAAAAGTAAATTATATTTGTAAGAGGCGTAATCTAACAGGTGTAATTTCTTAAAAAATATTAAAAAAACTATTGACAACGAAAAAAAAATAGTTTATACTTATACTTGTCTTAGCGATAAGTACGCTCCCTTAGCTCAGTTGGTCAGAGCAACCGGCTCATAACCGGTGGGTCCAAGGTTCGAATCCTTGAGGGAGCACCAACTTTTTTTATGGGTAGGTGGCCGAGTGGCTAAAGGCGGCAGACTGTGGTCTTTGGTTTACAAAACCTAAACTTGCAGCTCATATAAGTGATTATATGATGAACATCAGGCTAATTCGGGGAAACCTTAACAGGAAAGCTGATGGCAATCCCGAGCTAGGAAATAAATCCGAGTGTAGAGACTTTATACCTGATATCTTCTTTAGAAGATAAAGAGAAAGTCCAGACTACAAACATAATAAAATTATGGTAGTGAAAACTATAGTAGTAAGAAATCTGTTCTCATTTGAGTACGAAGGTTCGAATCCTTCCCTGCCCACCAAAATACAAGGTAAACTTGTATTTTATTTTAAAATCAAAAAACAAACATAAGTTTTGAATGACATAATGAATTTTATTACAAATAATGAAGTATGTAATAAATATAAGCAATATAAAGTAAAAATATAATAAAACGCGGGTATAATTTAGTGGTAGAATGTCATGCTTCCGACCTGATAGCGAGGGTTCGATTCCCTCTACCCGCTCCAAATTATATTAAATTATTAAAATTCATAAAAAGTGATAAACAGTTAAAAAGCTTTAAAATACTATATTTTAGGCTTTAATTTTTTTGAACATTTTTATAAAAACTCATCAAAATACATTAAAAGTTGATAAAATTACGTTGAAATTACATTGAAAAGATGAAAACAAATACATTGAAATAAAAATTACATTGAAAAATCATCTATAATAACATTTAAAGGGTATCAAATTTACTTTATAGGAATACAGTAATATATTGTCAATGAAGAAAATTTATAAAATGACTTAGCTTTCGTAGCGTTACTTCTTTATGCAATTTTCGTAATTGATAATATGATGATATTTTATAATTGGAATAGGTGTCTAACATAAATACTGTTAGACACCTTAACGTGCGACAGGCACGTGGAGTGTTGCTCGGTGCTATGTCTGAAAGATACGATGAAATAGTTGAATTTACTGCTTTTGAAGATTTTATTAGTTTTGATAGAAAAGGCAAAAATAAGATTAAAAGAACAGAAAATCATAAAATTAAGGTAACGATAGAGGTTGACATGGTGTGCGGAGCAATATAAATTGATTATAAAAATAAATGAATGTTTGGAGATAAAACTTGAAAGGTAAAGTGTGTAATAATTTATTTGTTATATGCTTTATTTTTTTATTGTTTTATGGTAAGATTTTAGCATAGTCAATATTAATTTAGGAGAAATTTATGTTTAGAATAGCAAAATATGAAGATATAGAAGAAATATCAAAATTAAGGGTAATGCAACAAAAAGATGATTGGAAGGAATTATATCCAAATAAAGATGAAGAATTTTATACAGTAACAAAGAACTATTTAGAAGAACACTTAAATAGAGATATATTCTTTTTTATAGAGATTATAGAAAATAAAATAGTTGCCACTTGTGGTCTACAAGTAATAAGATATATGCCTCAATGTATTGAAAGTGGAATTGAGGGTTATATATGTGATGTATTTACATTGAAGGAATATAGAAGAAGAGGAATACAAACTAATTTGATAAAAGAATGCATTAAATTTGCGAAAGAAAACAATGTTATTGAAATAAAACTTTCAAGTGATAATCCAGAGGCAATAAAAATATATCAAGGACAAGGTTTCAAATTTGATAAATTAATTATGAAGAGAGAAATTAAGGAGAAAAAAACAGATGAATAAATATTTAACAGAATTACATTTGCATACTAAAGAGTCTAGTTCTTGTTTACAAATACCAGCGAAGGAAATGATACAAGAATATAAAAAACAAGGATATTCTACAATTGTAATAACAGATCATTGCAGTAAAAGTAAAATGGATAGATTAGGAGATATATCTTGGAAAGAGAAAATAGATTATGTATATAAAGGGTTTAATATAGCAAAAAAATATGGAAATGAACTAGATATGAATATATTGTTAGGAGTAGAGATTACTTTAGAAATAACTGATAGTGATTATTTAGTATATGGAATAGATAAAGAATTTCTATATGAAAATAAAAATATATATGAATATACATTAGAAAAACTATATAAACTTTGTAATAAAAAAGGATATTTATTAGTACAAGCACATCCTTTTAGAGATGATATACAACTAGCACCATTAGAATATATAGATGGTATAGAAGTATTTAATGGATGCCAAGATGAAGTATCAAGAAATGACAAAGCGTTAGAATATGGAGAAAGTACAAATAAAATATTAACATCTGGTTCAGATTTTCATAGGTTAGATGATTTGGCACGAGGAGGAATTATTACAGAAGTAGAGATAAAAGATATTAAACAATTAGTAGAAATATTAAAAACAAAAAATTATAAACTAAATAGAAGATAAGGAATTATATATGGAAGAATTAAAAATAGAATATAAATTTGATTTAAAAGACTTTAAAAAGATGGAAGACATAGAACATTCTTATTTTCCAAATGAAAATATAACACCAGCAGAGGAAGTATTAAATTGGTATAAGAAAAATAAATTAACTTGTATAGGATTAAGAAATGAAAATGATGAAGTTATAGCTAGTGTAAATTTGTTACCGCTAAGTAAGAATGTTTTTTATGATATATATGAAGATAAAATGAATGAAGCAGATGTAGTATATAGCCAAATAGAAGAATATGAAGATAATAAATCATATTACATATATTTATCTTCTATATCAATAGACAAAAGATATAGGAACAATTATAGAGTAATAAAAAATCTTCTAAGGGGATGTATAAATATATTTGATTTATTAGTTGAAAAAAATATAGAAATAGAAAAAGTAATGGCTGATGCTAGTACAATACATGGAGAAAAGATATGTAAAAAGTTATTAAAAATGGATTATATAAGAGATACAAGTCATGAATCTAAAATATATTGTGAAGATGGAGAAACATTTATGAAAGTCCTAGAATCTATAAGAAGTTAAATCCTCTACGAAATTTTAATGTGCTTTATAAAAACAAATCAAGGTTAAAATGAATGTGCTGTCGCACAACCTTGACTTGATTTTATAAGCACATTGTTTTTCAATTAAGAGGTTTTAAGGATAAGTATATTTAATTAAGTAGACATAAGTGCATTTTAATAGTAAAATACCTCATTGGAAATGAGGGCAGGAAAGCATTCTTAACAAAATGCCTATACACATTGAAAGGCAAGCCTTCAAGAGTTAATAAAGAAACAAAAATTTTAAGCAAATATGATGCAGAAATTCACTCGGTGAACTGGCTCAAACCCGCTATTCTTCGTTTAAAATTAAAAATGGTAAACTAAAAACTTAAAAAAATTTACTTATTTTGGGAAAAGTTCACCGAGTGTACTAAGTTTTACTAAAAAATTTTAAATTAGTTCACTAAGTGTACTTGATTTTCAAATAAAAGTTCACTTAGTGTACTTATTAAATTAGATACAAAATGGATTTAGGTCAAGTATTTAGACACATTTTTTTACACTTTTTTATAAAGATTATGCTATTTTTTCGTAGTATAATCTTTCTTTTTCATTTGGCGTTATATATCCTAAACTACTATGTATTCTTTTGTTATTATACCAACTTTCTATAAATTCAAATATTGCTAGTTTTGTTTCTTCAAATGTTACGTAACTTTTTTGATTTACTTCTTCTTTTTTTAATATGGCATTGAAGCTTTCCATACTTGCATTATCATATGGATATCCTTTTTTACTATATGAATGCTTTATATTTAATGTTTTTAGCAATTCTTCATAGCTATTTGATGTATATTGACTTCCTAAATCTGAATGAAATATTAGCCCTTCTTTTATTCCTCTTGTGCAGACAGCATTATTTAATGCTTGTATTACTAATTCTGCTGTCATATGTTTTCCATATGCATATCCTATTATTTTTAAATCGTATAAATCCATAACGGCTGCTAAATATGTCCAACCTATTTCTTTTGTATAAATATATGTTATATCTCCAACCCATTTTTCCTTGGGAGCTTCTGCTTTAAAATTTTGTTCTAATAAATTAATTTTATTTGTGTCATCTACTTTTTTATTTCCTGCATAATTGAATTTTTTCACCACTATGCTTCTTATACCTAGTATTTTCATTCTTCTTGCTACTCGTTTTTGGCTCACTTTTATTCCCTTATTTTCTAGTTTTCTTTGTATTTTTGGTGAGCCGTATCTTCTTTTTGATTCTGCATATATTTCCATTATTTCTTTATCTAATTTTATATTTTCTTCTTTATATTGATTTGTTGTATGATTTTTATGATAATAATATACTGAATGATGTATTCCCATACATTTGCATAAGATTCGTATACTATGCTTATCTTTCATTTCATCTATAAATTTTATTTTATCTTCTATTTTTTTGTAAATATGACCATTGCTTTTTTTAATATTTCATTTTCCTCTTGTAATCTCATATTTTCTTTCCTTAATTTCAATAATTCATCATTATTGGTTATTAATCCTGATTCTGTTTTTACTTTTCCATATTTTTTTATCCAATTATATATTAACTTTTTTTCTAGGTCATATTCACGTACTATTTCTGATACTTTTTTACCTGATTCATATAAGGCAACTACTGTTTTCTTAAATTCCTCAGTATAATTATTATATTGCTTACTCATAGACACTTTCCTCTCTTTCATCTTTTATTTTAACATCTTTTGTAGAAAGTGTAAAATTTTGTGTCTATATTTCTATTCTAACATCAAAAATTATATTAAAAATAGAAAAGAGGGAACAAAAAGGGAATTGACTATATAAAAATACGATAATATAATGATAGCATGAAAACGTAAGAGTTAGGAAGATTAGCAAAAAAATCTTTCTAGCTCTTTTTTCTTTTTCAAATTTAAAGAAAAGGAGCAATTTCATGCTACATGATTATAAAATTGAAGTAGATAAATCTAAACAATTAAAAG
>CAMMMI010000089.1 GCA_946497905.1 uncultured Clostridium sp.
TACAAGATGAAATGAGAGTTTGTTGTATAAAATTATATAATAAGCATTATGAAAAGACCTCAATACTAAAACAAAAGAAAAAAGGCAGAAATCAAGATATAGATGTTAAAGATATGGGAAATTACAGACAAATAAAAAAGCAACTTGACCAGAAAGAAAAGAAACTTGCTGAAGCAAATAATCAAACTAAAAAACTAGACAATACAACTAAAGATATAAACTCTATACTAGACAATTTAAAACCTACTAAACTAAACAAAAATAATATGGTTATTTCAAGCGAGAATGTCCAAATAATCAAAAATCACACAAATAATGTAAAAGATACTACTGAAACTATTAGAAGTGTTAATGACTTAAATATGGCAATTAAAGATTTTGAGCATAGTTCTTTTGAAATAAGGCAAGAAAATCGTTCTATAAAATATCAGTTAGAACTAAAAGATGATGAAATAGGGTATTTAAAAGAAGAATTGTCTACTAAAGACAAAATTATTGGTAAAATACAAACTGAAAAAGAAAAGCTAAAACAAGAATTACACAAGTTTAAAGACTTCTGGCATAGCATTATGAACCACTTTCACAAACGAATTTGCTATGATAAAGACGAAAACTATAAAATTGTTAGTGATGACTTATACAAAAATGGCATATTTGATAGCAACGATAATGAGATTGCTAATAATATTCATAGAAAAGTAACTATACCAGATGAAAACAAGCAAACAAAGAATAAAAGGAAAAATAATGATACTAGATTTTAAAAGGAGGAAAACATCTATGAATAATGAATTACCAAAAACAAAAATTGATAAAAGAACAGGCATTGAATATCATTTAGAGGGAGATTATTATATACCAAATATTGTAGCACCTAAACAAGCAAAAATTACTTTAAACAAATATGGTAGAATGAGGTTGAATTATCTAAAAGAGCATAAAAAGGTTGAATATACAATAATGCTTATGGACGGAACATTAAATACACATTTGAAAGAAATACAAGAAACAGCCCAAACAAGAATAGAACAAATAATTGATGAGTTAAAAGCAAAAAGCGATTTAACAGAAAACATGAAAAATACAGATATGTTTTATTGGATAGGCACTATGAACTCTCTTAAAGCACAAGCTGAAGAAATTGTTTTTAGTGAATTGATTTATGTATAAAAGTTGTTAAATGTGAATAAATTTCAAAAACAATCGGTTTTATACTATGCAATCATTCAAAGTTTGCAATTTTATGTAAAATGATATATAATAATATTGGTAACATTTTGTTGCACCTTTGAAAAGGTAAACTTTCGGAGGTGCAAACCTCCGAACAATTAAAAGGAGGATTTGATTATGATGAAACGGTCTTATGGAGTTCATTTGCTTATCTGTTTTGCACTCGGAACAGCAGTAGGTTGTAGTTTAAAGCTAGCTATACAGAATGACAGCGTATTCTACGGAGTAGAATGTATAGTGGCAACAGTTGCATTAGTACTGAACATTGCCTGTGGGTATGACAAAGGCGAAAAAAAGTAACGTTTCAAGTATGGGGTACAGTAATAAAAAGCTGTGTCCCATATTATTTTCTAAAAAATTTATAAAATTATTGCAATCTATTAAAAGTATGATATACTTTAATAAATTGATTGATTTTTATATCAATCGTCAAGAGAGTCAAAAAGTTGTAGATAACTACTTCGTTGGCACCAAGAACAATTTTCGTCGAACTTTTTGAAAGTCTTGATATGACTTAAATCTAGGACCACAAAAAATTGATGAACACAAGAAACTTAAAACCGTTCTAAAAATGAACGGTTAATTTTTTGAACTTTTGGGGAATTATATTTTATTTAAGATTTTATTTGACTTTTCTTAATTATCTGTGTATAATAAATATAGGAAATGAATAACCGCAGTGAATGCGGTTACCACTACATATAGTTATAACAACACATTCGCAATATTGGCATAGAGGAATGTGTTGTTATTTTATTCCTTATTTATTGTTGAATTTACATATTTTATGTATAAAATCGTTAATAAGGCTACGTTTATTGTTGATGATACCATTAAGGCATATATTAAAAAAAGTATAAAACCCATAAACACCACCTCACTTTCTGATAACCAAAGTTATCTAGTACAGTGGCAACACATATCTACTACTATGTTCATTTCCTATGTCAGTTACTATAACATAGAATTTAAAATAAATCAATATAAAAAAAACAGACTTTTACAAAGATTTTTTAATAAAAGTTCTTGATTTTTATTAAAAAATCTGATAATATATATGTAAATTGATTGATTTTTGTATTGATTATTATGAAAGCCCAAAAGTTGTAGATAACTACTTCATTGGCATCAATTATAATCATATAAAAAAATAAAGCATATTATATGTTATAAAAAATATATAAAACCTTTGAAAAAGCAAAGTAGATTTAATAAACAAGTATAAAAGAGAGTATAGATCATTGGCTGCAAATCTATATTATACCAATTAAATTGAATTTTCACTTTTTAGGTCTTTTATTGAACAAAATTTAAGTAGATAAAAGCGGGAAAGCCCGTTATAGCAAAATGAGGTTAATTTCATATAAAAGAAGTTAATAAAATTAGGTGGTACCACGATTATCAAGCAATCGTCCTATTATTTATAGGACAATTGCTTTTTTTGATAGGAAATAAAATTAATTAAAATTATATTTCCTATTATATAAAAACAAAAAATGAGGAGGTAAAAAATGAAAGAACAGATTGAACAAATCAGAAAAAATGCTATAAGTGAAGTCGAAAAAGCTACAGACTTAAGACAATTAGAGGAAATAAGAGTAAAATATTCTGGTAAAAAAAGTGAATTAACAGTTGCATCAAGAGAGATTAGTACTCTACCAAAGTCAGAAAGACCAGTAATGGGAGGATTAATAAATCAAGTAAAAAAAGAAATTGAACAGCTAATTAAAGAAAAAGAAAAATCACTTGCAAAAGAAGAATTAACAAAAAAATTAAAAGAAGAAAAAATAGATATAACACTTCCAAGTATAAAAGTAAAAAGAGGAAGCAAACATCCTTTAACAAGAATCACAGAAGAAGTAGAAGATATATATGTATCTATGGGATATAATGTTGTATCTGGACCAGAATTAGAAACAGACGAATTTTGTTTTGAAAGATTAAATATCCCAAAAGGACATCCAGCAAGAGATATGCAAGATACATTTTACATTACATCAGAATATTTGTTAAGAACTCAAACATCTTCTATGCAAGCAAGAACAATGGAAGATAATAAAGAAAAAACTCCAATAAGAATTATTTGTCCAGGAAAAACATATAGAAGAGATGATGATGCAACACATTCACATCAATTCAATCAAGTAGAAAGTTTAGTAATAGATAAAAATATTTCAGTAGCAGATTTAAAAGGAACTCTAGAAATGTTTGTTAGAAAAATGTTAGGAGAAAATTTAGACATACGTTTAAGACCAAGTTATTTCCCATTTACAGAGCCATCTTATGAAGTAGATGTTACATGTTTTAAATGTAAAGGAAAAGGATGCAATTTATGCAAACAAACTGGCTGGATTGAAATATTAGGATCTGGAATGGTACATCCAAATGTATTAAGAGCCAATGGATATGACCCAGAAATATATAGTGGATTTGCAACAGGAGTAGGCTTAGATAGACTAGCAATGTTTAAATATGATATCCCAGATATTAGATTGCTTTATCAAAATGATATTAGATTTTTAAATCAATTTGACAAATGTGATAGAAATTAAAAATTATTTAAAATTAGATTATAAATGTTTATGTTATTAGAAATTTTTAGTGAGAGAAAGGAAGGTATATCAAAATGAAGTTAAGTATGAATTTTGTAAAAGACTATGTAGATATAGATGAAGATGTTCATAAAATAGCTGAAGATATGACAGATGCTGGAAATGAATATGATGATGTTTATAAATTAATAAATGCAACAAATTTAATAATAGGAGAAGTAAAACAATGTGAAAAACATCCAGATTCTGACCACTTAAATCTATGTAAAGTAGATATAGGTACAGAAATATTAAATATAGTTTGCGGAGCTCCAAATGTACGAAAAGGTTTAAAAGTTATAGTAGCCTTAAATGGAGCAAAATTACCAGGGATAACAATAAAAAAACAAAAAATCAGAGGTCAAGAGTCAAATGGAATGTTATGTTCTATGGAAGAATTAGGATTAGAACATAAATTTTTAGCAGAAGCAGATAAAATAGGAATTCACGAATTACCAGAAGAAGCACCAATAGGAGAAGATCCAATAAAATATTTACAAATGGATGATGAAATTATTGACTTCGAATTAACAGCAGATAGAGGAGATTTATTAAGCATACTTGGCATGGCATATGAACTTGGTGCAATATATGATAAAAAAGTAAAACAAATGGATTTGTCTTATACAGAAAGCAAGGAAGATATTAATGATACTTTTAAGGCTGTTGTGAGAACAGAAAATTGTCCGATTTTATTAACAAAAAAAGTAAAAAATATAAAAATACAAGAAAGCCCTCTATTCATAAAAAATAGATTAATAGCTTCAGGAATAAGACCTATAAATAATGTTGTAGATATAAGTAATTATGTCATGTTAGAAACAGGTCAACCATTACATTTTTATGATGCAGATACATTAAAAGGACAATTAGAAGTTAGAATGGCAAAAGAAAAAGAAGAACTTACAACATTAGATGGTAAAAAAAGGATACTTTCAGAAGATGATATTGTTATCTCTGATGGTGAAAGAGCAATAGGATTGGCAGGAACAATGGGAGGATTAGATACAGAAATTACAGATGATACAAAAAATGTATTAATAGAAGCTGCTATTTTTAACCCTATAAAAATAAGAAAAACATCTAACAAAATTTTAAGAAGTGAAGCAAGTAACAGATTTGAAAAAGGATTAGATCCTAATAGAACATATATGGCTTTAAAAAGAGCATGCCATATGTTAGAAAAATATGCACAAGGGGAAGTTGTTGGAGGAATAGCAAAACATGATGTATCAGACTTAAAGGATAAAAAAATAGAGATAAGCTTTGCAAAAATTGAAGAAGCAGCAGGAGACGTTATTCCTAAAGAAGAAACTTTAAATGCACTAAGAAGACTTGGATTTGGATATGAATTAAAAGAAAATGATGAAGTATTAGAAGTTTCAATTCCTACGCGAAGAATAGATGTAAACATTAAAGAAGATTTAGTAGAAGAAATTATACGTATTTATGGGGCAAACAAAATAAAAAGTAAATTACCAACAACAACTAATGCAGGAAGTTATGACAAAACTACAAGAGAGCTAAAAAATAAATTAGTTGGATTAGGTTTAAATGAAACCTTAACATACATTTTAGTAAATGATAAAGAAGCAAAGCAATTCACAAAAGATGATACAGAAATAGTTTCTTTATTAGATCCTATGTCAGAAGATAGAAATACCTTAAGACATAGTATTATTCCATCATTAATGAAAGTATATGAAAGCAATAAAGCAAGAAGTAATAAAGATGTTTCTATATTCGAAATAGCAAAAGCATTTTACAAAAAAGGTGAAGAATATGGTGAAAGCAATAAACTAGCTGTACTAATGGCAGGTTCATATTATCTTGGTATAGGAAACGAAAGAAACGTAGATTTCTATATATTAAAAGGAATATTAGAAGAAACATTAGATTATTTAGGATATTCAGAAAAATATGAGTTAAGAATAGATGAAGATAAATTGCCAAACGAACTACATCCAGGACAATCAGCAATCATTTATGTTGATAATAAACAAGTTGGAATAATTGGAAAAGTACATCCAGTAATGACAAAAGACGACATTTATGTATTTGAAATAGATTTAGACTTATTATTAAATTTAAAAAATACAAAAATGAAATATAAAGAGATTTCAAAATATCCTAGTGTAAAGAAAGATATTGCTGTATTAGTAGACAAAAATATAAAATCAAAAGAACTTGAAGAAGTTATAAAACAATCTGGAAATAAATTGTTAAAACAAGTAAATGCCTTTGATGTTTATACAGGAAAGGGAATTGAGGAAAATAAAAAGAGTATAACATATTCTTTAATATTTGAAAATCCAGAAAAAACTTTAACAGATGAGGAGATTAATGAAGCAATCAGCAA
The DNA here is from genome assembly GCA_946497905.1 of uncultured Clostridium sp. Taxonomy (GTDB): domain Bacteria; phylum Bacillota; class Clostridia; order TANB77; family CAG-508; genus CAG-269. Next base: position 6,181 of record CAMMMI010000089.1, read on the forward strand.
AATATTAGAAGGATTAAAAGAAAAATTAAATGCAGAACTAAGAGACTAGGGGACGTTCCTTCAATCCCTAAAATTCGGGATAATGGGGACGGACCTTGAGA
>CAMMMI010000090.1 GCA_946497905.1 uncultured Clostridium sp.
GGATTAGTCTTTTGCCAAGTTATATTGTTTATAATTTTAAATCCTTCTTCTTCAAGAGCCATTCCTATCGAATAGATATTGTGTAAAGTTCCACTAATCCATATTGTTCCATTATCTTTTAATATTCTATAACACTCTTTAATCCAAGTTCTATTAAATTTATGTTTTTCAGATATACTTAAACTTTTATCCCACTGTCCTTTATTTACACTAACCATTTTTCCACCACTACAAGTAATTCCATTACTTGATAAAAAATATGGTGGATCAGCAAAAATCATATCAAAAGTTTTAGCTTCAAATTTTTTCAGTGCTTTAAATGTGTCACTATCAATTAATTTGAAGCTACCATCTTCATAATAGAATTTTCCTCTGTACATTCTATTGTCTCCTCATAATTTGTTATAAGTAATTCTGAAATTTCTCCTCTTCCTTTACTGTTTGCATTTATCATTCTCTTTGCTGAAACTTCATTTATATTAAATCCTTTGTAAATATCTTCAAAAAATGTATCTTCTTTGTTTGTATTTTTAGGATTTGAATTACTTAGCATTAATTTTGCTTTTTTATTATTTAATTCGCAGTAATATTTAGCAAGCTCTTTTTGATTTTCATCATTAAAGTCTTCTTTTGTATATGAAGTAAATCCAGATGTAATAGATAAAGGTCTATATGGTGGATCAAAATATACAAATGTTTTATTATCAACATATTCACTGCTCTTTTTGTAATCACCATATTCAAATATTACATTTTGAATTAGTTTAGACAAGTTTCTTAAATTTTTAGAATCACATATTGTAGGATTTTTATATTTACCACAAGGCACATTAAATTCTCCACTTTTGTTAACTCTATATAAACCATTAAAACATGTCCTATTCAAAAATATAAATTCAGAAGCTCTTTTTACATCAATTAATTTTTCTAATTTATAAGAATTGTATTTACTTCTTATATCATAAAAATAAACTGTTCTATCGTCTGTTTCTAATTTTAAAAATTCTTTTTCTTTTTTATCTAATTCTTCAATTAAATCTTCTACATTGTTTTTTATTACATTATAACAATTTATTAAGTCTTTATTTATATCAAATGCATAAGCTTCTTTTACATCGTATTTTTGTAATATATCTATTAAAACTGCGCCACCGCCTATAAATGGTTCTACATATTTCTCTATAACTCCATTCTCTAAATCAAATGGGTAAAAGTTTTTTAACTGTGAAATTAATCCGCCTTTTCCTCCAGCCCATTTTACAAAAGGTTTTACTACTTCCATTTTTTCCTCCGCATAAAAATTAATAACTCCATATTTTTTCTTTCAACTTGAATTATACACTATTTTTATAAAAATTTCTATGTTTCTAGCAAATACATTACATTTTTTATTAAATTAATTTAAATGCTATTTGCCAAATATATAGCTATCCTATTTTGCTCTTCTTTTGTAAATTCCATTACTTTTGACATCACAAACATAACCAATGTATTATTGTATATTCCAGAAAAACTCATAATGTAGGTTTTATCAATATTTTTTAGTTTATTATCCATTTTTTCAAACAGTTCTTTCTTATTAAACTTTGTAGTTATATATGAACTTGAAAAAAATGCAATTCCTAATTTAAGTTTATCTATTATATTCATATCTTTTATTAAACTTATTATATATTCTTCTCTATTAAACATTTTCCCTCCTTAATTCAAATTATAATCATTCTTATTTTTCCCTTTTTTCGCCTGTATTTCTGCTAGTTCATCTTTAGTTAGTATCTTTCTGCTTGGATTTTTTACTATTTCTGCATCATTATCATCAAATATTCCGCTTCTTTCTAAATCTTCTGCAACTATTGTATAATTTCTTTTTTCTTCTGGAATATCCTCAAATTTTTCATCCATAATTTTTATTTGAAATCTTTTTATCAATCTTCTCCAAAAGTCCTTAAATCTACTTAATTCAGTTTTTACTTTATCTAATGCCAACTCTAATTTATTAATTTTTTTATTTTTAAATTCAATTTCTTCTTTTAAATTAGCAATAATAGTATCTTTCTCGTTATTACTATAATATAATCTATCTCTATCATTTACTAAGTCTTTATAATTCTGTTCAATATTATCAATAATAACATTTAGATTATTTACACCTTTGATACTTCTAGTAGTGTCTTCTACTTCTTTAGCATAATTTTTAATTTTTTCAACATCTTCATTTGAAATTTGCTTATTATTCTTATTAAATGTTGATGGTTTTAAATTGTCTAATATATTATTTATTTCTTCTGTCTTATAATTTAGCTTATCACTTTTGTTATTAGCTTCTTTAAGTTTTTTTGCATTCTTCTCTTGCTCTCTTTTTAATTCTCTATAACCATCCATTTCATTAACATGAATATCTTTATTTCTACCCTTTTGCTTTTTCTTTAGAGTTGCCTTTTGCACATAAACTTCATTAAACTTTTCAATACAATATGCTCTCATTTTATCTTGTAAAGTCTTTAAAGACTCTTTTGTAAATATCTTTGATTTTGCAACTTGTTTCTTCATTCCATTCTTATATCCATCTTTTACAGGTATTCCAACTAAATGCATATGTGGAGATGTTTCATCATAATGTACAACTGCATTTGCCACTTTAAAATCCGGAACAACTTCCATTAATTTATAAATTTGATCCTTATATACTTCTGTCATTTGTTTTTTATAGTCCATTGTTTTATCATTCCAAAAATCCATATCTCCAAGTTCAATTATTAATTCACAAGCTAAATCATGTTTACTATCTTTTGATATATGATTAAAATAATCTCCTATTTTTCTGTCCGCTCTTGTTTGCTTATTATCATATTCTAATTGTGCTTGTAGAAATTCCTTTTGATACAGATTTTGAACATCTTTATATAAATCATTTGTACCATATACAACTTGAATATCATCTGTTTTATGGTCATAATCTCGTAAGTTATGCTTATTAACTTTTGATAATTGTTGTGCATTTTGAATTGCATTATTACTAAATGATGTTGTACTTGAGCCATTTCCTTTTGCAACTTTTTTTGCTACTTTAGACCTATTTTTATCACTACCTAAATGAATAGAATATGCAAGTTCTTGTACCATAAATTGCTCCTTTCAACATATATACTTCGTAGAATTTTCTCTAAAAAGCTTCTTTGAATATGCTTAGAATTAGCAATGTATAAATAAAAATTGTGATGCTTTATACAAGTTTTATTTATACATTATTTTATAAAAAAGGAACTTAAAAAATGTTTTTTAGGAACTAATAAAATCATTTTTTGAGTTTTATTTTGAACTATAAAAGGAACTTTTAAGTGACTTTTTTGTTCAAAATAAAGTGGCTTTTTTATAAAATGTTCCGCTAATTCGATGCCTCGCAGAGCCCCCGAGTTTTGATAGCATGTCAAAACTCATAGGGGGTTAGGAATTTTGACATAAGACAAATTCCTGCTTCGTTGCATTTCTTCGAAATGCTTCCTCAGCTATAGCTATTCTTCGGAGATTTCTTCTTTATCTTCTGTTTGTTCTTGCTTATATAAAACTAAATCAGATACTTCTTCCAAATAATCATCTAATTCATTTTTATCTGTAACACCTTTTTCACGATATGATACTGCGCCCAATTTTCCTCTCACTTTACCTTTTGCATCTTTTATAGGAAAATTTTTGTTATTATCAACAAATACTGTTCTAATTAATTTTTCATTTCCTTTTTCTCTTGGCATTGTAATCATACTATCATCTTGAACATAGGAATGAGTCCAATCATAAATATCTTCATAATATTTTACATCATAATATTCTTTTAAATGTTCAACATATTCATTTAATTCTTTCTTTGTAATTCTTGGTGTACTTTTTATTACAGATATACCTTTCATATCATCTGTTGGTTTTGCTAAATCAATACAATCAGCTTTATTTAATTTTTTAAGTTCATCTAGGTATCTACTTCTAAAATTTATTTTTATAATTTTGAAGCCATCATTTTCTTCATCTTTTTCAAGTACCATTGACTCAATAAATTTAGAAATAAATTCTTGCTTTTCAATTTTAGTTTTTGCATTCCATTCTGCTTTTAAATCTTCTACAAAACTATCACTATTTAATCTGGATTCAATTTCAAAATCTCTATCAGCCATAATCTTCATTAAAGAAAAGTGTTCTGTATCTATTTCCATATTCTTCATTTTGTCTTGCTCTAACTTATTAAGCTTGTCCTCAATACTTTTATAGTCTTCTGCAAAATCTTCCATTTCTACTATTCCAGACATAAAAGCTTTCTTAATTCTATTTCTCTGCTTCTCTAATTCTGCAATTTCTTTATCAATATTTTCTGTGTTAATTTCTTCTTTTTCTGCTAATATAGGATAGAAATATTTTTTAACAACTTCATCATATTCTACTAAGCTAAGAATAAAGTTTAATAATACTTCCTCTATTTTATCTTCTCTAAAATACAAATGACAATCCGCACAATTATAATACATATATTTTTTCTTTTTACCACCAGCACCTTTACAAAGCATTAACTTACCACATTTAGGACAAATAAGTTTTTGAAAGAATATATAGACTCTATCTCTTGAAAATGATTGCATATTCTTTTCTTTTTGAATTTGTATTTCTTCCCATTCTGCTCTTGTTATAATAGGAGCTACAACATCTGGATATACTTCTTCTTTACTTGAATCTTTAGAAGTTTTATTTCTAACATAATCTCCTACATATATTCTATTATTTATAATTGTTCTAACTGCTGCCTCTGTCCATTTATTATGTTCTGGATATAAAACCTTTTCTTCATCTAATATACAAGATATTTGATAATAGCTTTTGCCCTCTAAATACATATTAAATATTCTTCTTACTATATCTTTTGTATTAGGATCAAGTTTAACAACTTTATCTGAATCCCTATAATATCCAAGTGGACAAGTTCCAGGTAGATGTCCTGCTTTAATTGCACCACTCATTCCAAATTTTGTTCTTTCAGATACAACTTCTATCTCTAATTGAGAAAGAACCGTTAACATTCTAACAAAAAATCTTCCATTTGCTGTTGAAGTATTTACATCATCTCTTTCACATATTAAATAGCAATCATATTTTTCAAGTTCTGCAATTAATAACTCTAAATCTCTTACTGAACGAGTTACTCTATCTAGCTTATATGCAACAATATAATTAATCTTTCCTTTTCTCATATCGTCCATCATTTCTTGAAATCCAGGTCTATGTTCCATATCTTTTGCACTTATTCCAGCATCTTGATAAACTTTAAATATTTTATATTCTTTAAAGTTACATAGTTGTCTTAGCTTTTCTTCTTGTTCTCCTAAAGAAAAGCCTTCTCTAGCTTGGTCTTCTGTACTAACACGAATATATATACCTGCAATCTTTGGTTTACTCTCTTGATTTTTTGAATCCATTTATTATATTACCTCCTGAATAACAATATAAATATAAAAAAGAGCATTAGAAGCATCTTGTATTTGCTAAACTAATACTCTAAATATATTTTATGTTGTTTTAATGTTAGTAGAAAAAATAAATACACTTAAAATATTAGTTTACCATGTCTTGTAGTTTAGATATTGGATACTTATTTTGTAGATTACCTATGTAGAAATATTCATGATTATTAAAGAACAGAAATAATTTTTCTTTAATAATTACTCTGTGTGGTTCTACATAAGCTAAATTAGTATGCTCAATAATTTTTAAACTACCGTTCTTTATCATTGGTACACAATTATTAAAAGTGCAAGCCCATTTTATCTTTGAACGTAATTCATCAGTCATATTAATTTTTCTTTTAACGATATCTATCATACCACAAAAACCTCCTTTTTTCAAGCATTTCACGAGTTCTTACTATTTGAGGAAATAAATTTATATAAAAATATAAATTAAAATAGTAAAATTTCATGATATAGAAAACAACTCTATGAAATATTTTTATAAATTTAGGAAATTTTTGTTTATTTAATAGCAAAAAAGAAGATAGTTCTTTAAATCAAACTATCTTCTCTCTCTTTATGATTTTTATCGAATCTTAAAACTCTTTTATATCAAGACTTTTAAGTGGTTCGACGAAAATCGTCTATGGCTCCTCGTGTTGGACTCGAACCAACGACCTATCGGTTA
>CAMMMI010000091.1 GCA_946497905.1 uncultured Clostridium sp.
ACTTGTAACTTTTTTCTTTTTAATTTTTCTTTTGTGCTTTCTTCTGTTTTTACTCTACTTGTTATGTATTCTATTGGATTTCTGTCATTATGTACTATTTTGTATTTTCTTATTATATCTAATCTTGCCATTATTTCTGCTATTACTCCTTCTAGTAAGACTATTGAATCTTTATAAAATGAATTTTGCACTTATTATCACTCTTTCTTTTTTGCAAATTATATATTAGAATTGTTTCTTTTTGATTTATTTTATATGACTTTTTTGTGAATTTAGAACAATAGCGGGCTTTTTTAACATTTTCTCTGTTTATAACATTTCAAAGCCCGCGTCATTGTTCGTGCGCCAAATTTTACTTTAGTAAAATTTGTGTGCATTTGTTAGAGCGGAGCGTTTTTTATACAATAGGGAAGGGTTACTTTCCTATTGTATAAAAAAATAGCTATAAATTTTTTTCTTTATAACTATTTTCTATTTTTATTTTATTTTTACTTTTCTTGCATTATTTTTTATTATTTATTATTGTTTATTTTAGTTCATTATTTTTAGTCTTTCCATTATGTTCTTTCTATTTTATATTTTCTACATGTATTTTGTCATTTACTGCTACTACTGTGTATTTTTCTATATTTTTTAATTCTTTTATTTCTTCCATTTCTCCATATTCTTCTATTTGTCTTCTTGCTTCTTCTTGTTTTTCTTTTAGCTTTTCTTCTTCTCCTTTTTTTAAGTATTTGAATTCTATCATTACTCCTTTATATCCTTTGCTTTGGTCTTTTGGTATTAGTAGTATGTCTGGATATTTTCTTTGTATTTCCATTTCTGATTTTAGTCTAAATATCTTTAAGTTCATTGCTATACAGAAAAATATTAGTTTTACATATTTTTCGTCAAATTTTATATAGTCTCTGTTTGATAAGTTTTTTAAATATTTTTCTAGCATTTCTATTATTTTTTCTATTTTTCCTTCTATTGCTATTTCTCTCAATATTTCATTATAATCACTTTGTGTTATTTGTAATTCTGTTGTTTTGTTTAATATTTGCATAAAATATTCTGAATATATTTCTTTCATTACTCTGTTTGGTATTTTTAATTCTGGTTTTTCGAATACTTCTCCTGCTATTGTTAAATATCCTAAGTAATATAACATTGATATCAAATCTGTTTCTGTGAATTCTATTGCTGGATTAAATTTTTGTGTTATTTCGCTTACTATTCCTTCTCCTGATACTGTTTTTTCTATTACTTTTTCTCTTTCTTCTCCTTTGCATAAGTCTAACATTTTTCCTAATTTGCTGTAATCACTTGCTATATTCATGTCTATTAGTTGTGTTGGTACTTCTTCAAATCTTAAGTATCTGTTTAAGAAATATAAACACATATTTGAATTATATATTTTTTCTTCTCCTTTTATTGAAAATCTATATCCATCATAGTTTTCTTTCATTATTGGCATTATTTCTTCTTGCTCTTTTTTTGTTATTTCTTCCTCTTCCATTATCTTTAATAATTCTTCTTTTGTGAATCCCATCATTTCGTTAAAGTCTTTGTCTTGTGTTATATCTAATCCTATATTAAATCCTGATGTTAAGCTATCTAATGTTATTGGGGCTACTCCTGTTATGAATATTCTGTCTATTACACTTTCTGTTCCTTCTTTTAATATCTCATACCACTTTCTTACTTTTCCATTTTTTGATACTAAACTTTTAAATTGATTTGTGTTAAATCCTAATAATTCATTTGCAAAATGGTCATATTCATCTATTATTACATATATTTTTTCTCCTTTTTTTTGCAAATTAAATGCTTTTATTAAATTATCTAATATGTTTTCTGCTTCATCTTCATTATTTACAAAAAAATCTATTCCATATCTTTCTGTGAAAAATTTTATAGATGATGCTACTTTGCTTTTAAATCCATTTATGGTTGTTTCTTCATTTGTTGTGTCTATTCCTGAAAAATTGAATTTTAATATATGATAACTATTTTTTAGTTTTGTTGGATTTTTTCCTATATACGTTTCTCCATATAGCTTTTCAAATTTATCTACTTTTTTTATATCATAGTAATTTTCTAATGTACTTGTAAATAATGTTTTTCCAAATTTTCTTGGCCTTAAAAACATTATTCTTTTTTCAGGTATGCTTTCTAGTTTTTCTATATACATTGTTTTATCTACATAATAGTATCCATCTTCTATTATCTCTTCATAATTACTTATTCCATATGGTAATTTTTTCAATTTGTTTACCTCCTTCTTCTTTGTACTTTTGTCATTTTATTTTTATTATTGCATATCTATTTTTTTACTTGTTTCTTTATTTTTTACTTTACGCTTATATTTTACTATATTATTTTTCTAATATCAAGATTTTTCTAAAAAACTTTGTGTAATTCAAAACTATTACATCTAGTGGGTTTCATTGGTTTTCTTTTTAAAAACCATTATCTAGTAACTGAAATTTACATGAACATCAGTATTTTCAATCTTTTTAATTACTCTAATTTTTTTAAGTTTATTGTTCCTTTTGGTAAATTCATTTTTCCTGCCCTAGTAATTGAATTATATCCATATTTTTGTTTTAAATTATCTATTACTTTGTCTAATTTTTCTTGTTTTTCATTATCTTTATTATTAAAAAAAGAAAGTTGTAATTGTTCTTTTTCTACTAAATTGTCTACTCTTAGTCCTATTAGCCTTATACTCATTCCTTTTTTATATAATTGTTCTAACAGCTGTTTTCCTTTTGTATATATTTCTTTTGTTGAAGCTGTTGCTGTTATTAATTTTCCTTGATGACTTGTATCTTCAAAATCTTTTGTTCTTAGTTGTACATTTACTGTGTTTGCTAATAAATCATATCTTCTTAACCTATAAGATACTTGCTCTGCTAATGCTAATAATATTTCTTCTAATTTTTCTATGTCATTAATGTTTTGTGGTAATGTAATAGAGTTTCCTACTCCTTTTGGCTTTTCTGGTATATATTTTACTTCCGATTTGTCAATTCCATTGGCATATTCCCACATTTGTATTCCATGTTTACCAAATTTTTTTTCTAATATTTTTACATCTGCTTTTGCTAAATCTCCTATTGTTTTTATTTGCATATTATATAATTTGGGAACTGTTTTTTTACCTAGCATAAATAAATCTGATATATTTAAATTCCACATTTTTTGAGAAATTTCATTTTTATATAATGTATGTACTTTATCTGGTTTTGTAAAATCTGATGCCATTTTTGCTAATAATTTATTATTAGCAACTCCTACATTTACTGTAAATCCTAGTTCTTGCTTTACTCTTTCTTTTATTTCTATTGCCTTATTTAATAATGTATCTTTCATTAAATAATTTGTCATATCTAGAAAACATTCATCTATGCTGAATCTCTCAATTTTGTCTGTATATTCTAATAACAGTTTGTATAGCTGCTCTGAATATTTTCTATATATTTTAAAATCTGATGAAAATATTTTTATATTTGGACATTTTATTTTTGCTTGATATATTGTTTCTGCTGTTTTTATTCCACATTCTTTAGCCTTCATACTTTTCGCTAGTACAATACCAGAACGCTTTGTTTCGTCTCCTCCAATTATTGCAGGTATTTCTCTAATATCTATTTCATTTCCGTTTTTTAGCATTTCTACTGCTGTCCAACTTAAGAATGCATTATTAACATCTACATGTAATATTTGTTTTTCCATATTACCACCAACATTATTATAGAACATTTGTTTATTTATGTCAATGCTTTTTTCTTGATATTTTTCTTTTTTGAACCATATATGTTACCTTACTAACTAACTTTGTTGGAAATATCTTTGCTCCTATTTTTGCTAATTTAACATCTATCCCTGGAATTATATAAAATTTACCTTTTTCTAATTTACTGATAGCATATTTCGCAACATCCATGCTATTTGCTTCTCTTATTTTAAAGTCTACATTTGCTATATTATTAAAATTTGTATTTACAGGTCCTGGGCATAAAATACTAATTTGTATATTTGATTTTTCTTTTATTAGTTCTTCCCTTATACTTTCAGATAATCTTACTACATAAGCTTTTGTAGCATAATATGTTGCCATTAATGGCCCTGGCATAAATCCTGCAATAGAGGCAACATTTAATATTTTTCCACTTCCTTTTGCTTTCATGTCTACTAAATATAACTTTGTTAATATGTGATAAGCAATAATATTAGTTTGTATCATGTTTATTTCTTTTTGCAAAGATGTTTTTGTAAAGTTTCCACAATCCCCAAATCCTGCATTATTAATTAAGATATCCACATTTTGTACTCTTTTGTGGATTTCTTTACAGTTTTCTTCACTTGATAAATCCAGTGCTATTATTTCTACTTTTATTTTATTTTTTTCTTCTAATTCTGTTGCTAATTTTTTTAGTTCTTCTGCATTTCTAGCTACTATTGCTAAATCATATCCTTTATTTGCCATAACTTTTGCCATGTCTTTTCCTATTCCTGAAGATGCTCCAGTAATTAATGCTTTCATATTTAATCACTTTCCTTTCTACGACTTAATTGCCAATTTGGGGACGCGTCCAAAATTGGAATTATCTTTTTGGACGCGTCCCTAAAATTGTAAAAGTTTTTCCTACTGCATGAACAATTTTCGTAGCATTTTTGTTTGCAATTCCTTTTCCTAGTGCTTTTCCCCCTACTGTCAATGCGGCAACAACTGCACTAAGTATAAATTGTATATCAAAAGATAGTCCAAATTGTTCTGTTATTTTTACGGCAATTAAAGCACTTATTGCACCACTTAATACTCCACAAATGTCTCCTATAACATCTGCACATATATTGGCTACTTTAGGTGCATTTCTAATTAATTTGATTGAGCTTTTTGAACCTTTTACTTTTTTGGTGGCTTTTGCATGAAATTCTTCTTCATTTGCTACTGTTACTGCTACCCCTACTATATCAAAAAAGATACCTATTGCTATTACTAATATTAGTATTAATATAGCAGATATCAAATTTAAATTTGAAACTCCATTAGCTGATATATAGGAAAATGTAATTGATAGTATAAATGTCATTATTGATACTTTTATAAACCAACTAAAATCCGAGTGTTCTTTGCTATTCTTATTGTCTTGCTTTTCTTTCATTATAAAATTATCGTCCTCCTATCTTTTTATGTCATTATATTTATTTTTATTTATTATTTTTTAATATATTTTTATATAAAAACGAAACTAGATGGTAAAAGTCTAAGTAAATTTTACAGTTTAGGTCTAGTCGAATTTCTCTATTTCCCACTTAACATTACTGTTAGAGCCGTTTCCGTTTAAGGAAAATATCTATTAGTTTTAATAGACACCAGATCGCCACTTAAATCTGTACCTTAATCCCCAGACTTCTATGTCTCTTCCGAGACAAACATTCTAGAAGTTTTCCTTTACATACAGTTGTGTTTTACTAGTCTTTTTTGCAAATGAAATTTCATAAGTACAGTAAAACTAATTTGGCCAAAACTATGTTTTACTAATGATTTAATCCCAATACATTCACTCAAGACAGGCTACTCTGTGCTTTTTGTGTCTTGGCACTCATCACAGGTTACTCTTAAATTATGTATAAAAAGATTCATTTATCATAAATCTAAGCCTCCGCGAAACCAGGGAATCTTATATATGCCATTATATAATACCCAAATTTCTTACTCCCTGAACACACACAAACTTGGCGTTTCGCGCACATTCAAAGAACTTCAACGATATGCCCTTTAGTGGATTTTTAGCCCCACCCTCGTAAAACTTGTATGACTAGAATAATGCACCATCGTTAAATATTATACTAAAATTTGCCTTTTATTCCAAATTTTATTTAGAATTATTTTTGACTTGTTTTGTTTTTGTTTGATTTAAGCAACTATTTTTATAGTAATTATTATATTTATTCTCGTTTTTTCTCTTAAAATCTCTTATTTGCTCAAATATTTTTTTATTTCTTGATATATTTCTTCATGTATATCTTCAATTGTTCTTATCTTTTCATCTCTTACACATTGAATTTCTTTCC
>CAMMMI010000092.1 GCA_946497905.1 uncultured Clostridium sp.
AAGGTACATTAGCAGATAGTGAATTAAGAAACAAAAGAATAAAAGCACATAGAGCATTTGATGAAATATGGAAAAACAAAATAATGACAAGAAATGAAGCTTATAATTGGATGAAATTTCAATTTGGCTTAACAGGTGAACAAGCACATATAGGTAATTTTTCTGATTATATGTGTCAGAAACTTATAGAAGAAAGTAGGGTGATTATAGATAATTATAAGAAAGGCAGGGAGCAGTATGAAATATATTCTTAATAAAGAACAACAAGATATAGTACAAAATAATTTACATATTATAAGAATTGTTATAAATAAATGTATTAATATTAATAGAAATATATTTGGAATGGAATATGATGATATATTTCAAGTTGGAACAATAGGTTTGTGTAAAGCGGTAATAACTTATTTTTCTAATAAAGATACATCTTTTGAAACATATGCTTTCTGTATAATACGAAATGAGATATATAATCACTTGAATAGTATAAATAGAAAAAATATCTATTGTGATACAGAATTAATAGAAAAAGCAGATATACAATCAACAAGCATAACACCTGAAGAATCATTAGATGAAAAAATAGCATTGGAAGCATTAAGACGTTCAAAAGAAAGATATTCTGGTGTTACACTTAAGGGTATTGAAGCTTTAGAATTAAAACTTAAGGGGCATAGTGGTACAGATATTGCAAAAATGTACAAAGTAAAACCTAATTATATAGCAGCCTGTATATCAAGAGCTATAAAATATCTTAGAAAAGACAAAATATTTTCTTCAGAAATAGGAAAATAATTGTTGGTATTATGATATTTGGCTTGTATAAAAAATAAAAAAAGAAAAGGAGAATATTTAATTATGGTTCAGTTATATACAGCTGTTGGAAAATATAAACTAAGAAAAGAGCCTGATGGAAGAAAGTTACCAATTATAAGTGTAGGTTTAAATGAATGTGCTCTAACAATAGAAGAAATGCTTATTTGGTCAACATTAATATGGAATATTATGACTGAAGATGAATTGAGAAAAATATATGATAAAAAGGCACTTGGAGCAGGTATAAGTGGTGATAAATTTGATATTACACTTAAAAGACTTATAAGTAGAAATTTAGTTGTAAGTGAAAAAGCAATAAGTGGTGATGATGCTTTATATAAACTTTTATCAAATTTATATATTGTTCCTGTTAGTAGTAGTTTATTAACTAAAATAAGAGCATTTATACAATTAGTAGTTTTTCAGAAAGTATCTTTTTCACTTGCAAAAAATGTATTTTTAGAAGATAAGCTTAATGATATACAGAAAAAAATATTAAATCTTTCAAAGCAAAAATTACTTTCAAGTGCTGAAATTTTAAAGTGCATTGAAAATGGAGTTACAGATGTATCAACAAGAGAAAAGGTTTTAGATGCGTTATACGATGATGATTATAGTACATTTGATAATATGGGTTTATTTATAAAGTTTTATGATAATCATAGAGAGGTTATGGAAGCCATTGCAACTTTATATTTAAGAAAAAATATTGTTTTTGATAAGTTAATATAAATAAATTGTTTTAACAAGAATTTTTCTATATAATATTAATATGATTATATAGAAAATATGTGAATATTAAAATATAATCTTTAAATTTTATATAGTCTTTTATTATTCAATAAAGTTAGAAAATAACAGCTTACTTATATACAATATTGTAAGCTGTTATTTTATTTTTATATTAGTCTATATATAATATCACTTACAAATATATATGAATTTTTATGTTTTATAAAGATTGACAAAAACGACGTTGTGTAGTAAAATAATAACTACAATATGTAGTTGGTGGAGGTAATGATGGAAACAAATATTTCTATTTCTGAAATGAAAGTTATGGAAAAAGTGTGGGAATGTGGAGAAATGATTGCTGTTGCTGATGTAGTAACATCTTTGAATAAAGATGGAGAAACTTGGACACATCAGACGGTTGGAACATTTTTAAAAAGGCTAGAAACAAAAGGTATGGTAGCTTCGTCAAAAAAAGGAAAAAGTCTATATTATTTTCCGTTGTTAAGTAAAGAACAATTTTATTCAAAAGAGGCAGAACATTTTTTACAATCAAAATTTAAAGGTTCTTTGAAAAACTTTTTATCTGCCTTTTCAAGTGGAAAAAAATTAAGTGAAGATGAAATAAAAGATTTGAAGGATTGGTTTAATGATATTAATCATAAATAGAGTTTTTATATGTATATTACTACTTTCCATAAGTGGTTGTATTGCAAGTGGTATATATTTATTTTTAGAAAAATTTTTATATCAAATAACATCTGCAAGGTTCATGGTTTTTATCAATACAGTAATTTTATTTTCATTTGTAATCCCATTTTATTATCTGATTTCTGTTATAGATAGTAGTGAAAGTAGTTTTGTTAACTATGATTTAGTTATTTTTGATGGTCAAAGTTTATATAACAATACAGTTGATTCTGTGCTAGATGTCTTCCCGTATATACAATATATAGATGATATATGGTTTATTGGTATGATAATTTGTATTATTGGGAAAATTATGATGTATCTTTATACAATAAAAAAAGTAAAACAGAAAAGTTTTATAATACAAAGTGATTCTTGGATATCTGCTTTTGAAAAAGTAAAAAATAATTGCATAAAACAAAATATTTCGTTGGTAGGAAGTTATTATACAAGGACACCATATACAATAGGAATATATCAGAAATATATTGTCATTCCTACAATTATGATAAATATTTTAGATGAAGAAGAAATTGATTTTATTTTAAGACATGAGTATTACCATGCGTCGCAAGATGATGTAGCAAGAAAAGTTTTTATAACTATTCTGAGTTGTTTAAATTGGTTTCATCCACTATTTTATTTATTAAAAGAAAATCTTTTTACTTGGATGGAAATTGCATGTGATGAAGTAGTAGTAGCAAATTTTGATAAAAGGCAAAAGAAAAAATATGCAAATTTAATTATTCAGTCGTTGGAGTTAGAAAATACTCGCAATAAAAGTAATTTTTATCAAGTATGTTACAATGGAAATCATATAAAAAGTTATAAAAGGAGGATTTTAGAGATTATGCGTGAAAAAAAAAGAAAGGTGTTTTGTGGAAAGGTTTTTGTATCAGCACTGGCGGTATTTTCATTGACTTGTAGTAACATAGTTGCAAAAGCAGCGGATATACCAATAAATAAATTGTTTTCAGAAAATATTTCAGTAGTAGATGGAGATGAAACAGAATTTTTATTTAGCCCAAAAGAATTTGAAACAGAATTAGTTGAGCATAAAATAGTAGAGCCTGAAAAGAATTTCGAGAAAGTTAAATGTGAAATGAATGAAAATATTACATATGAATTTATTTTTGAAAATAAAATAGTTTATGTTATGGAACATGATATTGAACCAAATCACATACACACAATAGTTGATGGTGTTCTTAAGGTACATAAAAAATATAGTGATGGTTCTTGTATAACAACATATTATGAAGGAAGACAATGTACTGGTTGTGGAGCTACTTGGAAGGGAGATGTTATTAAGACTGTAACAGAGAATCCTTGTATGCACTAGTAAGCATATAGATATAACTGATTTTGATAAATAATAAAGATGTAGAATTATAAATAATCAATGCAAAAAAGGTGATAGAAAAGAATATTCTAAATGAATAAGCAAAATATATGAATAATAAAAACCTATTTCAAATAGAATATGAAATAATTATATTATAAAAATAATGATAAAGTAAATCTGAATTAAAGTAAAATTTGTATTTTGGAATAAGGAGAATAAGTTATGAAAAATTTATTTAGAAAATTTATTGGTATTTTAGTTGTATCACTTCTTATAATTAGCTCTATAAATAGTGTATTTGCTGAACAGAAAGATCAAGTTTATAGCCAAGAAAACTACACTAAAATAATAGAGTCTCTTAGCAAAGAATATGGTCTTGAAATAAGAGCTGGTAAGCCAGAAAATATTGATGATGATAATATACAAGTATTAGAAAATAAAACAAGAGATAATAAACAGCTCACTCCAGAAGAATTTGAGAAGTTTATGAGGGAAGAGTTAGAAAAAATTTCTGACCATAATCAAAAAGTAAAAGAAAAATATGAAGAAACAGGGGATAGTTTTGAAGATGCAAAATGGTTTCCTTGTGACACAAATAGTAATATGACACGAATTAAATCTTGTATAATTGATAAAAAATATGAAAATGGTCTAAATGATAATACAGTAAAAGGACATTTAGAAGGTATAATTGATGATGATAATGGTTATTGGACTTTTGTGCAAGTAGATGATACTTCTGCTAATTGGATGACATGGAATAGCCTCTATAAATCACAAACATATACTAATAAATTTATTGATGCTCGCAGAACAAGTGCAGTAACTTATAATGGATATGTTTACTATAGTACAGGTGACTTTACAGTATATAATGTTAAAGAATATGTAGAGTATTATGCTTCAGAAGGTGTATAATTAAATTATATTCAATTTTTATATGAAGTAAGCAGTATTCAAGAACCTATAACTATTTTAAAAATTTGATAAATTGTTTAAATCGAATCTGTTAAGTTAATATGAAAATAAGAATACTATTGTAATAGACCATGGTGTTTGAATTACTACATTATATGGACATAACTCATCACTATCTGTTTTAGTAGAACAGTCTATTTATAGAGGAGTTATAGCTAAATGTAGAAGTACAAGAAAGTCTATAAGTAAAAAAAGTAGAGCGGCATAATTGTCACAAAACTTAATAGTATAGTAAAAAATTTATTTCAGTAAAATCGAAAATACATTACATTAAAAAAATTTAGATTAGTAACAAAAGGAGTAATGTCAATATGAAAAAAGTTTTATCAATATTACTTAGTTCTATTCTTATTTTATCTATTTTTTCTTCTTGTTCTCAAAAAAAAGAGAATGTATTGGAACAGGTTAATTCCATAGATACATTAGATGAAACAGAAAATATATCGAAAGATTCTTTAGATTTGTTTGATATTCAAAGTGAGGACGATTCAATTACATTGGCAACATCATATATAGAGAGATTATATGGAGTTATAACAACAGACTTACAAAAAACTGCAGAATATAATCAGAATAGCGATATCCAGCCAAATGGTTGGTTTGTGCGAGTGTTTGACTCTGATTGGGATTATGCAGTTTGGCTTCAACCTGAATCTAACCGAATAAAGGTTAGCAGAGGAAGTTCCATGTATCCGCTAACTACGATTTCAGATGATTTAATGAAAGAAATAAAAGAGGATGATACATGGATTGAAAATGCAAAGAAAGTTATTTTGGATAATTTAGATGAAAACCAAGAAATTAAAAGTATAGACTTTAAAGATCAGGATAACGAATCTGTTTCTACAGTAGATATAGTAGCTGAGATGGAAGATGGTAGAACATACATACTTTCCTATTATTCTGATGGACTTTTAAAAGATGTGGTGTGGTATGAAAAGTGAAAAGAATTAAGTATATTTTTGTATACTATTATTTGAAAAATAGAATCTGTTAAGTTAATATGAAAATAAAAATACAAAGATATGTTTTAAAAATACATTTCTAAAAAAGAGCATACAAATAAAACTGATATTTATTAAATCTTTTAAAATAAAAACCAGTTTTTAAGTTCTCTATCAGAATATGTTAATCCTGCAACATTATCAGGTGTTAAGTTTGATAAAGAAGAGTGCTTGTGGATAAAGTTATAATAAAAAATAAAATTAGAAATTAAATCTAAGGCAGAAGAAAAAGAATGAAATCCTTTTTTAGTTTTATACCTTTAATCTTAATATAGGTTTCATTAGCGTGCCATTCATCTGATTTAAGATTAGCTTTTTGAATAAGAGACTTAGAAACGGATTTAAAGAAAAAAGCAAAATGTCTAATC
>CAMMMI010000093.1 GCA_946497905.1 uncultured Clostridium sp.
AAGCCTAAGATAAATGTTAAAAGTTGTCAAATGTTAAGGCTTTCCGATTTGTTCTTTTGTAAAAAATTTAATAATCTGTTTATCAATTAAATTAAGTGATGTACTAGATATTTTTACATTTCTTCTAATAGTATCTTTAAAAATTCTTTGCTTACTAATTGTTGTTATTTGATTAATTAATGCGATACTATCTTTTTTCATTTTAGCAATTTCACTTTCCATTTTTTCAATATAGTTTTTTTCTTTTTCTATAATGTTTCGAATGTTAATAGGTACATTTTCTATTTTTCCTAATTTATCTAATACTTGTTGTAATTTTTGTCTTTATTTTTCAATTTTATTTTGAAAAATATTATATAGTTCTTTTCCAAGATTTACAGAGGAAGAGTCATACTTTTTACCATCTTTTCTTGATGTTAATGGAATAACATTTAAAGCTCCATTCCTTGTATTATCATATTTATTTAAAACAATACAATAATGTAATCCACCTAGTTCATTTCCAATATTAAAACCTAGATTTACTTTAATGACATCTCCACGAGAATACATACCAGATTTTGCAATATTAAATGTTCTTTCTTCATCATGATATACTGCATAGTCATATATCCAGTAAGCTAGTAGTTCGCTTTTTTTATATTCACTTAATTCTATATGTTTAAGAAATGACAAATCTAATCTTTTTAAAGAATTATCTTTATGTATAATAACACTATTTTTTAATTCAATTTCTTTTTCTTCCATAATATCACCTTTATTTATTTTTATGGAGCAATTATATCAAACATTTGTTTAATATGCAATAGTTATTGAAAAATATTTATATTGTGATATAATTTATAAAATAGTTTATTTTATTAGACCTAATATAGTGTGATTTGTAATTGTAATAAATTATTATAAATTTATTTAAATATTACTTGATAAAAGTCAAAAATAATTATATAATACAGATGGTAAGAAATTTAATCTTTCTATGGAGAGTAATCCAATAAAGACCTATGAACCTTGTCAGGTCCGGAAGGAAGCAGCAATAAGTAGTCATCTTTATGTGGAATACTTTCCATAGAGAGATTAGGTATCTACCATTTTTTATAGTATAAAGGATGTGAAAGTATGGGGTACACAGCTCTTTATAGAAAATTTAGGCCTTTAAATTTCTCAGAAATGGTAGGGCAAGAACATATAACAAAAACATTGAAAAATCAAATAATAGCAAATAGAGTAGGGCATGCATATTTATTCAATGGAGGAAGAGGAACAGGAAAAACATCGGCGGCAAAAATACTTGCAAGGGCAATAAATTGTTTAAGCCCAAAAGATGGTGAACCATGTAATGAATGTGAAATATGTAAAGGGGCAATTTCAGGTTCATTGACAGATATAGTGGAAATGGATGCAGCTTCTAATAACAGTGTAGAAGATATAAGAAGTATAAGAGAAGAAGTGAATTTTTTACCTACAAAAGCGAAATATAGAGTATATATTATAGATGAAGTACATATGTTATCAACAGGAGCATTTAATGCATTATTAAAAACTCTTGAAGAGCCACCAGAGCATGTAAAATTTATTTTAGCTACAACAGAACCACAAAAATTACCAGCAACAATTTTATCAAGATGTCAAAGATTCGATTTTAAAAGGATATCAAATGAAGATATTATAAAAAGGTTAGAAATAGTATGTAAAGAGAGTAATATAGAAATATCTAAAAATGCTTTAAATGTAATTGCCGTTTTGTCAGAGGGGGCAATGAGAGACGCTTTATCAATTTTAGAGAGATGTGTTCAAGATGGAGATAACAAAATTGATGAAGATAAAATTAAAGATTTAGTTGGAATTCCTAAAACTATGTATATACATGCTTTAATAGAAGCGGTTGTGGAATTCGATGTTAATAAGGCTTTAGAAGTAATACAGAATGTTTTAGATGATGGAAAAGATATTATTAATTTCTTGTGGGAGATTATAAAATATACTAAAGATATTTTAGTATATAAATCAACTAAAAAGCTAGATTTATATAATGAAGAAGAGTTAAAAGATATAAAAGATTTGTCTGATAAGCTATCAAAAGAAAAATTGGTTAATTTGATATATCAATTATCAGAATTAGAAAATGATATAAAATGGTCTACTCAAAAGACTATAATGTTTCAAGCTGGAATAATAAAATTATGTAGTGAACAAGATGAGGTTACGCAAGATATACAAGAAAGAGTAAATAAAATAGAAAAATATTTAAAGAGCCAAAGTGAAAATAGAAGTTCACCAATTTATAATGTAACTAATATAAATAATAATGAGAGCCATATTTCAAATGTAAATACAAATTCTAATATAGCAAAAAGTAGAGACGATAAAAATGAGACTACAACAGTGAAGAATGTGAAAAAGGAAAATAAAACTTATTCTAATAAAGCAGAAGAATATTGGCCACAAATATTAAAAGATTTAAAAGATAATGGAAAAATAGTGTTATATACAAATTTAATTAGTAGTAGAGCTACACAGATTAATGATATGACAGTAGGAATAGAGTTTCCAAATGGTTTAAACTCATTTGGAAAAACAGTAGTTGAAAAACAGGAAAATGTAAGAGAATTATCAAATATGATTTCTATTGCATGTGGTAAACAAATGAATATAAAATATATAATAAATGGTCAGACAAAAGTTCAGGCAACAAATGATGATAAGATTAGAGATTTAGCCAATAAGTCAGATATACCATTTACAATTAATTAAATAAAAATCTGAATGTAAATAAATAATTTAAATATGAAAGGAGAATTTATATGTCAAAAAGAGGAGGTTTCCCAGGCGGAATGGGAGGATTTGGAGGAATGAACTTAAACAATTTAATGAAACAAGCGAAAAAAATGCAAGAAGATGTTCAAAAATCGCAAGAAGAATTAGCAACAAAAGAATTTGAAGCAACAGCAGGTGGAGGAGCTATACAAGTAAAAGTATCAGGAGATAAACAAATAAAAGAAATAAAAATAAAACCAGAAGCGGTAGACCCAGAAGATGTTGAAATGTTAGAAGATTTAATTTTAACATGTGTAAACGAAGCTTTAAGAAAAGTAGACTCAGCTCAAGCAGACCAATTAGGAAAATTCAATATACCAGGCCTTATGTAGAAAAAAATGGAGGAAAAAAATGTCATTATATTCACCATCAATAGAAAAATTAATTGAAAGTTTTGAAAGATTACCAAGTATTGGACATAAAACTGCAGCAAGACTGGCTTTTTATATATTAAACAGTTCTGATGAGGTAATAAATGAGTTTGTATCTTCAATTTTAAATGCTAAGAAAAATTTAAAATATTGTAGTAAATGTTATAATATTTCTGATACAGACCCATGTTCAATATGTGCCGATCCTAAAAGAGATGTAACTTCTATATGTGTAGTGGAAGATGTAAGGGATATTATAGCAATGGAAAAAACACATGAATTTAAAGGTGTGTATCATGTATTGCATGGTTCAATATCTCCTATGAATGGAATAGGACCAAATGATATAAAGATAAAAGAGTTATTAGCTAGATTAATGGATGGTAATGTAAAAGAAGTTATTTTAGCTACTAATCCAAGAGTAGAAGGAGAAGCAACAGCAATATATATATCAAAATTAATAAAGCCTTTAGGAATAAAAGTAACTAGAATTGCACATGGTATTCCTGTTGGAGGAGATTTGGAATATACAGATGAAATTACATTAACAAAGGCTTTAGAGGGAAGAAGAGAATTATAAAATGTTGAATTATGTAAATTTATATGATATAATTTGTATATAAAAAGTAGGAGGTAGAAAAAATGGGAGAAGTGCAACGGGTGAGTATTTCAAAAGAAATACTTGCAGAACTGGAAGGGACAGAATATAAAACTAAAATAATGTCACAACCGATTATTTTAGTTTGGGGATCAGATGGTGATGTTTGGATATTACCAAACACAGAAGATCTCTATAATCTAAAGTTTATATCCAGAAAAAGACTGGATATTTCGAAGTCTGGAAGCGCAAGGCTTCTAATTCCCAAAAATATAACTTCTAATCCAAGTGGATTAGTTTCTTACTTGGAAAATGGAGTTATAAAAATACGGCGAGGTCTTTAACCTTGCCGTATTAAACTTTTAATAATATTTCGCAAATGTCTCGTGTAGAGTTAATATTTGCTAAAAGTTTGGTATTTTTTTTCATATTTGCTAGGATATCACTGTTAGAAAATAAAGATTCTAATACTTGTGATATATCATCAGATTTTTTAATCCATAAGCCTATTCCTTTACTTTCTAAAAATTCAGCATTTTCTTCTTCTTGACCAGGAATAGGATTAATAATTACAATAGGAAGATTACAAGCTAAACTTTCAGTTATGGTCATCCCGCCAGGTTTTGTTACAACTAAATCTGATATATTCATCAATTCGGGAACTTTATCAGTAAAAGGTAATACTTTAACTCTTTCATTAGCATTATATTTTTCAACAATTGCTTCAAAAGCTAATTTCATCTTTGGATTTTTACCTGCTATAGCAATTATTTGCATATTTTTACAATATTGGACAAAATTTTCAAAAATATTAAATGTTCTAGTTTTACCAAGTCCAAATTCGCCACCACCAAAAAATAAAATATTTAGTTTATTATCTTTTAAAGAAAAATCATTTAAAATGTCAATTCTATTATATTTTTTTAGAAACCTACTAGATAAAGGTATTCCAGTAGCAAATACTTTAGAAGCAGGTATTTCTTTACTTATTAAATATTGTTTCATTTTATCATGTGCAACGAAATAAAAGTCTGTAAAGTCTTTTCCTACAAGCCATTGATCATGTGGGGCAAAATCTGTCATAATTGTTGCAATTTTAGCATTTATTTTTCCTTTTCTTTTTAAATAACTGCACATTTGGCTTCCAAAAGGATGTGTAGAAATAATTAAATCTGGTTGTTCTTCTCTTAATAATTTAAGTAATTTTATTGCTAAAATTTTATTAGATCTACTTGATATATGAGCTAAAGGACCTTTTTGCGAATCTGAATATATTTTTCCCCAAGCCCAAGGAACTTTTTTTGCCATTTCACGATATGCAGCAGTTGTAACTTTTTCAATAGTCTTATTTACATATTTCATGCAATCTATCATTTTAACATCGTGATTAGTATAATTGTTTAAAATATATTCATTAATAGATTTTGCAGCATTTAAATGTCCTCCTCCATATGAAGCATAAAAAATTAAAATTTTCATAATATAAAAAACCCCCATTTAAGCAATATAATTACTAATAAAAATATTGCTTTTGTAAATGTTTTACTTTAATATTCTAACATAAAAAATATAAATTTTCAAAAAATGGAATAAATTCTAAAAAAAAATCCAAAATAATTATAAAAGTATATAAATTTTGGAAAAAGGTGATAATTTGAAAAGATTATTAAAAATAACATTAATTATAATATCGATTCTAATATTAATTATATTTTCTGTAGTTATAGGAAATGATAAAGAAAATAAAAACACTAGTTATGCAGCAGGATCAAATAATTCAGATATACAACTAATGGCAAGGGCCATAAATGGAGAAGCAAGAGGAGAACCGTACGAGGGACAAGTAGCAGTTGGAGCTGTTATATTAAATAGAGTTAAAAGTTCACAATTTCCTAATACAATAGCAGGAGTAATATATCAGTCAGGGGCATTCACAGCAGTAGCTGATGGACAAATTAATGTTCCAATAGACGAAGGTTCAACAGTATATAAAGCAGCAAGAGACGCAATGAATGGATGGGATCCAACAGGAGGATGTATATATTATTTTAATCCAGATACAGCAACAAATAA
>CAMMMI010000094.1 GCA_946497905.1 uncultured Clostridium sp.
GTGCCAAAGGGGACGGGCTATTTTGACAACTAGGGGACGTTCCTTTAATCCCTAAAATTCGGGATAATGGGGACGGACCTTGAGATTACTAAAAAATAATACAAGCTATTTTGGCAATCCTAAAGGTCCGTCCCTATTATCCCGAATTTTAGGGATTAAAGGAACGTCCCCTTTTAATTTAAGAATGGAGGAATTTAAAATGATTTTAGAAGGTAAAAAAGTAGTAATTATGGGAGTAAGAAACAAATGGAGTATAGCATGGGGAGCTACACAATCAGCATATGAACAAGGGGCAGAAGTTATATGTACATGTCCACAAGACAGTGTAGAAAAGGTAAAAGATTTAATAAAAGATATGCCAAAAGCAAGTGTATATGTATGTAATGATGTAAGCAAAGATGAAGATATAGATAAATGCTTAGAAGAAATAAAAAAGGATCACGGAAAAATAGATGGATTATTACATGCTATAGCACATGCGAATACAGAAGATTTAAGAAATGATTTTATATTTACATCAAGAGAAGGATATGCTCATGCACAAGATGTTAGTGCTTATTCTTTAGTAGCAATAGTTAGAATGGCAAAAGAAAAAGAGATGTTAAATGAAGGTGCTAGTATAGTAGCATATACATATTATGGTTCAGAAAAAGCAATAGATGGTTATAATGTAATGGGAGTTGCAAAAGCAGCTTTAGAGGCAAGTATAAAATATTTAGCAAGAGATCTAGGAAAAGAAGGATATAGAATAAATGCTATTTCAGCAGGACCAATAAAAACATTGTCAGCTAAAGGAATAAAAGATTTTAATTCAATTTTAGATGTAGTAGAAGAAAGAGCTCCTTTACACAGAAATGTTACTATAAAAGAAGTTGGAGATAGTACAGCATTTTTATTTAGTAATATGTCTAGTGCGATAACAGGAGAGGTTATACATGTTGATAGCGGATTTTCAACAGTTGGTGTTTAGTAGATAATAATTATGAAGTAAGCAGGAAACAATAATGTTTTCTGCTTATTTCTTATTGTATAGCTGTGAATAATAATAACTTTTAACAAGTTTTTTAAACAAATTTATCTCAAAACCTTTTAAAAAAGTAAAAAATGTTATACAATAGTAGAAAAATTAAATTTAGGAGAGGTAAATGAGCAAAAAATGGCAAATATATGATATAAACGAAGAAAAGATAAAAGAAATAGAAAGTAAATATAAAATAAACAAATTATTAGCCACAATACTTGCAAACAGAGGAATTACAACAGAAGAAAGCATAAGGCTATTTTTAAAACCCACAAGAGAAGACTTTTATGATCCATTTCTAATAAAAGACATGGAAAAAGCGGTAGAAAGAATAATAACAGCAATCAATAAAAAAGAAAAAATAACCATCTATGGAGATTACGACGTAGACGGAATAACAAGCATAACAGTACTAAAAAGTTTTTTAAGAGATAGAGGAATAGAAGCCGATACATACATTCCCAATAGATTAAATGAAGGATATGGGTTAAATAATTCTGCAATAGAAAAAATTAAAAGTAAAGGTTGCGAATTAATGATAACAGTAGATTGTGGTATTTCAGCAATAGATGAAGTAAATTATGCTAACTCACTAGGAATAGAAGTAATAGTAACAGATCATCATGAGGCAGGAAATGAGATACCAGAAGCATTAGCTGTTATAGATAATAAAAGAAAAGATAGTACCTATCCTTTTAGAGAACTTGCAGGAGTAGGGGTAGTTTTTAAATTAATACAGGCACTTAGTATAAAATTAAATCTAAAAGATGAAGAATATTTAAAATATCTAGACATTGTATGTATAGGTACAATATCTGATATAGTACCATTAGTAGATGAAAATAGAGTTATAACAAAATTAGGTTTAATGCTAGTTAGACAAACTAGAAATATAGGTCTACAAGCTGTTTTAAAATCTTCAGGATATAGTAAAATAGATTCAAATACGATATCATTTGGAGTAGCACCAAGATTAAATGCTTGTGGAAGGATGGGAAAAGCAGATGAGGCATTAAAATTATTTTTATCAAAAAATGTAAATGAAGTAATGCAATTATCAAAAGAGTTGAACGATTTTAATAGAGAAAGGCAGGAAAAAGAAAAAGAAATATACGAAAATGCTATAGCTCAAATAGAACAAGAACATTTAGATGAAAAAAATACTATAATATTAAAAGGGGAAAACTGGCATCATGGAGTTATAGGAATTGTATCATCAAAGATAACAGAAAAATATTTTAAACCAAGTATCTTATTAAGTTTTGAAGAAGATGGCATAGGAAAAGGATCAGGAAGAAGCATACCGGGTTTTGACTTACACGAAGCTCTAATGCAATGTCTAGATGTTATAGAAAAATTTGGTGGACATGCCATGGCAGTAGGGATAACAGTAAGAGAAGATCAGTTTGATCAATTTAAAGAAAAGTTTGAGAATATAGCAATTTCTAAACATATACAAGATATCTTACCAATAATAAATATAGATGCAAAAATAAATTTAAGTGATATAAACAAAGAAATGGTAGAAAGTTTAAAAGAATTAGAGCCATTTGGTGAAGGTAACAAAATGCCAGTATTTGTCTTTAAAAATCTGAAAATAGATTCAATAAGAGCCTTATCAGAAGGAAAACATTTAAAACTTACATTAAAAGATGATAATACAATTGTAAGTAGTATAGGATTCAATTTAGGACATATGGCAGAAGAATATAGAATAGGAGACAAAATAGATGTAGTAGGAGTTTTGGAAATAAATTCATTTAATGGGGTAGAAAATTTACAAATAAATATAAAAGATATAATGAAGTCTGTATAATTAGAAAAATGAACTTATTTTTAAATATATAAATATTCTATAATATAGCTATTTATAATAAAAGGGAAGTGGAAACTTATGAATGAAACAAAAGAAATAACAATACAAGATGTTATAGCAAAAAGAAAAACACATTCAAGAAGAGTTGATGTTAAATTAATATTAAGAGCATATAACTATGCAAAAAAATATCATGGAGAACAATTGAGAAAATCGGGAGAGTCATATATAGTACATCCATTAAATGTTGCATATATACTAGCAGAAATAGGATTAGATGATAGTACAATTTGTGCTGCTCTTTTGCATGATGTAGTAGAAGATACAGAAATTACAGAAGCGGATTTAAGAAAAGAATTTGGAAATGAAATATCAGATATGGTATCTGGTGTAACCAAATTAAAATTAATCCAATTTGCTTCAATACAAGAGCAACAAGCTGAAAATTATAGAAAAATGTTTTTAGCAATGGGAAAAGATATAAGAGTAATATTAATAAAATTAGCAGATAGACTTCATAATATGAGAACATTGAAATATTTAAAAAGAGATAGACAAATAGCTATATCAAAAGAAACCATGGATTTATATGCACCTTTAGCAAATAGACTGGGTCTATATTCTTTAAAATGGGAATTAGAAGACTTAGGATTTAAATATTTGTATCCAGAAGAATATCATGAATTAGTAGAAGGAATAAACAAGAAAAGAGAAGAAAGATTAAAGTTCATAGAAAAAATTATGGACAATATTAAGATACAATTAAAAAAGCAAAAAATAGATGCAGAAGTAACAGGAAGAGCAAAACATTTATATAGTATATATAGAAAAATGAAAAGAGACAACAAGACTTTAGATCAAATATATGACTTATTTGCACTTAGGATATTGGTAAACTCAGTAAAAGACTGTTATGCAGCATTAGGTGTGGTTCATGAATTATATAGCCCAATGCCAGGAAGATTTAAAGACTATATAGCAGTTCCAAAACCAAATATGTACCAATCAATTCATACAACATTATTAGGAGAAAAAGGAACACCATTTGAAGTGCAAATACGTACATGGGATATGCATAGAATAGCTGAATTTGGTATAGCAGCACATTGGGCATACAAAGAAGCTAGCTACTTTGGAGGAAAAAAACAAGCAGTAAGAGTAGAAGAAGACAAACTAGCATGGCTTAGAGAAACACTAGAATGGCAAAAGGAAATGCAAGATCCTCAAGAATTTTTAAATACACTAAAAACAGAATTATTTGAAGATGAAGTATATGTATTTACACCAAAAGGTGCAATAAAAGTATTACCAAGAGGAGCAACTCCAATAGATTTTGCATATGCAATACATGCAGAAATAGGCCATCATATGACAGGGTGTAAAATAAATAGTAAAATGATGCCAATAATTACACCATTACAAAGTGGAGACATTATAGAGATAATAACATCAGACAATTCAAAAGGTCCAAGTAGGGATTGGCTAAAATTTGTAAAAAGTAGTAGTGCTAAAAATAAAATTCAAAGTTGGTTCAA
This sequence comes from uncultured Clostridium sp., assembly GCA_946497905.1. GTDB lineage: Bacteria > Bacillota > Clostridia > TANB77 > CAG-508 > CAG-269. The sequence goes on from CAMMMI010000094.1 coordinate 4,373, forward strand.
AAAAGAACAAAAAGCAGAAAATATAGAAAAAGGAAAAGAATTAATAGAAAAAGAACTAAAGAGGATAGGCTTTTCACACAGTGATTTATTTAAAAATGAATATGTAGAGCCAATGATGGAAAAATATAAATATAAAAATATCGAAGAAATGTACTCAGCAGTAGGATTTGGTACGAATTCAGCAGTAAAAGTTATAGCAAGAATGCTACAAGAATACAGGAAAGAACATCAAGAAGAAAACATAGAAGAAAAAATTGCACAACTTGCTAAAGAAAGGCAAAAGAAAGTAAAACCATCAAGTTCAGGAATAGTAGTAAAAGGAATTGATAATTGTTTGGTAAAACTATCAAAATGTTGTAATCCACTTCCAGGAGATGAAATAATAGGGTATATTACTAGAGGAAGAGGAGTATCAGTTCATAGAAAAGATTGTGTAAATGTAAAAGATTTATTAACAGAAGAAAATAGAATGATAGATGTAGAATGGTATAATCAACAAAAGGCCTCATACCAAGTAGATGTAGAAATATATTCAAATGATAGAACAGGACTATTATTAGATATATTAAAACAAATAGAAACAACAAAAGCTAAAATTATGGGTGTAAATACCAAAACAACAAAAGAAAGAATAGCAATTATTGAATTAACAATAGAAGTAGAAAATTTAGAAGAATTAAATAAAGTATTAAAGCTAATAAGAAAAGTAGACAGTGTATATGAAGTAAAAAGAAAAAAATAATACAAAGGAAGTATGGAAGGAAAGGGGAAAATGATTTTAAAAGAATTAAAAATTGATACCTGGATAGGAGATCCAACAAATTGCTATATAATATTAGATGAAGAAAGTAAAGAAATAATGGTAATTGACCCAGCAGGAGAAGTAGAGAAAATAGAAGAAATGATAAATATATTAAGTGGAAAATTAAAATATATATATTTAACACATTGCCATGGAGACCACATTGCAGGAGTAAATGAACTAAAAAAAAGATGTGGAGGAAAAATATTAATACACAGATTTGATAGCGAAGGATTAAACAATCCAGAAATAAATCTTTGTCCATATATAGGAATGGGAAACATAGAATTAGAAGCAGACTCTAGAATAGATGATAATGACCTAATTCATTTAGGAAATTTAGAATTTAAAGTAATACATACACCAGGTCATACAAAAGGAGGAACAAGCCTTTATTGTGAAAAAGAAAAATGTTTATTCTCAGGAGATACCTTATTTAGAGGAACTTGGGGTAGAACAGATTTACCCACTTCTAATATAGAAGAGATTATGGATTCGATAGCAAATAAACTCATGAAATTACCTGATGAAACAATCGTGTATCCAGGACATGGAAAAATAACAATGATAAAAGAAGAAAAGCCAATATATTTAGAATTGAAACCAAAATTATATTAAGGGGACGTACCTTCAATCCCTAAAATTCGGGATAATGGGGACGGACCTTAAGAT
>CAMMMI010000095.1 GCA_946497905.1 uncultured Clostridium sp.
ATGTATTTTTTTCTACCTCATTATTAACAATAAAATTGAAAATAACATTGCTATTTGATTTTAAAATATATTTAATTTGTGATATTTTCTTCTCATTACACTCTATATCGAATTTAAGATGATAACCTTCTGTATAATTTTTCACAGGATATTCTAATTTTTTTCTTCCTAAAAAATAAGTCTTTTTTACTTTACTTTTTTGTTCAAAAAGTGTTACTATTCCACCTTGAATAAAATCAATTTTTCTTTTACTAATATTAGGATTTAAAACAACCATTGCTAAATATTTCATATAAATTCCTTCCTTTCTTATGCAGCATTTTTAAAGATAAATTCTTTATTATGCATTCTATTTTTTTCTTTAATTTTTCTTTGTCTATAATAGTATTCTTCTAAAAATTCTTCTTTGTAATGGTTTATTTTCTTTTGATGTTTTGAAAGTTTAAACATATTGTAAAACTTCCTTGTATCTTTCTTTTTCATTGAAGTAATTTTTTTATTTTTAATTGAAACAACAATAAAAGTACCATATAAAATGCATCCTTGAAAAAACCTATTAAATTCATCATTTTCTGCATTTTGATTTGCAATTATTAAGTTGTTTTCATTTGCTCTTATTTTTAATAAATTATCTCCTATAAAAGCCTTTATAAATTTTGTGCTTGCTGGGATTTTAACTTTTTGTACCTCTTTATTTGGCATTACTAATAAACATTTAATTTTCATATGTATATCTTCCTTTCTTTTAAAACAAAGAGATTTGACAATTTCCTTTAATCATAACCTCTTTAAATTTATTTTGTATTGTTTTATCAACAATAATTTCATTTTGATTTGAGTTCATCATATTTTTTGAGTTTTTTACAAAAGCATTTCTAAATTTCCAATATTGTAAAAAATATAGTGGAGTTTCCATTCTAAACTTCATCTTTTGTGATATTGAATCACCACATTTTACTATTGCAGGTATTCCATATAATGCTAATTGTATATATGTCATATAAACACATGTACTTGAAATATCTGTTACATCAATAAATAAATCTTTTTGATAATCTATATTGTGTTCATTTAATACTTTTGCATAAGCTAAAACTAATCCGTCCAGAACCACAGGCCGGATCCATAACTGTTATGTATCCATTTGTTTGGACTTTTTCTTTAAGTGAATTTTCATCAGTTACTGACATTTCCGCCATTAATTCTGCAATATGTTCAGGTGTAAATACTTGACCTAAATTTCTATTTTTTGATGATATATTCATATAGATTGGCCCTAATATATCTACGATTTTTTTACTATCTTCATACATCATAATCAATTCCCCAAACATTTTTATAAATAGCGATTGCTCCTTTTTATTATAGGAATTTATTGTTCTTAAATATTCATTTTCTAATTCTTCATTTTTTGCAAAAGAATTATAAATGCTTATGGCACACATCTTTACGAAATCAGAAAAAATAGTTAGTCTATCATGAAAAGAACATAACTCATCATAAGTTTTTTTAAATTCCATATTTTTTAATTCATACATTTTGCACTCCTTTAATAATCAGAAAAAGACAGACTATATCTGCCTTTTCTAAAATAATTTTTATGCTGCTCTTGGAATAGCAGTATTATTTTTGCGATAAGTATTGAAAGTTTTTGCATTTGTTATCACAGGTTTTATAATAGTACAATTATCAGTATTATAATAATCTGCAATTTTTAAATTTGAGCCTTTAACTACATTAGATACTATTAATTGTGAATTGCTTGAATAATCTTTTATAAAGTCATAATCAGCACAAGATTCCATATCATCAATAAAAATAGGAAAATTAGTTCTTGCTATTTGATTAAACATATTAGCAAATTCTAATGCTGTTGCAATAGTTTCGGACCTAGATAGATTAGACAAAGAATTTCCTTTGTATGTAATGATAAAATCTTCTTTGATTTCTCCAGTAGTTTTTAATACAGAATAAAAGTTTACTTTAACATCTTTTAAATATTGTTTAGCAAGTTTCATCTTTTCTTCAATGTATGCAATATATAACTTTTGTGCAACTTTTCTAGCATCCTTTAATTGTTCTATATATTTATTTTGAGTAACAATTTGCTTATTAAAATTAGATATGTCAATTTTAGCATTTTGTATATTTTTTTCTTTGATAGAAATTTCATTATTAAATCTTTCTATCTCTTTTTTTTCTAATTCTAATTTATTTATGTTTTCCTTTAGATTAGCAATTTTTTTACTATTATCTATGATAGTATCTCCACCTAATGCGTGATATTGACATCTTTCCATTGCCAGTTTGAATTTCAAGTCTTTTTGCTTAGTCTCCAATGTATTTTTTCTATTAAAAGCATTTGTCAAATCTTTTTTCATATTAGCAATAGTCTTTTCTTTTGATTCATTTTGTATATGTTGTTCGCAAGTAGGGCAGATACAATTTGTACCTTCTTTAATTGCCAAATATTTTTGTTTACCAGTTTTCATTGTCTTTTCAAGTTCTGTGATTTCTGTTGATACATTCAAAATTTCATTTTCTAAATCTTCTACTTTTTGCTTTTGATTTTCTTTATCTTTAATTTGTTTATTATTAGATAATGAATCTAATTCTTGATAGGCAAGTGAAAGTTCAATTTCTTTCTCAAACTTTTTGGTTTCAGGTAATTTTTCATCTGCTATATTTTGTGCATAATCAATTTTTCCATTTAAAGTAGTAATATAGCTTTCAGATTTCTTAATATCTTGATTTAACTCTGACATATAAGTTGGTATATCTTGAGGGATACCTTCTAATATTTTTTGATCTTCTAGTTCTAAATTATCATAAGCAATATCCATAAATATATTTAATATATGCATATTTATAAAGTCCTCTTGTTCTTTTGGAGAAAGCATATAATAATATTTTACATCTCTTAAAATAACATCTTTGAAACTACTAAATAATTCCTTTTGTGATAATTCCTCGAATTGTTTATTAGTAATTTCTTGTAATTTATAAGAAGAATAAATTTCTTTTAATTCTTCTTCAGTGAATTTATCATATATTTCTCTTACATGGATTTTAAAATATCTTTTAAGTAAATTTTGCTTTTGCAAATCACTTAACTTATTAAATATTTCAAATGGTTTTATATCAGATAAATACTTATCTACCATTTCTTTTTGTTCTGCAGGTTTCTTGCTTAAGAAATAGAGCGGATTTATAATAGATAAAAATAATTTTTTATCTTTATAAAAGCTAATAAGTTCATTTTGAATTACTGGTTTTCCATCAAGAGTAAGAAAATTGTTTTTTGTTCCAACTTTATTTTTACCACGAACTAATATGTGTTTAATTCCTTGATTATCTGTAAAATGCAGTTCTCCATAAGAGGCATCGCATTTACGATGTATAAGACATGATTTTTCATCTCCAGACAAATTAGTTCCCAACATTATATTTACAATTGCATATAGTATATTGCTTTTTCCAGAACGATTTTTTCCAGTAATATTAGTAGTATCAAATAATTTGGTTTCAAATACACCTTTGAATTTTCTAAATCCAATTGTTTTTATATAATCAACTTTCATAATTTAACTCCTTTATCTATTTTTTGATTTTTTATTTTTTCGTTCATAAGGATTTCTTAAATATTGTGGTTTTATCCAATCCTCAGTTCCATTTTTAAATCGGACTAAATAATCTCTATAATAAGAATCTCTTTCAATAATAATAGCTGGTAAATTTTTATAAAAAACACCAGCATTTTCACCAGGACCGATATACAAATACCTTATGATTTTTTTTGAATTTATTATACATTGTATATTCTCCTTTTTTTATTTAATTTTTTTGTTCAATATTGACTTTTAGATTTTTTTTATGTATTATATATACAATTAATGCAAATGACATTTGTAAATAACTAGTAGTATAAGAATTGCCTTTCTTATGCTGCTATATTTTTTTCGTTATTTTGTACGAATTTTACTTCTGATATAATTTTTTTATCTTTAAACTCTTGTATCTCTGCCTCAAATACAGAGCCAATACCACATTCTAATATTGTATCAATAAGCTCTGGTTTAACAATAAAATTTATAGGTTTATCAGTCATATCATAAAACTCGCCAATAAAATATTCTTTTGGTTTTCCATCTTTGTTAAAAGTTTCTGTATGATGTCCTGTAAAATAGTAGCATTTATCAACATCAGGGTTTTCCTCAATTATAATTTTTTTTGTTGTTTTAGTCTTTCCTTTTGTAGTTTTGTTTTTAGTTTCTTTTACTTTTTCTTGTGTTTTCTTATTTTCTTGTTTTTGGGTATTTTCTACACTATTATTCACAGTTTGTACATTTGCTGTGGATTGTTCTTGTCTATTTACTTCAATTTCTGGGTTTTTTGTAACTGAATAAAAATCTTCTTTTTTCATAATATCAACGATATAATTATTAAAAGTTTTACCATCTTTAGAATTTTCAACTTGTTTTAAGAATAAAATATATCTTCCTTTAACACTATTACCTTGTGCTTTTTGTAAAGAAAAATATTCATTAAGTGAATCTATTGCTTGTGTACTTGTAGTTTTCATAAGCCATATTCTATCTGTTGCAATCTTAGGTATTAAGAATTTTAGCCAACCTACTTTTTTACAATCAGATGGACCATTTTCTTTTTTCTGTCTATATTGACATTCTTGTCCTAAACAATCGACTTTTTGCCAACCATCTTTTGTCTTTTGATTTGCTTGGTCTGTTCCAAACATACAATAACATACTTGGCCTGATTGATTTGATCTTGAATATTTTGCTGAAAAAGGCTCATCACTTATAAATTCTATTTCAATATATGTCTTTCCCTTATATATTTCATCAAATTTTTGTAAGTAGCCTTGCATAAATTGGTCTTGTACTTTTGCAATAAAATGACCTAATTCTTTTGCTCTTTTTTTACCATTTGCTGTTTCTACTTGTTCTCCATGTTGGATTCTTCCGAATTACTGGTAAATTTACATACCTTGTTTGTTCCATATTTTTTCATTCCTTTCATTCTACTATGCAGCAACTAATTCTTGTGCATAATAATAATTTTTTTGTACTTTTGTTAAATCAATAGTATAAACTGGATATATGTTATTTTTTATAGGACATATTCCTGTTTGACTTTTGATTATACCTAACTCTAATAATTGTGGTATTAGGGTAGGCTTGAATTTACAGTCAACCACAACCTCATCATCTCTTAACCTTTTACTATTTTGTTCAAGTGAAATATCTGCAAAATGTGCAGTTTCGTTTGTAGCTGGATCTGTACCAAATAAACTAAGTTGTAAATCTCCATTAGAATATCTTGAACTATGTAAAAAACAATTTTTGAATATAGTTTCATACAGTTCAAAACTAAATCCATTTTTCATAATAACTAAATCTCCTTCCATTATTTTTGTGTAAAAAAGATTTTTTTGATAATCCTCCTTTCCTTTAAATTTGGGCAAAAAAAGAGAAAGTAGTAATCTAAAAATGGGGGCGATACTTTTAGATATATTACTTTCTTTTTTATATAAGCATAACAAATAATCTATATATTTATTATAGCTAATACCCATATTATGCTACATTATAATAAATGTAGAAAAACTACTACTAACTTTATTTTAGTAGTTATGCCATAAAGATAAATCTTTATGGATAGTTATAGTATTTTAATAACTATAACATAATCTTTTACACACTTATATTTTACAAGTATTTCTGACATATTTCAATAAACACAGAAAAAAT
>CAMMMI010000096.1 GCA_946497905.1 uncultured Clostridium sp.
AAATATATGTGTTTTCATCTATTTTTTCATATTCTAATTCTTCTTTGTCATATTCATCAAATATATCTCCAACAAGTTCTTCTAATATATCTTCCATTGTTACTATTCCTGCTGTACCACCATATTCATCTAAAATTATAGCTAATTGCTTTTTGTTTTTTTGTAGTTCTTTAAACACTTCATTTATTAATCTATTTTGAGATATAAAATATGCATCTTTTATGATATTTTTTACTTTAAATGATTTCTTATTTATATTTTTTAATATGTCTTTTACATATATAATTCCTTTTATTTCATCTATTGTCTCATCATATACTGGAATTCTACTATATCTGTATTCTTCTTGTGAAAGTTCTTCTATTAGTTCTTCTTTGCTTATATTTATATCTACTGCAAATATATCTTTTCTGTGTGTCATTATTTCTGATACTGTTATATCATTTAATTCAAAAACATTATTTATTAATTCTTTTTCTTCTTCTTTTATTGTTCCTTTTTCTTCTCCTTGATCTATCATCATTTTTATTTCTTCTTCTGTTATTGTTTCTTCTTCATTCTCACTTACACCAAATATTTTGGATATTCCATTTGTTACCCATGTTAATAATTTTACAAATGGTGCTGTTACTATTGATATTCCTCTAATTATTCCTATTGTTGCAAACGATATTTTTTCATAATTTTTCATCGCTAATCTTTTTGGTACTAATTCTCCAAAAACTAATGTAAAGAATGATAATATTATTGTAATTATTATTATTGATATACTTTTCCATACTCCTATACTAATTGCTGGTATTAGGTTATTTAATGTTGGCGCTAATATATCTGCAAATGTATCTGATGCAAATGCACTTGATAAAAATCCTGCTAATGTTATTCCTATTTGTATTGTTGCTAAAAATTTACTTGGTGTTTTTAACATTTTTTGTATTTGTTTTGCTTTTTTGTTTCCTTCTTTTGCTTGTTTTTCTATTTTTGCGTCATTTAACGATATATATGCTATTTCACTCGCTGCAAAAAATGCATTAAGTGCTATTAATATTATTAAGATTATTATTTGTGATAACATTTTTATTTTCTCCTTTTTTTATTTTTCTTCTTTATGTTTTATATTATACTTGTTTATATATTTTTTTTCAAGTTTTATTAATAAAATTTATTATATGTAATAACACATAAATTATAATCAAAACCAAGTAGATTATTTATTCCAGATATCTTTTTTAAATGCAGAAAAGGGTCTACTATTGACCCTTTCCCAAAAAATATACATATTAATTTAATATTCTTGTAATCTTTTTTTTGTTATAATCATATCACATAACCCTTTAAAGGCTACTATTGCCCCTGTTTTTGATTTAGCATAAATACTCAAATCGATCTCATCTTCCTTAACATCTTTTACATATTTACTAAAATAATTCTGAAATTCATCATAGCTACTAAAAATATACACGACATTACTTCTAGCTTCGTTTTTTGTATATTTCTTTTCTTTTTCAATAGTAGCTCCTGTAATAAACAAGAATACTTTTGTTCTTAAATCTAATTTGCACATAATGTTTCCAATGTCATCAGTTTAAGAAAAATGCTGTAATACAAATTTAAAATTTATGTTACAGTATTTTTTTGTTATCTATGATATAAATAAAGAAAAAAGGTGTAAAATATGATAAAATATGGATACAAAGGATTAAATAAAATAAGAAATAAAATACAAAGTAAAGAATTAAAGGAAAAAGGGAGAAAAAATTTAAAAGATTTTACTAGAAAAAGAAAAATGGATTTTGAAAAATTGATACATTACATACTAAATAAAAAAGGATTGTGTACAAATATGGAAATAAATAATTTTTTTAATAAAATAGATGAAGATACAGATATGTCTGCTCAAGCATTGTTAGATCAAAGACTAAAGTTAAATCCAGAAGTATTTGTGGATTTAAATATTGAGTATTTACAAGGATTTTATGAGGAATATAAAAATACAGATGTAAAGACATATAAAGGATATATATTAAAAGCAATAGATGGAAGTGACTTTGAATTACCAAATACCAGTAAAGTAAAAGAAAGATATGGACAAGTAAGTTCTAAATCAGGAGAAACAATTCCAAGAAGTAGTGTATCAATGTGTTATGATTTGATAAATGAATATATATTGGATGTAGTACCAGAAAAATATAGAGCAAGTGAGATAGATATGGCCAAAAGACATATACATAAAGACCAAGAAATAAGCAAAGGCTATGAATCAATATATGTAATGGACAGAAATTATGTATCATTAGAATTTATGATACATATGAAGCAGAATAAAATAAAGTTTGTTTCAAGATTACAGAAGGGATACTATGAAAAAGAAATTAAAGCAATAAAAAGTAGAGATGAAATAATTGAAATAGAACATACAAAATACAGAATGGAGAAAAGAGCATTTAATGATCAAAATTTAAGAAATATTGCGAAAAAAGAAAAAAGCACAAGGGCTAGAATTATAAAATATGTATTAAACACAGGAGAAGTAGAATATTTAATAACAAATATAGAAGATTTAAAATATGAAGAAATAGTTGAAATATATAATAAACGTTGGGGAATAGAAACAATGTATTACAGTTTAAAATCAAAGTTACAAATAGAAAAATTTACAAGTGGTAATAAAACAATTATAGAACAAGATTTGTTTGCAGGAATGTTAGTTTACAATATGGTGCAAACAATGAAAAATGAGGCAAGAGAGGAAATAGAACAAAAAAAATATAAACATGAAATGAAGGTAAATGAGAATATCGCTATAGGATTATTCAAAAATGAAATGATATATATAATGCTAGAAGAAGATGATGATGAAAGAATAAAAAGATATGATAAACTATGTAGAAAAATTTTAAAATATAAAATTCCAATACGAAGAGATAGCAATTATAAAATAAAACCACAAGTAAATAATAAAAATAGTTATAATAAACTCAAAAGTTTTTAATTAACATAAATTAATAATAACCTATATGGGTTTATTAATAATGTCAAAATACCAATATTAGATATTAACAAAGTATTTAATATTGGTATTTTTATATCTCTAAATGTTAACTATATTCTTAAACTGATGACATTGTAATGTTCCTCCTTGCCTAAATTAATATGTAATTTTCAATATACAATTCTCATTGCAATTGTAATATGAGAATTTACAACTTGCTATATTTGTCACATAGCTACAAACATTTTACTTTAATATAGTACTACTTTTTACATAAAATTTCAACTCATATTTTTAATATTTAATATACTTTATATTACATTGTAATTTTTATTTCAATGTATTTATTTCCATCTTTTCAATGTAATTTCAACGTAGTTTTATCAACTTTTAATGTATTTTTATGAATTTTTATAAAAATGTTCAAAAAAATAAAAGCCTAAAATATAGTATTTTAAAGCTTTTTTACGGTTTATAACTTCTGATGAATTTTAATAATTTAATATAATTTGGAGCGGGTAGTCAGAAACGTAAAAGTTTCTTTTCTACTCGCATTACTATCTATTATTATATTAAAGTTGCTTTTTCAATGTAATTTCAACGTAATTTTAAGCTACTTTTATTCCTGTTTCAATTATTTCTTGAACAAATGGGTTACCATCTTCAAAATCTTTTACTTTTATTGGATGTGGTTCTATTCTTAAATCTATATTTTGAGTTAACATCATAAGCTCAACCATTAAATCAAAAACATTGTTATCACTATTAATAATAATTGCTACATCTATATCGCTATCTTCGTGATTTGTTCCTTTTGCATAAGAACCAAATAAATATACTTCTTTAATAGTATAATGTTTAGATATTTCTTTGATATATTCTTCCACAGTTTTTAAAATGCTTACATCAACATTTCCTTTAACCATGTTCTAACCTCCTCAATATTTTTTATCTGTTCAGATGTATATTCTTCAGTACATCTTTCATAAAATTCATTTTTATAATCTTCATATCTTGCACTTATATTAAAAGAATTGCAAGTCATTAGTATTTTTGTTTTTCTTTCATCTAATTCAATATTACATTTTTGAGCTAATATAGTTAAATTATGAATTTTAGGTGGATATGGACTATCTTCATTTACTTTTGCATATATCGCTTTTAATAATTTTTCTAATGTTAGATGACCAATAAATAATGCCCATGTATATTGTTTAGTTTCATAATTCTTTTTCATTGATTCATAATCTCTATCTGAACTTTCAATCCAATAATTCATTAAATCTATGTTATTCATTTTTCAAACTTCCTTTCATTTATTATTATCTTATTTTATAATTATGATACAAATTAATTTTTTTGTCTTGCTTCTAGCTGATCTATTATTTTTTGCAAGCCGTTTATTTTTTCATTTGTCATTTTTATTTCTACATTTAATGTTGCAATACTATCTTGAACTAAAAGTTTATCTCTTGTTTTTAACTCTTTTATCTGGTTATTGCAAGAAGTTAAATAATTTACAAGACCATCTTTTAATTTATTTAATTCTTGTATTTTTTCATCATCTTTTAATTCTTTACTTTCAAATAATTTATCTAAATATCTTAAATCTCCATTAACTAATAGAGAATATTCATCTATCATTTGCTTATATCCACATACCCATAACAACTCATTATAATTTGTTAAACCTTTTGAAGATTGTGCAATTTTTTCTAATAGATGTGGCTTTGGAGGTATTTCTATTTTACAATTTATATATTGAGAAATAGATGTTCTTCCTATGCCAGAATATTTAGCAAAATCTTCTTGATTGTTATAATTAGCTTGTATATTTAATAATATTTTTGAAAATTCTTCTTTATTAAACATTGTTTTCCTCCATAAATATAGTATAAACTAACTTTTTTTGAAAGTCAATAAAATTTTTCAAAAAATTGAACAAAAAGTATTGACTTTTATAAAAATGGAATATATAATAAGTTTATTCAAAAAAATAAACAAGATAAAAATATATAAAACATCAATAAACTCTTTGTGCCTATATAAAGGTTATTTTTTTAGCTTGTTTTGTTCAAAAAACTAAACAAAGGAAGTGGATTTAATATGAGAATTAAAAAAGAAACTAGAATGTCTTGGAAGGAAGCACCTGATATTATATCCCCTGAAGATTTAAGTAATATTACTGGAATTGGAATCCAAAGTTGCAGAAAACTATTTGATAGTCCAGATTTTCCTTCTATAAATAAAAGTATAATTGGAAATACAGGAAAAGCCGATAAAGAAGCAGTAAGATTATATCTTCAAGGAATTAAGTTTAAAAATAATGATAAAAATGTTTTGCTAGTTATGATTTATAAAGAACTAAGGAAAATGAACCTTTACAATGAAACTAATCAAAATCAAGAAGCAATATAGGTTTTGCCTACACTATTTTTACATTGATTACACTTTTGCTTGCATTTATACTTTCTGAATTGCTTATTTTTTAGGCTAATAGTGTAAGCAAGTGTAAGTAAAATAGGTGCATATCTTATAAAACGAACATTAACACATTCTAACTTTTATCTATCACTAAATTTTGGTAGTGAAAACACTACAAATTGTTCAGTCCTTCGGAAAAAAAAATTCCTTGTTTTTGATAAACTAAAAGTGGACCAAAAATTCAATTAATAATAATTGAAAAA
>CAMMMI010000097.1 GCA_946497905.1 uncultured Clostridium sp.
ACAAAAAATGGTTTATTTTAAAAATGTAAAAACAGGAGAACAAGTTTCAAAACCAATTTCTTCTATTTCATTTATTAGGAATATGGGCAAAATTTATCATATTTATGATTTATATAAAGAACTTTATCAAAATGAAAATATAGAAGAAATATATAATTTATCAAATCCATCTTCTGGTAATCCAACTTCTGGAAGATAAAATTACCATTTTGGGGACGCGTCCAAAATTGGTAATTTTTATAATGCTAAAATTACTAAAGATATTTAGTTTGAAAAATTTATTTTTCATAACTAACTGTTACTTCTTAGTAAAGCAAGAAAGGAATGAAATTTAAAATGAATTCAAAAAAAGGCTATGTTAGTTTCGTATTACATGCACATCTTCCATTTATCCATCATCCTGAAAGCGATGATTATTTAGAAGAATCTTGGCTATATGAAGCTATATCAGAAACATATATCCCTCTTTTGACTAATTTTCAAAAATTAGTAGATGAAGGTGTAAACTTTAGGATTACAATGTCCATGACTCCTCCTCTTCTTTCTATGCTTGATAATAAATTATTGCAAAGAAAATATATAAAATATCTTAAAAAATTAATAGAACTATCAAAAAAAGAAATAAAGAGAACTGCTGGAGATGAACGTTTAAATAAATTATCTAAATATTATTATGATAGATATTCAAATGATTTACATTTATTTAAAGATATTTATAAATGTAATTTAATTAACGCTTTTAAGCATTTTCAAGATATAGGGGTTCTTGAAATAATTACATGTGGTGCAACACATGGTTATTTTCCGATTTTATATGTGAATGAAAAAACTGTTAAAGCCCAAATAGCAGTTGGTGTTCAAACATATGAAAGATATTTTGGAAGAAAACCTCGTGGAATTTGGCTTCCTGAATGTGGTTATGTTCCTGAGGCTGATAAATATTTGAAAGAATTTGGCATTGATTATATTATTACAGAATCACATGGTATTTTATATGCTGACCCTACTCCTATATATGGAACTTTTGCTCCAATAGTTTCTCCTCAAGGCGTGATAGCTTTTGGACGTGATATAGAGTCATCAAGACAGGTATGGAGTTCTATTAATGGCTATCCTGGCGATTTTAATTATCGTGAATTTTATCGTGATATAGGTTATGATGCTGATTATGATTATATAAAACCATATATTGCTCATAATGGAGTTAGAGTTCATACTGGAATTAAATATTATAGAATTACTGGCAAGACAGAATTTAAAGATTATTATAACCTTCAATGGGCTAAAGATTCAGCAGAAAAACAGGCTGGACATTTCTTAGATTGTAGAACCGCCCAAATTGAAAATTTATCACAATATATGGATACTCCGCCTATTATACTTTGTCCTTATGATGCCGAATTGTATGGCCACTGGTGGTATGAAGGTCCTTATTGGTTGTATATTTTGTTTAAGAAGATTTATTATGATGATTGTAATTTTGAATTAATTACACCATCTGAATTTATAGATAAATATCCAAATATGCAAGTGTCATCTCCTTGCCGTTCAAGTTGGGGAGCAAATGGATATAGCGAAGTATGGCTAAATCCATCTAATGATTATGTACATAGACATCTTCATGTTGCAGGTGATAGAATGTGTGAGTTAGCTTCTCTTTTCCCTGACGCTAAAGGTTTAAAGAAAAAAGCTTTAAATCAATGTGCTCGAGAATTATTGCTTGCTCAAAGTAGTGATTGGTTATTTATTATTACTAATGGAACTATGGTGGATTATGCGAAAAAAAGAATTAAAGATCATATTGGTAGATTTACTAAATTATATTATCAGATAAAAAATAATGAAGTTGATGAGGAATTTCTAAAAGATATTTCTAAAAAAGATTGCGTTTTTCCTGATATTGATTATAGGATTTATTATTAATTTTTAATAATATATATTTTAAAGAAACTCTAAATAAATTATATGGTATTGTTACAAACACAAAAGTTTGAACTTTTTCCATAAAATTTATTTAGAGTTTCTATATTAATTTCTATAAAATTTAAAATTCATTACGTTGTTTCCGTATGGTAAGGTCTGTCCCTTTGTTCCCGAATTTTAGGGATTGAAGGTACGTCCCCTTGTTACACTCTTGATTCTACTATTAACTTTATACCAGTTCTGTCTTCTCCTTCAACTTCTACCTCTGCAAATGCTGGTATGCAAACTAGGTCTACACCTGATGGTGCAACAAATCCTCTTGCTATTGCCACTGCCTTAACTGCTTGATTTAATGCTCCTGCTCCAATTGCTTGCATTTCTGCCTTGTTTGATTCTTTTACTAACCCAGCTATAGCTCCTGCTACTGAATTAGGGTTTGATTTTGCTGAAATCTTTAAAACTTCCATTTTCTTTTGCCTCCTATTTTTTTATATTTTTGTTGCAACTTTTACGATTTTTATTTTACAATATTTGGAAATAGTTGTAAAGTATTTTTTTGAAAATTCTATTAGATTTCATCGCAAATTCATTATACTTTCGACATTTTTCGAACTATCTATTTTATTATATATTTTTTTCGATTTTTTACTTAAATATTTATTCTCTGTATATTTCTAACTTTATTTGTTTTATCATCTATATTAAATATTACACCATTAAACATGCATTCTCCTGTTGCTATTTTATATCTTTCTGGTAATGTCGTTTCAAATCTTTTTATAACTACATCTATATCCATTCCAAGAGCCGAATTCTTTGGTCCTGTCATTCCTATATCAGTTATAAATCCAGTCCCTTTAGGTAAAATTCTTTCATCTGCTGTCTGTACATGTGTATGTGTTCCATAAATAGCTGTAATTTTACCATCAAGATAATGGGCTAATGTTATTTTTTCTCCAGTAGCTTCTGCATGAAAGTCTACCACTATTATATCTACTTGTTTTTCTATTTTTTCAATTATTTTTTTTACTATTAAAAATGGGTTTTCAGACAATATATTCATATATACTCTACCTATTAAATTTATAACAGCTATTTTTTTATCTTTACAATTATAAATACCATATCCCTTACCCACAACTCCTTTTGGATAATTTGCTGGTCTAATTAGCTTAGGATGGTCTATAAATTTAAAAATATCCTTTTTCCCCCATGTATGATTCCCCATTGTAATTACATCAACTTTTGCTTCTAATATATCTTTAAAATTTTTTTCAGTCATTCCCATTCCTTCTGCTGAATTTTCTCCATTTACTATAACAAAATCTATTTCTTCTTTTTCTCTTAATAATTTTAATTGTCTTCCTAATTCTTTTACTCCTGCTGAACCTATTAAGTCTCCAACTGCTAAAATTTTCATCTTATTCCTTCTTTCTTATTTACATAAAAGTGTGCCAAAAGAGCCCGTCCCCTTTGGCACACTTTCTATTTAGCGTAATCAATTACTCTTGTTTCTCTGATTATATTTACTTTTATTTGTCCTGGATAATCCATTTCATTTTCTACTTTTTTAGCAACGTCTCTTGCTAATATTGTCATTTTATCATCAGAGATTTTATCTGGCTTAACTATAATTCTTATTTCTCGTCCTGCTTGTATTGCAAATGATTTTTCTACACCATCAAATGAGTCTGCAATTTCTTCAAGGTTTTGTAGTCTCTTGATATATGCTTCTAATGTTTCTCTTCTTGCTCCTGGTCTTGATGCTGATATTGCGTCTGCTGCTTGTACTAGAACTGCTTCTAGCGTTTGAGGTTCTACATCTCCATGGTGTGCTTCTACTGCATTTATTACAAGTGGATTTTCTTTATATTTTTTAAGAACTTCAACACCTATTTCTACATGTGTTCCTTCCATGTCATGGTCTAGTGCTTTACCAATGTCATGTAATAAACCTGCTTTTCTTGCTAATTTAGCGTCTAGCCCTAATTCTTCTGCCATTATTCTAGCTAAGTTTGAAACTTCAATTGAGTGATTTAATACATTTTGACCATAACTTGTCCTATATTTTAGTTTACCAATCAATTTTACTAGATCTGGGTGAAGACCAATTACTCCTGTTTCAAGAACTGCTCTTTCTCCTTCTTCTTTAATTGTACTATCTAGTTCTTCTTTGGCTTTTTCGACCATTTCTTCTATTTTTGCTGGATGAATTCTTCCGTCATCTATTAATTTTTCTAGAGTTATTTTTGCTACTTCTCTTCTTAATGGGTCAAACCCTGATAATACTACTGCTTCTGGTGTATCATCTATAATTAAGTCTACACCTGTAAGAGTTTCTATAGCTTTGATATTTCTTCCTTCTCTTCCTATTATTCTACCTTTCATATCATCATTTGGAAGTGATACTATTGATACGGTAGTTTCTTGTGAATGGTCTGCTGCACATTTTTGTACTGCATAACTTAGAATTTCTTTGGCATTTTTGATTGATTCTTCTTTGGCTTTTTGTTCTTTTTCTCTTATTAGTGCTGCTTTTTCTGCTGTTAATTCTTTGTCCATTTCAGATAAAAGCCTTTGTTTTGCTTCTTCTTTAGTTAGAGAAGCTATTCTTTGAAGCTCTACTACTTCTTGGTCATACAATTTTTGAATTTCTTCTTTTTCCTTTTCTACTGCTTGTATTTGTTTTTCAATTTCTTGCTCTTTTTTCTCAAAATTTTCTGAACGCCTTTCTAAGTTTTCTTCCTTTTGGATAAGTCTTGCTTCTTGTTTTTGTACTTCGCCTCTTCTTTCTTTAATCTCTTGATCTAATTCTTTTCTATTGTTCATTATCTCTTCTTTAGCTTTGAATATTTCTTGCTTTTTCAAATTTTCTGCTTCTATTTTCGCTAAATCAACTAATCTTTTAGCTTCTGTTTCTGCTCCTTGAATTTTAGATTCTGCAACTTTTTTTCTGTACACCATTCCTATTAGTATTCCTATTGCAAGTGAGATTAAGACAGCGGCGATTGTGATTACTATATCCATAATCTTACACCTCTTTCTTATTTAATTTTCAATGTTCGAATAAAATATATCTATATTTGGTTTTATATATTTTTTTCTTTCCTATTATATTTTAACTTTATTATTGTAAACTGTCAAGGGTTTTTTTAGCAAAAAGACAAATAAATACTGGTTAGTTACTTAATATTTCTAACTTTTCAATTCATTAAAATATATTATTTTAATAAACTCTGAAACAACTGAAATATAAAAACCATTAACCAGTATCAAAGTTGAATTCATATTGTACTTCATTTCCACAATAATCTGAGAATTTTTTTAATCCTTCAAATGTTATTAAAACACATTATACTTACATGTCCTGCTTTTTAAACCTAAATATTTATCTAGTATTTCATCTGATGCGAAACTTATTTTGTCAAGATACTCCCATCATCTTTCTTCTGTTTCTTTTACTTCTCCTTTTCCCATTATCTTCATCATTTTATCATATATATTTTCAATGTATGATACATCTTCTTTATTTTGATAAAATCTTTCTCTGAAAACTTCTAGTCTATCCCAATTATCAATAGCTTTTTTTTGTACTCTATTATTCATCGATTGCATAGATACA
>CAMMMI010000098.1 GCA_946497905.1 uncultured Clostridium sp.
ACACCAATATCAACACCAACGACACCAATATCAACACCAACGACACCAATATCAACACCAACAACACCAGTATCAACGCCGACAACACCAGTGTCAACACCAACAACGCCAGTATCAACATCAAAAACAAAAATAAAAGGAATAAAGATAGGTAAAAAAATAGAAATTGAATACGAAAATTCTGATGTAAAAAAAGTAAAGATAAAATTTAAAAAAATGAAAAAAAATATGAAGAAGACGTCAGAACAAAAAGAAAAAGATGTTAAAGAATTGTTAAAAGGATTAAAAATAGAAAATATAGATGAAGATATTTTAGATAAGGTAGATCCAAATGTTATATATGCATTTCAAGATGCTAAAAAGAATGAAGTAGAAGATAAAGATATTGAAAAGCTTACTTTGGGATATATATATGCATTAGGAGGAAGTAAAAGCGATCAAGATAGTTTAAAAGGTTTAATAACATATGATAGAAGAGGTATGGATTATTGGAAAATAAGAACTATAATTCCAAAATTACGTCATGGAAAGCAATATCAAAAACTGGGAGAATATTTAATGCATTCAGAAAAATTTGCAGATTTTATAATGGACAAACAATCTAAAATAGGTAAATGGTTAGGACTTGGGGAAAACAAGGGATTATTAAAAGCTGGGACGGAAAATGAAACTGATAGGAATAAAAGAATATCAGAAAAAGCCACAAAAGGACTTGCTGGTAAAGATGAGGAAAGTAAAAAAGAAAAACAAAATCCAATGAAGAGTTTGGAAGTTGATGAGGATACAAAGAAAAAACTAGAAGATGTAGCAGATAAATATAAAAGTGAAGTGGAAAAAGAGGGAGCTAGAGATATGGTAAAATCAGATATCAATAGTAGAATAGATAAGAGAATATCTGAAGAAAAAGATAGAGCAAGGTAAAAAATAATACTACTACTTTTCAGTTTTAGTTTAATATATAGAAACTAAGAGTTTGATAAATATGAGAAAGCAATTCAAATTTAAATATAGTTGAATTGCTTTTGTATTTTTTATGTAGATTTTATAGTAAAAACTAAATTATTTGCAAAAGTTATGTAAATATGATATAATATAAAAAGAAACTAGATGTTTATAGTAGCCCAGGTGGAAGGGATATTTCGCCAGAAAGGAAGCAGTATGACAAAAAATTTCTTAGGTATAGTAATGGCTATTATATGTGTGGCATTATTGATAGGATTAGCATGGCTAGCCCAATATATACCGTTTGGATTTTTTTTGAAACAATTGCCTGGTATTGGTATTGGAATTGGAATTTCAATGCTAGGCATGATTATCGGCGAACTCTTGAAAAAGAGAGAGCACGATGAGTAGAAGAATCTCCTACAGAGCGAAAGCTATGTAGGAGATCATTTATATGTAATAAAGTAAAGTACAAAAATGAGATTTGATTAATTAGCAAAATTTATAAAAATATAGATTAATTTAGGTTTGAATAAAAAATAATAATAAATTTTTCTGTAAATTTCTAAGTTTTTATTGACTTATCAAGTGAAAAATGATAAAATAATAACCGTTACGATAAATTGCTTGTATTATGCAATTCCGTAGCGATTATTTAATTTTATGAGCATGAATATTTCAAAAATATTACATGAAAAAATCATAAAAAATTAAAGTAAAAAACAGGAGGTGAAATTTAAGTGCCAACAATCAACCAATTAGTAAGAAAAGGAAGACAAACAGGAGTAACAAAATCAAAATCTCCAGCATTACAACATGGATGGAACTCTAAAAATAAGAGATTAACAAACAACAGAGCTCCACAAAAAAGAGGAGTATGTACAGTTGTTAAAACAGTTACACCTAAAAAGCCAAACTCAGCTTTAAGAAAAGTTGCCAGAGTTAGACTTTCAAATGGTTATGAAGTCACATCTTATATTCCAGGTATAGGACATAACCTACAAGAACACAGTGTTGTATTAATTAGAGGTGGTAGGGTAAAAGACCTTCCAGGTGTTAGATATCATATCATTAGAGGAACTTTAGATACAGCAGGTGTTAAAGATAGAATGCAAGCACGTTCTAAGTATGGGGCTAAGAAACCTAAAAAATAATTAAAATAAATGAAATCAGGCATCTTGCACATTTTTGTTTCTTATATAGCTTTCAATGTACAAAAAGTACATTTTCAATCTATATAATTCAACAAAAATGAACAATATACCTAATTTGTTTTATTTTAATGAAAGCAAATTGAAAGCAGCAACTTGCACATTTTCGCTAAATAATCCAAACTTCGACGTACAAAGAGTACGCCTTCAGCTTGTATTATTTATCAAAAATGCACAATTTACTACTTTGAATTCGTTTTTAATGTTTAAAGTACACTAATTTGCTTTATTTTAATGAAAGTAAATTTAAAGCAGAAAAATGCTTTAATAAAAATTAAAACCAGTGCTTGTAATCTTACTAAACTTAAGGTACTTAAATTTAGATAGAATATAAAGCACTATGCGGAAAAGAAAACTTTTCAGAGTACCGAGAATACTTAAAATAAGTATTCAATAGGGGAAAATCTAAAAACTTTTGATCATGTATTCATACAGAGAGAGGATACTCCTTAGACTGAATAGAAATGACCAAAGGGTAAAGGAATGTCCCCTGACAATAAGTGTCAAAAAATAGAAGGAGGGAAGAATAGTGCCAAGAAAAGGATATATAGCAAAAAGAGAAGTATTACCAGATCCAATATATAATAGTAAAGTTGTTACTAAATTAGTAAACAATATAATGTTAGATGGTAAAAAAACAGTTGCTCAAAAAATAGTTTATGATGCATTTGATATTATAAAAGAAAAAGAAGGAAAAAACCCTTTAGAAGTTTTTGAAGCAGCTTTAGAAAATGTAATGCCAGTTTTAGAAGTTAAAGCAAGAAGAGTTGGTGGTGCAACATATCAAGTACCATTAGAAATTAGACCAGAAAGAAGACAAACTTTAGGTTTAAGATGGATTGTTACTTATGCTAGAAATAGACATGAAAAAACAATGGCTGAAAAATTAGCAGGAGAATTAATTGATGCTGTTAACGGAAATGGTGGAGCATTTAAGAAAAAAGAAGATACACATAGAATGGCAGAAGCTAATAAGGCTTTCGCACACTATAAATGGTAGAATTTTCACGAAAAGCACTAATCTGCACATTTTCGCTAAATAATACAAACCTCAATGTACAAACGTACACTTTTGGCTTGTCTTATTTATCAAAAATGCATATCTTAGCACTTTTGGTGAAAATTAATTAAAAGAATATAATAAAAACCGAAAATTTAGAGAGGGGGAAATATAGATAATGGCAGGAAGAGCATACCCATTAGAAAGAACTAGAAATATAGGAATAATGGCACATATAGATGCCGGAAAAACAACAACAACAGAGAGAATATTATTTTATACAGGAAAAACTCATAAAATAGGAGAAGTTCACGAAGGTGCAGCAACAATGGACTGGATGGAGCAAGAACAAGAAAGAGGAATCACTATAACATCTGCTGCCACAACATGTTTTTGGAAAGATAATAGAATAAATATTATAGACACACCAGGACACGTTGATTTTACAGTAGAAGTTCAAAGATCTCTAAGAGTACTTGACGGAGCTGTAACAGTTTTAGCTGCAAAAGGTGGAGTTCAACCACAAACAGAAACAGTTTGGAGACAAGCTGATAAATATCAAGTACCAAGAATGGTATATGTAAACAAAATGGATATTACAGGAGCAAATTTCATGTTATGTGTTGAGCAATTAAAAAACAGATTACATGCAAATGCTGTTCCAATCCAATTGCCAATAGGAGCTGAAGATAATTTTAAAGGAATAGTTGACTTAATTAAAATGAAAGCATTTGTACACAAAGACGATTTAGGTAAAGAAATAGAAGAAACAGACATTCCTGATGATATGAAAGATTTAGCTCAAGAATATCATGATAAAATGATCGAAGCAGTAGCTGAACAAGATGAAGAATTAATGATGAAATATTTAGAAGGTGAAGAATTAACAGATGAAGAAATCAAAAAAGGTTTACGTACAGGAACAATTGCAAATACTATAGTACCTGTAACATGTGGTTCTTCATATAAAAATAAAGGTGTACAAGAACTATTAAATGCAATAGTTGATTATATGCCATCACCATTAGATATTCCACATATAAAAGGTGTAGATTTAGAAGGTAATGAAACAGAAAGAAAAACTTCAGATTCAGAACCATTTGCAGCATTAGCATTTAAAATTGCTACAGATCCATTTGTTGGAAAATTATGTTTCTTTAGAGTATATTCAGGAACATTAGAATCTGGATCAACAGTTTTAAACTCAAATAAAGACAAAAAAGAAAGAATAGGAAGAATTCTACAAATGCATTCTAATCACAGAGAAGATATTGATAAAGTATATTCAGGAGATATAGCAGCAGCAGTAGGATTAAAAGAAGTAACAACTGGAGATACTTTATGTGATATGAATAATCCTGTTATATTAGAATCAATGGAATTCCCAGAACCAGTTATTGATATAGCTATTGAGCCAAAAGATAAAGTAGCTCAAGAAAAAATGGGAATTGCTTTAGCAAAACTAGCTGAAGAAGATCCAACATTTAAAGCTTATACAAATCATGAAACTGGTCAAACAATTATAGCAGGTATGGGTGAATTACACTTAGATATAATTGTTGATAGATTAAAAAGAGAATTTAAAGTTGAATGTAATGTAGGTAAACCACAAGTTGCTTACAAAGAAACAATCAGAAATAAAGTAAAAGTACAAGGAAAATTCATTCGTCAATCAGGTGGTAAAGGACAATATGGTGATGTTTGGTTTGAAATGGAACCATTAGAACCAGGAAAAGGAATAGAATTCGAAAGCAAAATTGTCGGAGGAGCAGTTCCAAAAGAATATATTAAACCAATTGAACAAGGAATGAGAGAAGCAGCAGAAAGCGGTGTACTTGCTGGATATCCAGTTATAGACTTTAAAGTAACTTTAGTTGATGGTTCTTACCATGAAGTTGACTCTTCAGAAATGGCATTCAAAATAGCAGCATCTATGGCTTTCAAAGAAGGTTGTAAACAAGCTAAATCAGTTATATTAGAACCAATAATGAAAGTTGAAATAACAGTTCCAGAAGAATATATGGGAGATGTTATAGGTGATGTAAACTCTAGACGTGGAAGAATGGAAGGTATGGACGGAAATGATGGAATGCAAGAAATACACGCATTTATACCACTTTCAGAAATGTTTGGATATGCTACAGAATTACGTTCAAGAACACAAGGTAGAGGAACATATTCTATGGAACCATCTCATTATGAAGAAGTTCCAAAATCAGTATTGGAGACTATTATTGCTTCTAGAGCTAAAAAAGAAGCCTAAATTAGTCTAAAATCACTGTCCTGCACATTTTCGCAATATTATTCAAGTTTTGACGTACAATTAGTACGCCTTCACCTTGAATAATATTTCAAAAATGCACATTACAG
>CAMMMI010000099.1 GCA_946497905.1 uncultured Clostridium sp.
AAGTAATCAAAATTTGGGCCATTAGCTCAGTTGGTAGAGCAGCAGACTCTTAATCTGACGGTCGGAGGTTCGATCCCTCTATGGCTCACCAATAAAAAGCACTGTATAGACTTAATCCATACAGTGTTTTTTAATTTACAGTTATTTTATAGTTTCCTCAGCTAATAATTTAAATTTAGGTAAAGATCTTTTAATCATATCAGTAGAAACACAATAAGCTATTCTAACATATCCAGGACAAGCAAACGAAGAGCCTGGAACAAATAAAATATTATATTTTTTAGCTATATTACAAAATTCTTTTTCATCTTCTATAGGAGATTTAACAAATAAATAAAATGCTCCCTGAGGTTTTATACACCCAAATCCATAATTTTTAAGTTCATTATATAATAAATTTCTATTTCTATCATAAGTTTCCAAATCTGGAGAGATATCAAGACAATTCATAACAACTTTTTGTAATAAAGATGGAGCGTTTACAGATCCAATAACTCTATTAGCAATTGTTATAGCTGTTATAATATTTTCGCTATCATCCATTTCACTAGGAACTACAACATAACCAATTCTCTCACCTGGTAAAGAAAGTGATTTACTAAAAGAATATACAACAAATGTATTTTTATAGTATTTAGTAACATAAGGAACTTCGATACCGTCATAAGCTAATTCACGATAAGGTTCATCAGATATTAAGAAAATTTGAGTATTATATTGTTTTTGTTTTTTATTTAAAATTTCAGCAATTTCTTTAATTGTTTCTTCTGAGTAAATAACACCAGTAGGATTATTAGGGGTATTAATTATAAGAGCTCTTGTATTAGGAGTTATTTTTTCTTCTAATTCTTTTAAATTAGGTTCAAAATTTTCCAAATTTGGTGAAACAATTTTTAATTTTCCGCCATACCCTTTGACATAACTATTATATTCTACAAAATAAGGTGCAAATGTTAAGACTTCTTCATTAGGATTTAATATACTTTTTAAAATAATATTTAAACCACTAGCAGCACCAACAGTCATAATAAGGTTATCATATGTAAAATTAGTTCCATATTTTTTGTTAATTGATTTACTTATTGCATCTCTTACATCTTCAAAACCAGCATTATTCATATAACCATGTATAACTAATGGATCTTCAGTATCTACAATCTTTTTTATACTTTCTTTTACTTTTTCAGGTGCTGGAACACTTGGGTTACCTAAACTAAAATCAAAAACATTTTCAGGACCATAAAGATCAGATAACTTTTTCCCCTCCTCGAACATTTCTCTGATTACAGAATTCTTTTCAACTAAATTAATCATTCTTTTTGCTATCATAAAAAAACCTCCTATCTCTATAAATGAATAATTATCTCTCGATATCTCCATTTATCTTAATATTTTATTTTTTTATTAATTAAATTAATAACATCTTTAATAAACACACTAAAAGTGTACATTATACATTTTATTTAATTGTTTTTACCTAGAATCTTTCTTCACTATTAACCCTATCATTTCTCTCTGGATCTGTTTCTACAGTCCTTACCATCCTTCGTTCAATATATGAAGATAAAGTGACATGGCATTACTGCTTTTATACTGACTCATTTAAGGTCTTATGGAGGTTTCCTCCCTCATGCCACTTTTATCTAGCTAAATTAAAATTTATTTATGCTACCTTTAGTTGTTCTAATCTATTTTGTGTAAATACTCTTGTAGCCTTGTATTCTTCATTTTTTGTTACTACTGCATATATTATTTGTAATATCTTTCCTATTACTGCTACTATTGCTTGTTTCTTCTTTAATTGATTTTCTTTTCTTGTTGTTAAATATTTATGCAATTCCTTTATTTCCTTATTTTTGTTTACCATTGTAAATGCCATTCTATACAAGATACTTCTTAACAAACTTCTTCCTCTTTTTGATATTGTTGTCTTTCCTTGATGTTTTCCTGAACTGTTTTCTACTAGGTTTAATCCTGCATATCTTCTTATTTGCTCGTAACTATCAAATCTATTGATATCTCCAACTTCTCCTATAAACATTGCTGCACTTACTATTCCTATTCCTTGTATACTAAGTAAGCTTTCATAAAATCCTGTTTCTTTTAATTGCTTTTCTAATTCTTCTTCTGTTAATTTTATTTGTTTTTCTAACATTTCTGCTTCTTCTATATACATTTTTAATTGGATTTTTGCTCCTACTATTCCTTCTGTTGTTCCTATACTTTCATTTGCTAATTCATATATTCCCTCAACTTGTTTTTTACTATATCCTCGTTTTACAGTTTCTTTTATATGCTTTAATAACTCTTCTTTTCCTAAGCTTTTTATGTCTTCAGGAAATGGACATTTTTTTAATATTTCTTCTGATGTTCTACTTAATATGTTTTTAACTCCTTTTGTATATTCTGGGAAATATTCATCCATCGTTGCTATTAGTCTATTTTTTACTGCATTTTGCTTTCTTACTAATTCTGCTCTTGTATTTGATAAATTTCTTAATTCCGCCCATATTACTTCTGGTAAATATGGTTCAAAAAATCTTGCATCCTTTATTAATCTTGCTATTGTCATACAATCTTTTTTATCATTCTTTGTTTGACAATTGTCATCAAATTCTTTTGAGTTCTTTACATGAAATGGATTTACCGTTACAACTTTTATCCAATCTATTTTCTTTAAGTACCTTGCACATGCTTTCCAGTAGTGTCCTGTCGGTTCCATTCCTATTATTACTTTTTCAAAATTCATCATTGTTAAAACATTTTTTACTGTTTCTACTAGACTTTCAAATCCTTTTTTGTTATTATGAAAAGAGAAAGATTTTTTTATTTCTTTCCCATTTGGTAGGATTATTCCCGCCCAATGTACATTTTTTGCTATGTCTATTCCTACAATAGCATCTGTGTTTTCAATAGCATTAAATTTTAAATCTTGTGAATTAGTCATTATACTTACCTCCAATATATTAATTTCATAGACTTTTGAGTTTGTCGTCTATATTGAAATTATATATTAGGGGGTATTTTGTTGTCAAAGTTCATTTTTCATTTATTACAGGATGCTTATTTTAATTCATTATTATGATATATAGATGCTAAATCATATAAAGTTATATTATATTTTTTAGCTAAAATATTTAATTTGTTAAGATTTCTAGAAAATTCTACATCCAAAATATCATTTATTTTGTTCATACAAGAATTTAATTCTAATATATCATCATCACTAAGAGAAGGTATATTAAAACCATTATTCATAAAATCGTATTCAATTGAAACAGCTTCTAATATTATTTCTTTATATAATTTTTTTAATAATTCAGAAGAAATACCATGCTCTGAAGCAAATTTATCCATCTTAGAATACATTTTAGATTCTCTATCTTGATGAACGATTTCCATATTATTGGACTTTTTAATATCAGCAACAGTTGGTATAACCGAAAGCCTTAAAGTTAATAGATTTTGAATCATATTATCATATTGATCTAATTTATTTCTAACTTTTTTTAGTGGCATAAAAATCAACCTCCTATTAATTAATAAGTACCTAAAATACGATAATAAGTAACTTTATTTTTTAATTCATCTATTGTAGAACTAATATTTCCATTAGTAATTTCGAAGTCAATTAAAAAGTAATATTCTCCTAAAACAGTTTTAGCAGGTCTAGATTCTATTTTTGTCAAATTGATCTGATTATCATTAAAGATTTTTAAAACATTATATAAACAACCAGGCTTATGTTTAGTTGTAAAAATCATAGACATTTTATTTTTAGAAAAATCAATAGAATCCTTTTTGGTTAATACCCAAAATCTAGTTTTATTAAAAGAATTATCTTGTATATTTTTTTGAATTAATTTTAGATCAAACTCTTTTAAACAATCTATATTTCCTATACAGGCACAATTATTTTTTAAAGATACTTCTTTAGCAGATAATGCTGTACTTGATACTTCTACAATTTCTGCATGAGATAAATATTCATTAATAAATTTTCTACATTGAGCTAAAGCTTGAGGATGTGAATAGACCTCTTTTATTTCAGAAAAAGAATAATCTTCTTTAGCCATTAAGTTTTGATTTATTTCTAGAATTTCCTCTGATATCACATATAAGTTATCAAATTTAATTAAAGTATCTATTGTTTCAACAACACAACCTTGTAAAGAATTTTCAATAGGAACAATACACATCTCTACATCATCATTTAATAAAGCTTTAATAGTTTCTTTAATAGTTTTATAAGGTATTTTTTCATCTTGATCTGAAAAATGCTTAGAACAAGCTTCATATGAAAAAGTACCTTTTGGTCCTAAATATCCAACTTTCATATCAACTCTCCTTATTCTGATTTAGTAATATCATAATTATTTTCTTTTAAAATATTAGATGCCTTGTTTAAATCTTCATATGTAGCAAATACAATATTTAAAACGCCATCATTTTGCTCTCTATTATTAATAATACCAATATTTTTAATACTTATATTTTTATCTGCAATTAATGAAATAGTTCTAGAAATAGCTCCACTTTCATCTCTTATTTTTACATTTATATAAGGAAGAACTTGTCCATTGATTTTCTTAGTAATAAAACTATCTCTGTAAATTTTTGCATCATTAAAATAATCAAAAATAGCACCTTCATCATATTTATCTAACGTATTCTTAAATGATTGTAGATTATTAATAAGAATATCTAATACTTGAGAAACTTCATCTTTGTTAGTCATACAAATATGTTGCCACATAATTGGATCAGAAGAAGCAATTCTTGTAGTATCTTTAAAACCACCAGCAGCTAACATTTTCATAGTTTCATTTTTATCATCTAGATTTTTAACTAGATTTACTAAAGAAGCAGCTACAACATGTGGAACATGACTAATAACAGCTGTAATATAATCATGTTTTTCTTGATCAATAATTACAGGAATAGCTCCTATACTTTTAATTAAAGATTGCAAAATATTAATTTGTTTTTCATTATTCTTTTTGGTTAAAATATAAAAAGAATTTTCAAACAAATAATCTATAGAAGTTGCATAACCAGACCTTTCAGAGCCTATCATAGGATGGCCTCCTATGAAATTTATATTAAGATTTTCAACATCTTTTAAAACTTCTTTTTTAGTACTTCCTATATCTGTTATAATACAATCTTTTTTTACTATATTTTCAAGCTGCTCTGCATAGAATCTAATAAATTTTACAGGAGTGCATAGAAACACAATGTCTAAATCCGAAAAATTATTATCTATAGAAGTAGTATAATCACTTATAATGTGATCATCTTTTGCCTTCTTTAAACTATCTAAATTTAAATCATAAGCAATAATTTTATTCACATCTTCTAATTTGCTCAAACTCTTTGCTAAAGAGCCGCCCATAAATCCTAAACCAATAATTCCTATATTCATAAAAAAAATCATTCCTTTCTCGCTTCGCTCAAAGGCACACATAGGAATGA
>CAMMMI010000100.1 GCA_946497905.1 uncultured Clostridium sp.
TCTTGAATAGGAAAAACTCGATTTTTCCTATTCAAGAACAAATCGGAAAGCCTTAATATTTATACAACATTTAATATTCATCTTTGGCTTTCCGTTAATTTGTTCTGCGCCAATTTTACGTATGTAAAGTTGTGTGCATCCATTGTGCGAAGCGTTTTTTATACAATAGGAAACAAAGAAACTCTTAAAAAGAATTCCTTTGTTTTACTTTAAATTATTAAATTACAAATTTCTTAATTAATATTGTTCCACCAGCTATTGTGATTAATATAATAAGTCCTAAAGAAATATAAATTCTTGCACTACCTGTTTCTACTGATAACATTACAGGTGCATCATCAATATCATCTTCTCCTGGTTGTTTGTTATCTGGTGTAGAATCTTTATCAGGTACACCATATTCGTTATAATCTTCTGATATTTCTGCTGTATTTACTTTTAATCCCATATTTTCACTGTTATTTATCCAAGTCAATAGAATTTCTACATCTGCATATTCACCTGGTTGTAATAAAGTGTTTTCTAATAATCTTGTTGATACTACGTTGTTTCCTTCATCTGTCCAACCTGGATTATCTTCTGCAACAAATTTTAAGCCTTCTGGTATATAATCTGTAATTTCTTTTGCATAACCTGCTATTTCACCTTCGTTTATTACTCTTATAGAATATCTAAATTTTACAGTTACTTTATCTATTTTCTTTCTGTGTAATTCAACTTTTACAACTTGTTCTGGGTCATCATATGGTTGATGTCCTGTTTCTGTGATAGTTTCTACACCATCTTCTATTACTATAGCTTGTGTAACCCATTTTCTTAATGCTAAGTCAAAGATTTTTACAATAACTTTTTCAAAGTCATCATCATCTTGTTGTCCTGGTATATATGAACCTGTTTCATCTCCCTTATATCCTGGTAAGTTTTCATCACTTGGTAATTCAACATTGTCCTCTTGAGAGTCTCTATCTTTAATTGGTTCTTTATTTTCATCTAGATATTCAGTTATATCTGCGATGTTTGTTATATTTTCGTTTGTTTTTGCATTTTCTTTTACTTTACACATTATTGGGAATTCTACATATGATAATGTAATATTTCCATTTTCATCAGTTTGTGCCTTTGAAATTAATTCATTTTCTAAATATCTTGATGTTACTGTTCTTCCATCTTCTGATACTTCCCATCCATATTGCTCATTAAATTCTCCTTCTACAAACTCTAAATATGGTGGTAAATGATCTTTTATTTCTGTTGCATAACCATTAATTTCACCTTCATTATATATCCTTAGCATATATACTACAATATTATTTGGTTGTACTAATAATGGTTCTTTTGTATGGTTATATGTAGCTGTTGTTATCATAACTCCATTTTCATCTTTTGTATTTAATTTACTTGTATCTACAACTGGTGCTCTTGTATATGAACCATCTTCATTTTTTAAATATTCTTCATCAGCTATTGTTGTATCATCACTTACAGCTATAATAAATTTTCTTAAAGCTAAGTCAAAAGCTTGTAAAATTATGTTATCATAATCTTCGTCATCTTCATATTTTACCCAATCTTCTGTGTCTGAATCTCTATCATCTACTGGGTCTCCATTCTCATCACAATCTTCTGATATTGCTGCTTCGTTTCTTATAGTTGAACCAGTCTCATCAGATACAACTTTTAACATTACTGATACTTCTTTATAATGTATATCTTCTTCAGTTTTTGTACCATCATTTTCTCCAAATGCTGGTATTAAGTTTCCACCTACTGTTGTTTCATTTTCTTTTGATAAATAATCTGTTGATATTTGTACTATCTTCTCATAATTTTCATCATATACAAAATTTCCCCATAAATAGTTTTGGTTAAATTCTATTGCTTGCTTTTCTGCCTCTGTTAAAGTTTCATCATTTTCTAGTTCTTCACCTGTTTTTTCAGACCATATAAATTCTAGTCCTTCTGGTATATCTTCTGTTATTTCTTGTGCATATCCATCTATAGTTCCCTCATTGTATATTCTAAATGTATATGTAACTATATCTCCTTTTTGTACTGTTACAGGCTCTTTATTTAATTTATATTCTCCTGTTGTTATTAATTTTCCATCTTCTCCAATTGTATTTAATTTACTTACATCTACACTTTCAATTCTTTCAGGTACATTTTGTCCATTTACTGCTACTATTCTCTTTATTAATTTTAAGTCAAAACTTTTTGGGTTTGTAACTTCTGCCTCTAAATTAGCTGGATTTTCTATTTCTGTTCTTTCTGGAATTACAACTGGTTGTTCTTGTGCATTTGATGATGATGTCCATAATGTTAATTTAGTTTGACTATATTTTATATTTGTTTCTATTTTAATTTTCATATCACCATTTTTAGGTAAAGATATATAAAAGTCTTGTCCTACTAAATCACTTACAGTTGTTCCTTCTGGCACTGTTTGCATTGAGCTATCTAATAAAGCATAATCTTTTATTTCTTGTCCATTATTTTTTACTACAAAATCTAATGTATAAGGAGTTGTATTTCCAGCTGTTTTTGTAAATTTAATTGGGCCAAATACATAATTTTGTCCTTGTTCTTTATATTGTAATGTTGTTGTTTCAAGTTTTGCTGGAGCTCCTGTACTTGCATCTATTGAATAATCAACAGCATTTAATTTTGCAGTTTCTACTAAATAATTATATAGTTGACCTGCTTGTTTTTGTCTTGCAGCACCAACACTAGCATTTGGTTCTACACTAGTTGGATTATAATCTGATAAATTTTCATAAGTGTTACCATCTTCTGTGTACCAAAGCCAATCATTATTTGCTGTTTTATCATATTTAGGATCACCATAATTTGTAAAATACCATAATGCTGCTTGTTGTACAGATTCTACTTCATCTATTGTTAATTGTGGATTAGTTATTCCTGAGTCTTCTAACAATTTTGACATATCTTCATCTGTTGATATTCCACTTAAATACATAACATCAAATAAAGCTAATATTGCATTATATCTTTCTATTGTTTGTCCATTACCTATATCAATAGTTCCGTCTCCCATTGTTTTTATTGCTTCATATGAATGGTTAAGAATAGTGTCCTTTTGTGTTTTCATATCAAAGAAAATATCATATTCTGCCTTTTTCCTTGTATCTGAAAAACCTACACCTTCTTTTACACAATATATATTTGCTTCTTCATATGTATCTGATTGCATACTTTCATATTTTACAATATTCCATAATTTAAAAGCATTTCTTTGCTCTTCAGTTGAACCATTTGTATTTGGATTTCCTATTGCATATCCTAATTCTGGATTGCTTTTTCCTGTTCTTAATTCCATAATTCCTAATACTAACGGAGTTGTTGCTTCGTCAGCATAAACTTTTGAAAATGGAATTAAACACATTACACTGATTATCGCAATCACAATCACACTAATTAATTTTTTTCCTACTTTCATTTTAAATCTCATTCCTTCCTAAGGTACAAATCTGGTTGGAAAAGAATTAAATTTTGAGCAGTCAAAATGAGTTTAAAATTTATGAGACATACTCTTTGTACATTGATTAAATTTCAAATCAAGTTTGACGACGCTAAAATTGTAATTATTTTATAACCTTTTTGCTCCTTACATATTTATTATCTCCTATATACTATTTTACTGATTTTTTCAAATTAGTCAATAGTATTTTTTAGTAATTATTTTTATTTAAAACTATTACAAAATATAAGCTTACGGATTAACTTATTCGTGCTATGCCACTCTTTTTTTAGCTTATATTACAATTATATTACATTTTTACACTAAAATCAATACTTTATGTGAATTAATCAGAATTTTATTGTTTTCCGTAACTTTATACACTTTATACCTGATAATGTATTTTTTACTCATAAGAATTTATTATCAACATATATTTATATAGGTGGTTTTATGTTTTTTTATAAATATGTTTCTAAGATTATTTCTATTATTGCCTTTTTTATCTGTATATTTGGTTTTTCTTATGTATATGCTGATGACATAGATTATTCCGATGATACTATGTCTGAAAGTGCTTTAGATGGCTTATATTTTGAAACTGCTAATATTTCTGAAAGCTCTTTGAATTTAAATTCTAGGTCATGTATTGTTCTAGATAGACAAAGTAAATCTATTTTGTATGGAAAAAATGAGAAAAACAAAGTTAAAATGGCTTCCACTACAAAAATAATGACTGCAATAGTAGTAATTGAAAATGCCGATTTAAATAAGACTGTTGAAATATCTAAAAAATCTGCATCTACAGGAGGTTCAAGATTAGGATTAAAAACTGGAGACAAAATTACAATAAATCATCTTTTATATGGCTTAATGCTACGCTCAGGAAATGACGCTGCTGTTGCTTTAGCTGAAAGTATTTCAGGTAGTGTTTCTGATTTTGCTATTTTAATGAATAATAAAGCAAAAGAACTTGGTCTTAAAAACACAAACTTTGAAACTCCACATGGGTTAGATTCAGACAATCATTACACTACTGCATATGAATTAGCTCTATTAACTGATTATGCTTTAAAGAATCCTACTTTTTCCAAAATAGTAGGTACAAAAAACTATACTATTAATATAAATGGATACCCTAAAAATTTAAGTAATACAAATGAATTATTAGGGAACTTAAATGGTGTATATGGTGTTAAGACTGGATTTACTAATGGTGCTAATAGATGTCTAGTTACTGCCTGTAAAAGAGGAAATATGGATATAATTTGTGTTGTATTAGGTGCTGATACAAAAAACTTTAGAACTCAGGATAGTGCTAAATTAATTGAATATACTTTCAATACATATACTTATATAAATATTGAAAACAAAATAAATGAATATTTTAATAATTGGATATCCAATAATAAAGATAATTTTTTTATTGAAAAAGGTAGCTCTCAAAATATCGAATTGAATTATTCTTCTTTGGAGAATCCTATAATACCTGTTAAAAAAACTGATGTTGATAATATAGAAATTTTTATTGATATAAATACATATTTACAAGCTCCTATAAATCAAAATGATAAAATTGGAAATATAAATGTTCTATTAAATAATACGGTTATTTGCCATTGCGATATATTAAATAAAAAGTTAATACCTAAAAAAAGTGTTTACTCGTATTTATTAGATTTTTTTACTAATTACACTTATTATCTTAATTCTGTTGGAATTTAAAAAAGGGACTTTCCCCTTTTTAGTTCTTTATTAGGAAAATCATGCTTACTTTACTAAGAACAATAGCGGGCTTTTTTAAACATTTTCTCTGTTTATGATATTTCAAAGCCCGCGTCATTGTTCGTGCGCCAAATTTTACTTTAGTAAAATTTGT
>CAMMMI010000101.1 GCA_946497905.1 uncultured Clostridium sp.
CGACCTTTGGGTTATGAGCCCGGCGATATACCTGTTTTTTTATGTTTTTTAATTTCTTTGTAACCTTACTCTCTCAACCAATATAAGCATACTATTTTATTATTAAAATATATATATTTCAACTATGTCCCTTTAATGTCCCTTTAAATTACTTTTTGTCCCATTAAAAGAACAGATGATATATCTTTTAGTTTTTCAGGTAAAACATTTATATTATTTATTGTTTCTAATTTTTCAATTTCCTTTTTGTTTGTTTCTTCATCATAATCAACATAAAAATCAACAGTTGTACTTCCTAGAGTATGTCCTAAATATTGTTGAACTTGATTTATCGGAATATGAACATCTACACATCTTGTTGCAAATAAATGTCTTAACTGGTAAACACTAACATGTTTAAAGTCATGCCTTTTTAACATTCTATCTAAAGTATCCCATAGATAATCACTACTTAAAGGATTTCCTAAATTATTAACAAAAATGTAGTTATCTTCCATTTGTTCTTTGCTTGTATATCCTTTTTGTTTCATTTCAGATAGCATAAACAAATGCATCAATTCATTTAGCCATTTTTGTAACGGAATAGTTCTATAACTTGATGCTGTTTTCAAATCTTTTTCCTCATAAGTAGATTCGATTTTTTTAAAATTATCATCATAATAGGTAATTTTACCATAATTATCTCTAACTTTTATATTAGATTCTTTGTAACTATAATGTTTCCATTTAATACCTCCATTTTCACCTGGCCTTAATCCTGTGTTTAAAATAAAAATGTAACATAGCCCATTTTGTTCAGATAGCAAGATATTCATTAATTCTTGCTGTTCAGTTGGTGATAATGTAGGTGTTTTCTTTTTCTTTCTAACTTTAGGTGTGCGAATAGTTGGAATAGGATTATATTTAACAATTTTGTCTATTTCAGCATCCGCAAAAGCCATATTTAAAATACTTTTTATCTCCCTTATTGTTTTAGGAGAATATTTTTTTATTGATTTTTTTTCATTACCTGTTGATAAATTAGAGAAATACTCTTGCAAAATAAGTCTATCTAAAGATTGCATTGGATAACTACCTAAATGTGGAATAATATTAGCATTTATTTTTTCAATGTACCCTTGTAGAGTTCTAGCTGTAACAAAAGGTCTTTTGTGAATACGAACCCATTTTTTAAGCCATTCTTCTAATGTGATTTTGTCTTTTTCTATATAAGCATTTTCATTAGACTCTTGCTTAACTCGTATCATTTCTTGAACTAAAACTCTTTTGTCTTTATTAAATAATGATATTTGTTTGGATTTACCATTTACTTTAACTGTAATTCTTCCTTCATATCCTCCATTTTTTTGTCGTATTGATCCCATTCCTCTTGTATTTCTCTTTTTTTTAACAGGCTCTTTTTGTGAAGTTTTTGCCATTATTTTTTCCCCCATTCAAAAATAGAGAACATTAAAGGTAAAAAGCACAATATTTAATATTCTCTATTATATATTAATATAAAAATATAAGCAATATTTAAGTAAAAAATCTTCCAGAGTTTTCATCAAACCACTCTTGCAACATTT
This sequence comes from uncultured Clostridium sp., assembly GCA_946497905.1. Taxonomy (GTDB): domain Bacteria; phylum Bacillota; class Clostridia; order TANB77; family CAG-508; genus CAG-269. The sequence goes on from CAMMMI010000101.1 coordinate 1,566, forward strand.
TTTTGTTAATGACAATTCTTCTTTTAAATTTTATACAGGGAAAATCAGGATATTTTACTAGTTCACCCATTAAGTTTTTACTTATTCCCATTAAATTTGCTGCTTCACTAATATTTAATCCTATTTTTTCATCATTATTTTGCATCTATATCACATCCATCTTTAATTTTTTGTAATTTATTTCTAGCCCAACTTTGAGAATCAGCAATGTTTTGTATAATATTTCTAGGATACAATTTAAAACATTGTTTCATTTCCACACCAAGTGTCGCAGGATTAATTTCGCCAGTATATTTAGAACTTTGCATATAATCAAGCGCAACTTGTGCATAAGCAACAGCTTCTTTTTTATTCATCTTTGACACCTCCAATAAAAGTTTCAAACAATGTAATAATATTGTCCCATCTAATTTCTGAATTTTCTTGAATACAAATTTCACATTTTTCAATATAAGAAAAATCTTTTTTTCGTCTAATACATATTTCTAATTTTTGACTATCATTAGCAGTATAGTTAATTTCTGCATATATCTTACTTTGTTTAGTATTTAATCTATCTGCTAACTGAAAAACTTTTAATAATTTTTGTTCCATAATTTACTTACCTTTCTTTTATATATTTTGGTACATCATAAGAACGACCAAGAGTTTTATCAAACTCGTATCTGTGTTTTGAAGGGTTATATGTATAAGCACTTTTATTCCATTTTCTATAATTTTCATCACTCAATCTCTTGCTTTTTGATAATTCTCGTGATGCTTCTTTATGTTGTTCTTGTACAAAAGCATAATTATCTTCAATTCTTTGCTTTTCTCTCTTTTGTTTATTAAATTTATTTTGAGCTAATTTCCTTTTTTCTTTTGATTTATTTTTTCTAAATGCTTTTTCTGTTTTATACCTTACATCTGTTTTTACAACTTTTGTTATATATGCTGAAGAAACTTTTTCTCTTTCTGCTATATCTTTTACTTTTAAATGCTTAATATAAAACATTTCAAATATTTTATCTTTTAAGGTTTCCATATATAAATACCACCCTATGTTTTTGCTGGTTAATTTTTTGTCGACACTTTTTAGGTATAACAAGACTATTAGAAATTTACTTAATTTCTAATTCTTTCATCTTTTTAGCGAAGGCTTCTTCTCTTTTTTTCTTTTCTTTTAATTCTTTATATAAACGATATTTTAATTTAAGTTTAGGTAATAAAATATCAAAAAAGAAAAGTACTACAACAAGGGATATTCCTAATAATAGACATCTGAAAAACATATCTATATTCTCCTTTCTTAAATTTAAGTAAAGACAGATAAGAGCTTGTCTTATCTGTCCTTTTCAATATAGTGCTTCCTTAAAATTTGCCCTTCATTATATATACAGTGAGTAAGTCAGCGAAAATCTACCCAAACTTTATAATTTTTTTTCAAAATTATATCTTTTTATTCCTTCAATTAATTTTAAAATGATAAATTGGTATCTATCTTCGTCTCCAAAACTATATTTTTTTATCATTTTCTTTTTTCTTTCAATAATTTCTAACATTGCCATATCATTTCCTTGTTGTGCTAATTTACCTAATTCAAATAAATTTTTATCTTTCATTATTTAAATCTCCTTTCAAATATTTTCTTAATTTTTCAATAGCTCGTACTTTTATTCTGCTAACAGATTTAGACCATATTTCAAGTATTTTAGCTGCTTCATCTTGTGATAATTCTTCTTGAAAAAGCAAAAAAATCACCGACTGTTCGATAGCAGTCAGTGAATTAAGGGCATTTTTTAATTGTAAAGACAAATCAATTTTGTCAATATCAGACAAGTGTGCATCACTCGCAATAAAATCTTGTAAATAAGCAGAATAATCCTCATTATCTACAATTGTTTTTTCTTTATTACTAATATTTGATTGTTTTTTGAAATAAGTTCTAGATGATAGAATTATAGTTTTATTTAGGAAACTATCAAACCTTTCTTGCTTATAGTTATTTTTATCTCCCATAAGTATTCCTCCCAAATCTTAAATTTGGGTTTGATATTCCTATCTAAGAGGAATACTTGCTTGAAGTATAAAAATAAAACCTCCTTCCTTTAAAATATATAAAAAATGAGTCTATTGTACCTATCTAGTAATGAAACATAAATATCATTCGTATTTTTTTAATACTCTTTTGCACCTTCAATTTATATTCTTCCTAAATAGGTATATAAACCCACAGGAATTATACAAAAAGAAAAGTGCAAAATTTGTCGAAAAGTAGTGCAGTTTATCGTATCATGTCAGTTATTAGAAAATGTACAATTTCTAAAACACTGTATTTTACTGCCTTTTTATAATTTTAAATTCCTATTTGTCATATATTTTGTCAGTAATAAGGAGTGTAATATTCTTATAAAGGAAGATAAAATAGTAGTATTAGGAAGAAGGAGGCTAATTATGATTTTAGATGCAGTAAAAATTGGAATGAGAATAAGAAAAATTAGAGAAGAAATATACCATGAATCAAGGCAATTATTTGCCGAAAGATGCGGTTTATCAGAAAATCATTTAGGAAAATTAGAAACAGGTACACTTAATGTTAGTGTTAAGGCCTTAAATAAAATATGTACTGCAACTGGCACAACTACAGATTATATTTTATATGGAAATAGTGAAACAAAAAATTTGACTACAAGAAAAACGATAGATAATTTTTTAGATAATAGTACAAAAAAAGAATTGAAAATGTATTTAAAGTTTATTTCTACTCTTAAAAGCTACTTTGAAGATGAAGACTAGCAGAGATACTTTTTCTGCTAGTTTTTTGTTGAAAAAAGTAATTTATTATGATATATTTTTCATATATAAAACCATAAAAGGAGAGACCAAAAAATGAATTTAGAAAATGATTTATCCAAGAAAAATAAAGAATTATTACAAGAAATAGGAATAAAAAGTGAAAATAGAGAATATTCAAAAGATGAAATTAAATCTTTTAGTAATATTATTGGGGATTATATTTTTAGTATGAGTTCAAAGAATGGCGATATAGGAACAGCACTTACTAAATATGGTGATGTATTAAATGTTTTTGTAAGAAATGAAAAATAGGAGATATAAAAGTGATAAATATATTAATTCATGGAATGGGACAAAATGAATCAAGTTGGGATAAAGTAAAAACTATACTAAATGAAGATAATATTGATGTTAAAACACCTAATGTGTTTGAAATTGCTAAAAATTATCAATTAAATTATGATAATTTATATAGAGCTTTTGCAGATTATTGCAATGGTTTTAAAGAAAAAATAAATTTAGTTGGTCTTTCGCTCGGAGGAATACTTGCTATTGATTATGCCGTAGAATACCCTCAAAAAGTAAATTCTATCATTCTTAGTGGAACACCATATGAATTACCAAAAAAATTATTAAGATTTCAAAATTTTGTTTTTAAGTTTATACCTAAAAAGAATTTTGAAAATATAGGAATTTCAAAAAAAAATTTTATAGAATTAAGTAATTCACTAGCGGAACTAAATATTAAATTTAAGGTATCAAAAATACAATGTAATACATTAATAATATGTGGTGAAAAAGATACTTTAAATATGGAAAGTGCAAGACAGTTAAATAGTAATATAAAAAATAGTAAAATAAAAGTTATACAAGGTGCAGGACATGAAATTAATATTGATACACCAGAAGAATTTGCAAATACCATAAAGGAATTTTATTATAATAAATAGTAAAATTTATCGAGATGTAAAGTTTTGGTTGCAATTTAAAAAGTATTGCAAAATTATA
>CAMMMI010000102.1 GCA_946497905.1 uncultured Clostridium sp.
TCTCCTGTAAGCCCTGAGGGATATCTTGGTGTATCTAATATTTCTGAATAGTTATTATATGATGTAAAAATTTTAATTTAATATGTATAATTAAGTTATATAATATAAAACTAAACTTTATAGGAAAGACACATAAGGTAATTATTTATAAAACTATTTGTAATGAACTTAGTTAAATTAAATAATAATATCTAGATTATACGAAACTTAGAAATAAATTAAGGAATAAATTTATATACTAAATATCCTCTAACTTTGTTATGTAATTTAAATAAAATATAAGTGTTAATGTACTTAGGAAATTATGATAAATTTTATAGTATTATATTTTATCACCTACAAAAATAAATAATTAGATTGTAGATACATTATTTAGAAAATATGGTGATAATGCATTGGTTTCATTGTTAAAAAGAAAAAATAAAAGTTTTTCGTTATCATCGGACATTATATAGATTTCATTTAATCTTATTAAGTCCTGCCATTGACTAAGGAATTTTGTGAAATACCAATTGGAATAATTTGTTAAGTTAATATTAGAATATGTCATAGAAATAGGCATATTATAAGCAGATAAACGGTCTGTAACAATAGTAATAGGGTACTATTTAAAGATTTTTGAATCAGCGTATAAGCTAAAGAACTGTTTCTTAGGTTATATAGGTAAAAATCAATTACAATTCTTATTTCATAGTAAAGTAAAATCCAAAAATAATGTTTTATAACTTTAATCTAAATATAAGTTTTGTCATCATACCATTCATTTGATTGAAGATTAGCTTTTTGAATAAGAAATTTATAAACAGATTTAAAGTAAGAAGCAAAATGTCTAATCTAATGATAAATAGAAATATGAGAAAACAGATATATTAAAGAAGTATAAGACTCAAAATAGAGAACTAAAGCAGCAAGAATTATATTTTGAAAAAAACGAAATCTTTTAAAAGAAGGCGATATAAATTTAGGAATTAACTTTTTCTTAGTAACAGTACTAAAAATAGGTACTTTAATAGAATGATTAGATTTTTTGGAAGAACATTTGTAATGAATATAAGTATCATACTTATGCCAAATGAAAGTACTTTTACCACAAATAGGACATTTAGGATAATTATTAGTATGTTTAAAGTTTTCGAATAAAGTAAATTGACGTTTACAATTATTACAACGGTATTTTTGATTACCGTTAGAATCTTTTCAGTAACGATAAATATAATTATAATTATAATTAGAAAAACAATGAGGAGAGATTATAGAATTGTTTTTAAAAGCAATTTTTATAATTATATATGATAAACAGCTCCTTTCTTATGGTAATTAATTTTGTTATATAATATATTGTACCTTTAATAAGGAGCTGTTATCTACATCATATTAAAGTAACAGATAGAATCGGAGTATGGGGAGACATATTATTTTAGACTAGTATTAGATGAGAGATATCTATGGTAAATAAAGTGATTACATTGGTTGTATTTTGTTGTTTCTTGTTAGAGTAGATTTTTTGTAATAAATTTCAAAATATTGAAATAATTACTGATAATATATTATAATTAAAATGTTAAATTAAAATCGCTTTCATAGTTTCTTTAGATAATGAAGCTAATATATCCTTCATTATTTAAAAATAATAAAGTTTTTAAAGGAGTCTGCTATGTCAAAAGGACGAGACGCAATTGATACGATTAAGGGATATTATTATCAATTTGATTATTATATCTTGCAATTGATAGGGATAACGAATGATAATGATACAGTTACAATTGAAGGAATTGAAGATGTTGATATTTTTGATAAAAATTATATGATAGCAATACAATGTAAGTATTATGCTAAAACAGAATATAATCATTCAGTTATCGCTAAACCAATTAGACTTATGCTGAAAGATTATATAAAAAAGAGGCAACAAAAGAAGAATATAAAGTATAAGTTATATGGAAAATACCAATCAGGTCATGATAAATATCCAGGGAAATTAAGTGTGGATTTTGCTAAAAAAAGCTTGTTTACATATACCGAGAATAAGGTGAAGCATGAGTTACATAAAGAGTTGTCATTGGAAGATAAGGATATAGAAGATTTTTTGAACAGAATTGATGTTGATATTTATGCAGAAGATTATACTGTACAACAGAAAAAAGTGATAAAAGTTTAGAGGATTTATTTAAATGTAGCAATTTTGAAGCAGAGTACTATTACTATAATAATGCTTTAAGATTAGTTAAAGAGACAGCAACAAAACAGAACATAAAAGATAGAACTATGACTAAAAAAGAATTTATAGAAAAAATCAATAGTAAAAAAATGCTATTTGATAAATGGTATTTAGAATTTAAGGGTGTTCGTGAATATTGTTCTGAAATAAAGAAACAGTATTTTTCACCAACAAATGTGTCTCCTTATGAAAGATTTTTTTTGATTGAATGTGATGAAATAATTGATGATAAAAAAATACTTTCTCTTATAATAAAGATTTCAAAAAACTGGAGTAGATTGTCGAAAAGAGAAGTTCGACCATTTTGTCCGTATATATATTTACATGGAATTTCACAAATTCGTTTAATTATATTAAAGAAAAAACTTCAAGGAGAAGATATTAGATTATGGGATGGGTATGATTTTCTTGGAGCTGATTTTTCAGTTAATTCTATTACACGAAGAGCAAATGCAGAAAATAATGTAAAAATTAAAATAATAAATAAATTGGAAGAGTTAAACAAAGTTATAGAAAATACATCAGGTACTAAAGAAATTTATCATTTTTATTTAAATGAACCATTCTATGAAAATAATCAAAATATATGTTATGGTATACAAATTTTATCAACAGAAAACATTGGTATTATGATTTAGGGGTGATTTTTATGAGTGAATTTGAAGAGCTTAACGCAGAAGTTATTTCGGTTTTTCCAAATAAAAAATTTTCAATTAGCAGAAGAAAAACTAAAAGTAGGTTCATATCTTCGTATAGCAGACAATGAAAATTCTGTATTGATAGCAATTATTGAAAACTTCAATATAGAAGTTGGAATAGATAGTGATAGAACTCCGAGTAGAAAGTACATTTTAGAGTCAAATCCACTAGGAATGATTAGAAATGGAAACTTTGAAAGAGGTGGAGATACAATTGCAATTCCACCCAAAAAAGTTGAACCAGCGAAAAAGGATGAAATTAAAAAAATTTTTGAAGAAGCATTATTGGAGGAAAAAAGGTTTGATTTTGCTACATTATCTACAAATAAAGATATCACAGTTCCAGTAGATGGAGACAAATTTTTTAATAAGCATATTGCTATTGTAGGTTCAATAGGTTCTGGAAAATCTCATTCTGTAGCAAAAATTGTTCAAAATGCACTAAAGGCTAAAAACGGCAAATATCAAGGAATGAATAATTCTCATATAGTAATATTTGATATCCATTCAGAATATAAAACGGCTTTTCCAAATGCAAAATTCATAGACATAGATAATTTGAGGTTACCGTATTGGTTATTGAATAGTGATGAATTACAAGAACTATTTATAGACACAGAAGCAAATGATCATAATCAACGTAATATATTTAAAGAAGCAATAGTTAAGAGTCGAAAAGAACATTTTTCTGGAGCAGAAGAAAAGAAAGAAAAGTTACATTTTGATTCACCAGTATTTTTCGAAATTAATGATGTATTAAATTTTGCTAAGGAAAAAAATGAAGAGATAGTTGAAGGTTTAAGAGGAGGTCCTAAAGCGGGGCCTTTAAATGGAAAATTATCAAATTTTGTTAGTAGATTAGAAAATAAAATAAATGATAGACGTTTAGAGTTTTTACTTGGAGATAAATCAAAAAATATTTCATTTGAAGATACACTTAAACAATTAATAGGATATACAGAAAATACCTCTAATGTTACAATTATAGATTTAAGTGGCGTTCCGTTTGAAGTTTTGAGTATTACAGTTTCTTTGATTTCAAGAATTTTATTTGAATTTGGATACTATTATAAAAGACTAAGAGTTTTTAAAAATCCAGAAGAAGAAGTGAACAATGATATACCATTACTATTGGTATATGAAGAAGCACATAAATATGTTCCGAATAACGATTTGGCAAAATATAGAGCATCTAAAGAATCAATTGAAAGAATAGCGAAAGAAGGAAGAAAATATGGTGTATCCTTATTATTAGCCAGTCAGCGTCCTTCAGAAATTTCTGAAACAATATTTTCTCAATGTAATAATTTTTTGGCATTACGATTAACTAATCCAACAGATCAGAACTATGTAAAAAGATTGCTGCCAGACACATTAGGAAATATAGTTGATAAAATACCAACACTCAAAGCAGGTTAGTGTTTATTAATAGGAGATGCAGTTGTCCTACCATCTATTGTTCAGGTTGATAAATGTGATCCAAGTCCATCTTCAAAAGATATTCCTTATTGGAAATTATGGAAGGAAGAATGGCATGAATTAAATATTGATTCTCTCAAAAAAATTTGGGAACATTAAATTTTTATTAGTGTTGACATAGTTTAGATAATTTATACTGTTTGTGTAAATGTTGTTCGTTAAAATATATAGTGTTTCCTTATGTATACTATTTATATCGTCATAATGGGATGATTGATCAAAACATATGACGTCGCAGAAAAGTAAGTAAAATCAATGATTTCAGAGATTTTAAAGAGCGACTTTTGAAGCTTAAAAAATCAAATTTTATAGACTGCACAGTACTTTTGAGTCAAAAAATGTTTTTCAGGCAGTGAACAATAGAAAAAATTTAGCTGCCTTTTTTCGTTACTGTTTAAATAAGTACAAATAAGGTGATGTCTATAAGTATATGGGAAAGCTGAGGAATTTGAAAAAGAAAATAAACTAAAAATGCAAAATAGAACATGGAAACTGCAGTAGAAGCATAAACAACATAATAGTTACAGAGTATGAAAGTGAATCCAGAAAGAAAGATTAGGATATGTACAAAAATATCTTGATCTATTTCTAAATTTTGTGATACATATCATTTTATTAATTTCTATTATTAGTTATGTAGAAATAATATTTTTGTAAAGTAATGCACAATATTTTTATTGAAAATAGCTATGTTATTTCAGAAAATTACTACTATATTAAATGAAGAGAGATATATATATTATGGACTATAGTCAATAAAGTAGACACAAAAAAGAGAAAAAAATTATTAAAATAATTTCTCATACAGACCAATTAGATTTTTCTGAATTACAAGATAATCTTCAAGAAT
>CAMMMI010000103.1 GCA_946497905.1 uncultured Clostridium sp.
AGCAAAACATGGAAAAGAAGAATGCCCATATTGTAAAGCAATACCAGAAGAAATAATAGAAGATTGTTTTGTACAAGGATATAGAATACTCTGTAATAATAATAAAAAAGTAGTAGAAGATTTTTTAGAAAAAATAGAAAATATCCTAAAAGAAAATACTATAGAAACAGTAGTAAATAAACTAGAAAAAGACAAAGAAAAAATAAATAAGAAACTTGCTAATTTATTAGAATTAAATTTAGAAGGCAGAATCAACAAAGAACAATATACTTTAAAATATGATGAGTTAAATACAGAATTATTAAAAGTAGAACAGAAAATTCAAAACCTATTAAAAGAAACAAACAGAAATGAAAGTATTAAACATAGATTAAACAAGTTTAAAAGTTTATTTAAAGATATAAAAATAATGAAAAACTTTGATAAAGATGTTTTTGAATGTTTAATAGACAAAGTAATTATTGGAGAAACATTAGAAGATGCTACTATAAATCCATATACAATAAGATTTATTTGTAAAAATGGAACAGAAATAAATTGCAAAGACAATTTAACTGCAACAGGCAATAAACAACATTCAAAACTTACTGCAACCAGAGATAACCAACACATGTGGAAGTTTGTGCGTTGCTAGAGTTAAAGAATTGCCAATAGTGCTTGAATTTACTAGTTTTCAAGATACAGTTATGTTTCATAAGAGAGGAAGATTTGGACTAGAAAAAGTACAAAATTATGAAATTAATGTTAAGGTTGTTTTAGATATGGAGTGTGGAAACATATAAAACAAAATTCTAAAATTGAGATAATAGTTGCAGTGAGTGAATTACAGAGATTATATATCTATGCTCAATACACCATATTATATGGTTGTATGTTGATGAACATATAAATTTATAAAATAAAATTTAAAAGTTAAAGAGAATCCTAAGTAAAGTGCCTTGTAAATAGGTGCTTTATTTTTTGCAAAAAATAATATAGTTATTGCGAATTTCAATAAATTTATTGAGGAAAATGTAAATCTGTGATATATTGTAGTTATTCTGAAAGAAACATATTGATTTCATTGAAAAAAAGGAGAAAATAAATATGAGTAGTATGGAGCTAGAAGTAAAAATCTTAAATATTAATGAAGAAGAATTAGTAGAGAAAATAAAAAAAGCAGGAGGAAAATATATTAGCTCTTCACAACAATATTTACGTGTATATGATTTGCCTTATATAAATCAAAGATATTTTTCTAATTTATATGAGTTAAATAATGAAAGTATCGAATTAAGAAAAGATATAGTATTAGAAAGAATAAAAAATCTTTTTCAAGAAATAGACCAGTTATTAAGTGAAGAAGAAATTGATTTTTTAAAAAGAAATTTTAAAATTATTAATTTGTCACACATGTTTGATTTAGATGAAAAACAAATATTAGAGATATTAAATAGTGACGAATTAAAAGAATTGATAAATAATTATAAATCTACACCAAAAAAATGGATTAGATTAAGAAAAACAATTGAGAAAAAAGAAAATAAAGAAGTAAAAGAAAAAACAACTTTAACAATAAAACATATCTTAAAAGATAATAAAACAAATATTCAACAAATGCAAGAAACAGAAATAGAAGTAAGTTCATTTGAAGAAACAAATGAATTGCTTGAAAAACTTGGATTTTCATATAGAAGTTATCAAGAAAAAAGACGAGAAAAATATATTTTAAATGAACATGAGATAGATATTGATACATGGCCCAAATTATTACCATATATTGAAATTGAAGGAAAAGACAAAAAAGATATAAAGGAAATGTTAGATATCTTAGGATATTCTTTTAATGATACTATATCATGTACTGTTGATGAGATTTATAAAAAGATTGGTTTAGATATAAATAATATGAAAGAACTTAAATTCTAATGAAAAAAGTTCTAAGAAGAAGTATTTATGGAGATGATATTCTATGGGTAATCATAAATATCGTAAAAAAATAATATAGGAGATAAACAGAATGCTAGATAAAATAATTAAAAGTTGTGAATATGTTGCTAACAACTCAAAATTAGTTAAAATAAATGAAAGAAATTATAGAAAAAATTAATAAAGTTGAAACTGAACATTGGCTAGGTTTTTCTCCATATAATTTATTAAACTTACCAACAGAGACTATAATAAACTTTTTGTTAGTATATGAAGCGATAGATTTTTCATTCTGGGGAAATCCTAAATGGACAATAAATACAGAAAATGGAGAAGAAGATGGAAGTATAGCATTGTTATATGCACTATTAAAGTATGTGAAAGAAGAAAATACTACTGATTTCTCTAATATAACTAAAAAAGAATTTAAAGAAATATTAAAAGGAAACGTAGTAATTCCATTATTTGAAGAAAGATATAATATTATAAAAAATGTTAGTAAAATAGTTAAAGAAAATATGAATGGAGATTTTTATACATTCACAAAAGGTATACTATTGATACAGAATTATTTGAAATTATTATAAAATATTTTCCTAATTTTAAAGATGAAAGAATATACAATAATAAAAAAATTTATTTTTATAAGTTAGCACAATTATTGACATCAGATATTTTACATATACGAGAGCAAAAAGAAAATATGAAAGTTATAACTATAAAACAACCTTGGGCAACATTGATTGCAAAAGGATACAAGGAATATGAATTTAGAACTTGGAAAACAAAATATAGAGGAGATATTCTAATTCATGCAGGTAAAGGGACAGACAAAGAAGCAATGACTAGGAGTGAAAGTTATGTCAGTTAAAATAATTTATTTTGTGCATGGAACAACTACAGATAATATAGAGCATAAATCTACAGGGTGGTTGCATGGAAACTTGAGTGAAAAAGGAATAGAACAAAGTATAAGATTGCGAGAACAAATAAACTTAAACGAAATAGATTTAGTAATTAGTTCGGATTTGAAAAGAGCAATAGATTCAGCTAAATATACATTCAAGGATTCAAAAGTGATATTGCACGATAAAAGGATAAGAGAATGTAATTATGGAGATTTAAACGGAAAAGATACATTATTAGTAAAATATGAAGAACATATAGATAGTAAATTTCCTAATGGAGAATCTTTAAAAGAAGTTGAAAAAAGACTAAGAAATTTTTGTGAATATCTATTAGAAAGTTATAATGGGAAGACTATTGCTTTAGTTTCACATAAAGCGCGACAATTAGCATTAGAAGTCATAACAAAGAATATTAGTTGGAAAGAAGCAATAGATAATGATTGGAGAAGAACAAAGAATTGGAAACCTGGTTGGAGATATGAAATAAGAAAAATAGAAGAAGTAAAATAAATAAAATGAAAAGGAAATAATGAATTGAATACTCAATTAGAATTATGTGATAAATTAAATGAAAATAACACATTGAAAGAAGTACAGTAATATATAAAAGATGTAATAGAAATAAGAGGATTTTCAAAACAAGTTAGGTCAAGAATTAGCAAAAAGGAGTTGAAAAAATGATAATATAAAATAAAAGATTAATTTTAAGGAACTGGAAAGATGAAGATGTAGATGATCTAGTTAAAGGACTTAATAATATAAATGTTTCAAATTTTTAGATAAAACAATAATGGATAAAGTATAAATGTTATAAAAAATATCAAAAAAAGTATTGACAATTGAATATGCATTCAACTATAATATAAGTAAAGTTGAATGTATATTCAATTATTTTTTAAAAAGCAATAGTTGAATACATACTCAATTAAAAACAAAAAGGAGGTTACAATATGTCAAAAAATGAATTTGTATGCGATTGTAATATAATACATCAAGCGGTAGTAGACAAAACATTAGAAAAAATGCCAAAACAAGAAATGTTTAATAAATTAGCTGAATTTTTTAAAATTATAGGAGATACAACAAGAACAAAAATATTATTTGCTTTAGATCAAAACGAGATGTGTGTATGTGATATTGCAAATGTAGTTGGGATGAGTAAGTCCTCAATATCACATCAATTAGCAATATTAAGAAAAAGTGGAATAGTTAAATATAGGAAAGAAGGAAAAGAAGTTTATTATACTTTAGATGATGAACATGTTAAGCAAGTATTCGAAGTTGGAATTGAACACATTAAACATAAGGAAGGTGAAAATTTGTAAACAAAAACAAATATAAAATTTCAATAATAAGAAGAACAAAGGGCAAATTGTTAATAATAAAAATGAAAAATAAAAACAATGCAGTATTAAAAGAAATAAAGATATAAAGGTCATAGGTAAAACCTTATTTAAAAACCTAAATATATCATATAAGGAAGGTATAAAAATGAAAATTAAATTTAAAATAAAAGGATTAGATTGTGCAAATTGTGCAGCAGAATTAGAAAGAGATATTCAAAAAATAGAAGGAATAGAATATGTAGCTATTAGTTTTATAGCAGAAAGAATGGAATTAGAAATTAATGAGAATGATAAAAAAGAGATATTAAAGAAACTTAAAAAACTTATAAAAAAGGAAGAACCAGATGTAGAGATAGAAGAAATTTAGGAGGAAAACGTTATGAGAAAAAAGGGTATAAAAATCATATTATCTCTTATATTATTCATAATTGCAGTAATAATACAATTTAAAAATGAATATGTGAATAATATAATATTTGTCATAAGCTATATTATAGTTGGATTTGAAATATTAAAAAAAGCAGTAAGAAATATTTTTAGAGGAAAAGTATTTGATGAAAACTTTTTAATGACAGTTGCAACATTAGGAGCTTTTGGAATAGGTGAGTTTCCAGAAGCAGTAGCAGTAATGTTATTTTATCAAATAGGAGAATTATTCCAAAGCTATGCTGTAGATAAATCAAGAAAGTCAATTGCAAGTTTAATGGATATAAGACCAGATTATGCAAATTTATATAAAAATGATAAAATAGAAAAAATAAGTCCAGATGAAGTAAAAATAGGAGATATTATAATAGTAAAACCAGGAGAAAAAGTTCCATTAGATGGCTATGTAATTGAGGGAGGAACAACACTTGATACCAAAGCATTAACAGGAGAGTCATTACCAAAAGAAATAAAAGAAGGAGAAGAAGTTTTAAGTGGTTGTATAAATTTAGACAGAGTAATAAAAATAAATGTAACAAAAGAATATGGTGAATCAACAGTAAGTAAAATATTAGATTTAGTAGAAAATGCGAGTAGTAAAAAATCTAAATCAGAAAACTTTATAACAAAATTTGCAAAATATTACA
>CAMMMI010000104.1 GCA_946497905.1 uncultured Clostridium sp.
GCTATATGAACATTTGGCATTGTTTCATCATAACTTGTGAAACATACAAAATATAAATTTAGATCTTTTTTTGTTTCAAATTCTTTAAATTCTGGATCTACTAATGTTCTTGTTATTTCTCTTGCTCTATCTGGTCTAAAATTAAAGAATATTACTGAATCATTTTTTGCAATTTTTGCAATAGGTTCATCTCCATTACAAATTACTGTTGGTTCTACAAATTCATCAAATACTTCTTTTTGATAAGAATCTTCGATTGCTTTTATTGGACTTCCTGCTTTTATTCCTTTTCCATTTACTAATGTGTCATAACATTTTTGTATTCTTTGCCATCTTTTATCTCTATCCATTGCATAAAATCTACCAGATAAACTTGCAATTTTTCCTATACCTTTTTCTTTCATTTTTTCTTGTAGTTTTGCTATATATCCTTCTGCTGACGCTGGTGGTGTATCTCTTCCATCTAAAAAGCAATGTACATATACATTCTCAAAGTCTCTTCTTTTTGCCATTTCTAAAAGTCCATATAAATGTCTATTATGACTATGCACTCCTCCATCTGATAATAATCCTAATATGTGTAATTTTGAGTTATTTTTTTTACAGTTTTCAATAGCTGAAATAAATTCTGGATTTGTAAAAAAATCTCCTTCTTCTATTGATTTTGTAATTCTTGTTAATTCTTGATAAACAATTCTTCCAGCTCCTATGTTTGTGTGTCCTACTTCTGAATTTCCCATCTGTCCTTCTGGTAATCCAACATTTAAACCACTTGTATATATTTGAGTATTTGAATATTTTTTCATTAGTTCATTTATATTAGGTGTCTTTGCTAATTTTACTGCATTTCCATCTTTGTTTGGATTAATTCCAAATCCATCTAATATCATTAACATTGTTAGTTTATCTTTCATTTCTATTTCATCCTTTCATTTGACATAGCTCAAAATTGTATTATTTTTTTATTAATAGTTCTTCATTTTCTTTGCAATAATTATTCAAATCAATATATAAACCTTTTGCTATATTAACAGGTACTTTGTCTGTTAGATAATATGCTTTAGGAATTGTGTAAATTCCTTCTTTATTTAATACAAATACTGATATGTTTTTTTCTTCTGGTGCTACTATCCAATATTCTTTTACACCAAATTTCTGGTATAAATTAAATTTTTTTACTCTATCCATACTACTTGTACTTGGTGATAGTATTTCTATAATAAAATCTGGTGCTCCTAATATACAATTTTTTTGGATTTTGTTTTCATCACATACTATTAAAATATCTGGCTGAACTACATTAAATTCTTTCTTATCATCTTTTTTTCCTGATAATTTTACATCTATTGGTGATGAAAAAACTTTACATTTTTTACCTACTAAATAGTTTGATATTTGTCTATTTATTTCTCCTGAAATCCCTTGGTGTATTACTGTAGGTGCTGACATTAAATATAGATTTCCATCTATTATTTCATATCTTTCATCTTCTGGAAAATTTAATAAATCTGCATAGCTGTATTTTTGTTCTACTTCTTGTTTTAATGCTAAATTGTTCATTTTTTTTCTCTCCTTCATATTAAATTTTCCCCCCAATCATATATTTTTATTTGTAATTTACTATCTTGCTAAATTCATCAGCTTTTAGACTAGCACCTCCTACTAAGCCCCCATCTATATCTGACATTTCAAATAGCTCTTTTGCATTTGTACTTTTTACACTACCGCCATATTGTATTATAACTCTTGATGCTGTTGTTTGTCCATATATTTGACAAATTTTATTTCTTATTTCTTTTATACTATTATTTGCATCTTCACTTGTTGCTGTTTTTCCTGTTCCTATTGCCCAAATTGGTTCATATGCTATTATTGTATTTGCAACTTGTTCTTCTGTTAGTCCCTCTAAGGCTAATTCTGTTTGTTTTGTTATTATTTCTGTTGTCTTTCCCTCTTCTTTTTGCTCTAGTGTTTCTCCTACACATACTATTGGTTTTAAGTCATTTGCAAATGCTGACTTTATCTTTTTATTTACAGTTTCGTCTGTTTCAGCAAAATATTGTCTTCTTTCTGAATGCCCTATTATTACATATTCTACACCTATAGACTTTAACATTTTTCCTGATACTTCTCCTGTATATGCTCCTTTTTCTTCAAAATGCATATTTTGTGCTCCTATTTTTATATTAGTGTTTTGTGCTGTTAGTAGTGAATAGAATAGGTCTGTATAAGGTACACATAGTATTACTTCGTTTTCTGTATCTTTTACTAATGGTATTAATTGTTCAATAAAACTCATTGCTTCATTTGGAAGCATATTCATCTTCCAATTTCCTGCTATTACTTTTTTTCTCATATTTACTATCATTCCTTTCTTAGGCACAAATCTGGTTGAAAAATAATTACAATTTGGAAACGTGTCCAAAATTGGTAAATTTGCTCATCTTCCTTATTTATTTATTAAGCATTCTATTCCTGGCAATTTTTTGCCTTCTAAAAATTCTAATGATGCTCCTCCTCCAGTTGAAATATGTGTCATTTTGTCTTGAAGTCCAGCTTTTTTTACTGCTGCTGCTGAGTCTCCTCCTCCTATTATTGTTGTTGCATTTATTTCTGATAATACTTTTGCAATTTCATTTGTTCCAATTGCAAATTGTGGGAATTCAAATAGTCCTAAAGGTCCATTCCATACAACTGTTTTTGCTTTTCTTAGTTCTTCTGAAAATAATTTTATTGTTTCTTCTCCTATGTCAAATCCTTCCCAATCTGCTGGTATTTCTGTATATTTTACAGTTTTACTTTCTGTATTAATATCAAATTCTTTTCCTATTTTTGTGTCTATTGGTAACATTAGTTTTACACCTTTATTTTTTGCTTTTTCCATTAATTCTCTAGCTAAATCTAGTTTATCTAATTCACATAAAGATTTTCCAACTTCATATCCTTGTGCCTTAAAAAATGTATATGCCATTCCTCCACCAATCATTAAAGTGTCTACTTTTTCTAATAAGTTGTCAATTACTCCTATTTTATCAGAAACTTTAGCTCCTCCTAAAATAGCTATAAATGGTCTTTCTGGATTATTTAATGCATTTCCTAAAAATTTTAATTCTTTTTCTATTAAAAGCCCTGCTACTGCTGGCAAATATTGTGCAACTCCTTCTGTTGAACTATGTGCTCTATGTGCAGCCCCAAATGCGTCATTTACATATATCTCGGCTAAACTTGCTAATTGTTTACTAAATTCTGGATCATTATCTGTTTCTTCTCTATGAAATCTTACATTTTCTAGTAACATTATTTCACCATTTTTTAGTTCTTCTGCTTTTTTCTTTGTATCTTCTCCTATTACATCATTTGACATTATTACTTGTTTATCTAATAATTTTGATAATTCTTTTGCTACTGGTTTTAATGAAAATTCTGGCTTGAATTCTCCTTTTGGTCTTCCTAAATGTGAACATAAAATTATTGCACAATTATTTTCTAATAAATATTTTATTGTTGGTAATGCTGCAACAATCCTTGCATTATCAGTAATATTTTTATTTTCATCCATTGGTACATTAAAATCACATCTTACTAGTACTTTTTTTCCTTTTAAATCAATATCTTTGATTGTTTTTTTATTCATTTTTTCTCCTCCATACTTCTTACTTTTTATTAGGAGTACATAAATTTGCTAATTATTTTTCCAATTTTGGACGCGTCCCCAAATTGGAATTTTCTATTCTCCTTGATATAATTCTGATAAATCTATTTCATATCCCGAAGATGTTGTCAATATGTCTCCATTAATAGTTCCGTAGTTTCCATTTTCAACAATTTCTATAAATTCGTCATGTGTTAAACTTCTATTTTTCTTTTCTTTTTCTACTAGTACATCTGCTTGTATCTTTTGTTCTATACTTTCTTTTTCTGCTTGCTCATTTGCTTCTCTTGTTTGGTTGATTGTACCTTTTTCTCCTATTGTACTTCCTATTCCTATTCCTGCTAAAATTAGTAATATTACAATAGTTATAACTAAAGCTATTAGAGTAATACCTCTATTATTTTCATATTTTTTTAGTTTCATCTTTTATCCCATTCCTTCCATAAGGTACAAACCTAGTTTTTTAATATTTATTAAGACACGTTATATAGTATCAACGTGTCTTGCGTTATGGCTTTCCGATTTGTTCTTAATCTTTAGATGCTATATAACAAGCTAAATCAACTAATTTATTTGAATATCCCCATTCGTTATCATACCAAGCTACTAATTTTACAAATGTATCTGTTAACATTATTCCTGCTGTTGCGTCAAATATTGATGTGTGTGAGTCTGTTGTAAAGTCTGATGATACAACTGGATCTTCTACATATTCTACTATTCCTTTCATATTTCCTTCAGAAGCTTCTTTCATTGCTTTACATATTTCTTCATATGTTGTAGGTTTTTCTAAGTTACATGTTAGGTCTACTACTGAAACATCTACAGTAGGAACTCTAAATGCCATACCTGTTAATTTTCCATTTAATGATGGTATAACTTTTCCAACTGCTTTTGCTGCTCCTGTTGATGATGGTATAATATTTGCTGCTGCTGCTCTTCCACCTCTCCAGTCTTTTTTTGAAGCTCCATCAACTGTTTTTTGAGTTGCTGTTGTTGCATGTACTGTTGTCATTAATCCATCTTTAATTCCAAATTTATCATTTATTACTTTAGCAAGTGGTGCTAAACAGTTTGTTGTACATGATGCATTTGATACAATATTCATACTTGGATCATATTCTTCGTTGTTTACTCCCATTACAAACATTGGTGCATCTTTTGATGGTGCACTAATTATTACTTTTTTAGCTCCTGCATCAATATGAGCTTGTGCTTTTTCTAATGTAGTAAATACTCCTGAACATTCTAATACATAGTCTACTCCTAATTCTCCCCATGGAATGTTGTGTGGATCCATTTCATTATATACTTTTATTTCTTTTCCATTCACTACTAGATGTCCGTCTTTTTCTTCTACAGTTCCTTTAAATCTTCCATGTACTGTATCATATTTTGTCATATATGCCATATAGTCTGCTGCTATAAATGGGTCATTTATTGCTACTACTTCTACTCCTTCTCTTGCAATTGCTGCTTGAAATGATA
>CAMMMI010000105.1 GCA_946497905.1 uncultured Clostridium sp.
GGGCTTTGAAATGTCATAAACAGAGAAAATGTTTAAAAAAGCCCGCTATTGTTCTAATAATTACATTAAATATTTATTACTTTCAAATAGAAGAAAACATTGTAAAAATCTTGTAAAAAAAGTAAGAATGTAGTAAAATATAATTGTTAATTTATAATTAAGAGGTATAAAATGTATGAAGTTTTTGGAATAAGAAAAGAAATAGAAGAATTATCAAATGAAGTAGAAAATGAGTTAAAAAAATATT
Source organism: uncultured Clostridium sp. (assembly GCA_946497905.1). Lineage (GTDB taxonomy): Bacteria > Bacillota > Clostridia > TANB77 > CAG-508 > CAG-269. The sequence goes on from CAMMMI010000105.1 coordinate 248, forward strand.
ATGAAGATGTAGATAAGATTTGTAAATTAAATAGCATAAAAGTATTAAATGCATTTCAAAAAAGTAACTTACAAGAATCACATTTAAGTTCATCAACAGGATATGGAATTGATGAACCAGGAAGAAATAAAATAGAAGAAATATATGCACATATATTTAAAGCAGAAGATAGTCTAGTAAGGACACAGTTAATATCAGGTACACATGCACTTACAGTTACACTATTTGCATTATTAAGACCAAATGATACACTTCTTAGCATAACAGGAGAGCCATATGATACATTACAAACTGTTATAGGAATAGGGAAAGAAGAAAGTAAAAGTTCATTAAAAAGTTATGGAATTAAATATGAGCAAATAAATCTAGTTAATAGTGAATTTGATGTCCAAAAAATTACAGATAGATTATCTAAAAATGACGTAAGAGTAGTAGAAATACAAAGGTCTAGAGGGTATTCAACCAGAAAGAGTTTGACAATAGAAAAGATAGAAAGAATTATAAGAGAAATTAGAAAAGTAAATAAAGAAGTAATAATAATGGTTGATAATTGTTATGGAGAATTTGTTCAAGAAAAAGAGCCAATAGAGGTAGGAGCAGATATAGCAGTAGGTTCATTAATGAAAAATTTAGGAGCAGGGATTGCAACATCAGGTGCATATATAGTAGGAAGAAAAGATTTAATAAAATTGTGTGCAGAAAGACTTACATCTCCAGGAATAGGGAAAGAAATAGGACCATCGCTAAATCAAAATCCATTATTAATAAAAGGCTTGTTTTTTGCACCAACTGTAGTAGCAAGTAGTGTAAAAACAGCTATATTTGCAAGTAAAATGTTAGAAAAATTAGGATATGATGTTGAACCTAAATTTGATGAAAAAAGAGCAGATATAGTACAAACTATAAAACTTGGAAATGAACATGATCTAGTTAAGTTTTGCCAAGGAATACAGATGGGGTCTCCAATTGATTCAAGTGTAGTACCTTATCCAGGAGATATGGGTGGGTATGATGATAAAGTAATTATGGCAGCTGGAACATTTACACAAGGTTCAACTATAGAACTTAGTTGTGATGGCCCAATCCGTGAACCATATATTGCATATATGCAAGGAGGACTTACATATGATTATGGCAAAATAGGAATATTAAAAGCAATACAACATATGAAAAAATAAGGAGGAGTGAAAATGTTATTTGTAGGAATAATAATAGTTCTTATCATTTTAATAATTTTAGTATTAATTTTTGGTGGTAGAATTAATAATACAGAGGAGTATAAGAATGAAAAAGAAGATAAGCAGAAAGAAAAAATAGCTAAAAAGGAGATTAAAGAAAAAGGAAAAAATATAAAAAGAGTAAAAAGTAATTATACAGATATTTTTAAAACAATAGATAATGAATCTAATAAAAACCTAATAAAAGAAGAATTATTAGAAAAAAATAATATACAATTTAAAGAAGAAAAGCAAGCACAAAAAGAAGAACCAAAAGAAAATATTGTTAAAAACGAAGAAGAAAAAAATTTAAAAAATCGTAACATTAAACAAAGTAATGAAATAGAAGAAAGAATTAATAATAATGATAAAAAGATAAAAAATAACCAAAAAATAGAAGACAATGAAATAGAAAATGCAAATATTACAGAAGGGATAGAACTAAAAGAAAAAAATAAGTCAAATCAAACTAAAAAAGAAAATGAAAATCTGAATAAAGAAAATAACCAAGATGAAGAAAAACAAGATAATGATAATATTGAAGATAGAGAAGAACAAAATAAACACGAAGATTTAGGAATAGAATTCTTTTTTGAAGATTTAAAAGAAAAGGTGGAACATCCAGAAAGAACAGTTGAAAAAGTCAAAGAAACAAAAAATAAAAATGAAGATACAGAGAAAAAGGAAGACGAATTTTTTGATAAAGAACTTGAAAAAAATATTAAAAGAGCAGATGAAAATAAAAAAGTAGCAAATAAAAAAGAATAGGATGGATTAAATGCGAGTAATAGTAGTAGGTGGAGGACCAGCAGGCATGATGTCTGCGATAACTTCAGCAGAAAACAATAATGAAGTTATTATAATTGAAAAAAATAATTTGTTAGGAAAAAAATTATTAATAACAGGAAAAGGAAGATGTAATATTACATCTTCTTTAGGTATGAATGAATTCATAAAAAATATACCAGGTAATGGTAAATTTTTATATAGTGCATTTCAGAATTATACAAATTTAGATATAATAAACTTTTTGAAAAATCAAGGACTACAAGTAAAGGAAGAAAGAGGAAATAGAATATTTCCTGTAACAGATAAATCAAAAGATGTATTAGATTGTTTTATAAATAGATTAAAAGAATTAAATGTAAAAATTATATATAATACTAAAATAAAAGAAATAATAGTAGAAAAAAATAATGCTTTGGAAACAGTAACAGGAGTGAGAACAGATAAGAATGTCATATATAATGCTGAAAAAGTAATAATAGCAACAGGAGGAAAAAGCTATCCTTTAACAGGTTCAGCAGGTGATGGATATAAAATGGTAGAAGATCTAGGACATCATATAACAAAAATACAACCTTCACTTGTTCCATTAAATATATTAGAACTAAGTACATGTAAAAATTTACAAGGACTAAATTTAAAAAATATAGAAATAAAAATTTTAGATGAAGAAAATCAAAAAATTATATATAAAGATTTTGGAGAAATGATTTTTACTCATTTTGGAATATCAGGTCCTATAATACTTAGTTCATCAGCACATTTAGTAAGATATAAAAATATAAAAGAAAAATTTCAGAATAATAAAATAAAAATCATAATTGATTTAAAGCCTGCTTTATCAGAAGAAAAACTAGATAATAGAATTTTGAGAGATTTTGAAAGTTTAAAAAATAAGCAATTTAAAAATAGCTTGAATGACTTATTACCACATAAATTGATAGATATAGTAATAGATAGAAGCGGAATTAATCCGGATAAAAGAGTTAATGAAATTAATAAAAATGAAAGAAAAAATTTAGTTAAGTTATTAAAAGGTTTTACTTTGACTATAAAAGGATTTAGGCCAATTGAAGATGCAATAATTACAAGTGGAGGTATTGATATAAAAGAAATAAATCCAAAGACTATGGAGTCAAAATTAATAAAAAATTTATATTTTGCAGGTGAAATTATAGATGTGGATGGCTATACAGGAGGATTTAACTTGCAAATAGCATATTCTACAGGTTATACAGCAGGAAATAACTAAAATTAAATATTTATATTATTTTATTTTTAATCTAATAAGTAATATATGTTGCTAATAAATATTTAATTAATTCCTAAATAAATTTATTTTTAGAAAAGAATGAGAGAGAAAAAATGAATGAGTTTACTACCATAAAAAATAATGTACAAACAGAAATAGTTGAAAAAAAGTCTAAATTTATAGCTGATTTACTTTATGTAGAGAGCGTAGAACAGGCAGAGGAATTTATAAAAAAAGCAAAAAAGAAGTACCATGGAGCAAGACATAATTGTATAGCTTATAGAATAATACAAGATGGGAGTATTATAGAAAAAGCTAGTGATGACGGAGAACCATCTGGAACAGCTGGATTGCCCATGTTACATATTTTGCAAACAAATAATTTGGCAAATGTTTTAATAATAGTAACAAGATATTTTGGTGGAATATTGCTAGGAACTGGTGGTTTAGTTAGGGCATATTCAAATAGTTTGATTGAAGCAATAGGAAAAAGTGAAAAACAAGAAAAATGTTTAGGGAATGAAATAGAATTAAAAATAGAATATTCAGAATTTGATAATTTTAAATATTATTGTAAGAAAAATAAAATAAATATAACAAATATTGAATATAGTGAAAAAATTGTTTGTAATATTGAATTAGATGCAAGTAAAAAAGAGAAATTATTAGAAGATTATAGAGAAAAGAAAATAAATATATCAAAAATTAATAGTTTATCTATAAAATATATAAATAAAGTGTAATAAAATAATACTTTCATAAAGTATCTGGAAAATATTTCCAAATATTATTGCAATTGCTCGAATAAAATATTATAATCAGATTGTAAAAAATTTACAGTAATATTTTAGGAGGAGTTTTATGAAAGAAAAAATAAGTATATTAATAGCTGATGACAATCAGGAATTTAGTAAAACATTGTCATCATATATTAATAGTCAAGATGATATGGAAGTAATCGCCATAGCTAAAGATGGAAACGAAGCAGTTGATATGATTGCAAATACTAGGCCAGATGTTGCATTACTAGATGTAATAATGCCACATTTAGATGGATTAGGAGTATTAGAAAAAATCAATATAATAAAAATGGATAAAAAACCAATTTGTATTATGTTATCAGCAGTAGGACAGGACAAGATAACTCAAAAAGCCGTTAATTTAGGTGCAGAATATTATGTCGTAAAACCTTTTGATATAGAATTATTAATAAAAAGAATTAGAGAAATCAAATTTTTTAAACCAAATCAAGAATCACAAAATTTTTTGTCAAAAGATTTAAAATCTAAATATATCGAATTACCAAATGATGGAGTAAAAAAAGAAGAAAATTTAGAAGCATTAGTAACAAATATTATTCATGAAGTTGGAGTACCAGCTCATATTAAAGGATATCAATATTTGAGAGAAGCAATTATGATGGTTGTAAATGATATTGAAGTAATAAATCAGATTACTAAAAGTCTATATCCTCAAATTGCACGTAAATTTAATACAACACCATCAAGAGTAGAAAGAGCAATACGTCATGCAATCGAAGTAGCATGGGGAAGAGGGCAACAAGAAGCGGTAGAAAGTATTTTTGGATATACTATTTCAGCGGCTAAAGGTAAGCCTACAAATTCAGAATTTAT
>CAMMMI010000106.1 GCA_946497905.1 uncultured Clostridium sp.
ATTATTTTTAATAAAAATAAATTGTAAAATATTAATTAAAATTAAAATAATTAAAAATATTATTATTTTTTTATTTAATTTATTTTTTTCCAAATATAAATTATTATTTTTTTCTAATTTTTTTGAATTTATTTCTTCTTTATTTTTTATTTTTTCGAATTTATTTTCTAAAATATTTTTATTATTATTTTTTATATCATTTATTTTATTTTTTAATTCATTTATTTTTTCTTCATTTTCTTTTTCTAAATTTTCTTTTAATTTTATTTTCTCTTCTTCAATTTTTTCATTTTCATTAATTAATTTTATTTCATTCAAAAAATTATTTTCATTTTCTAAAGATGATATTTCTTTTATTAAATTAGTTTTATTTTCTTCTATTTCATACTTTATGTTTACATATTTTTCTAAATCCTCTTTTTGAGCTTCCAATTCTTCAATTTCTCTATTAACGATATTAATTGGCTTTTCCCTAGACCTTTCTGTTCCTATTTCGTCTAATTGCCTTCTATTTATTCTGTCAATTGCTATTCTAAATGATACATTATCATCTCCTGTTCCAACTAAGTTTGCAACCTTTTGAATTAATACATTTTGTTCTTGCTTTTTTAGTTTTACAGTTTCTTGATTTACTACGACAGTTGATAAAAACAAATCTTCATCTACAGTTGTCTGCTCATAAAAAAATTCATTTCCTTTATTTTTATCTATATTAAAATTTTTAGATATATCTTCTTTATTTTCATTGAATATTTTTGGATTTTTTTTCCTAAAATCTCTAAATATTTCGTATTTTTCTTTATTATCTAATTCATATTCTACTTTTCCTGAAAATTCTTCTCCTATCCAGGGTAAATATTTTTCATAATTTGAGTGTTCTTTTCCTTTTTTATTTTTAGAAATTCCATAAAATGAGTCTGTTATAAAGTTTAATATAGTTGATTTTCCTGATTCATTTTTTCCATAAATTAAATTTATATTATTTTGTAAATTTATTTCTTTATTTTTTATTTTTCCATAACCATTTATTTTTAATTTATTTATTTTCAAATTCACACCACCTCTTAATTTATTTTTTTATTTATTTTTTTTATTCTAAAGCGTCCAGTCCAACTTCTATAGCTTTTTCGATTATTTCTTTTTGATTTAAATCAATATTTTCTTCATTTAATTTTTTTAACATATTTTTTGCAAATAGTCCTTTTAGTGTATTATTATTTGATATTTTCTCTAAATCATATGCAATTTTTGTTTTATCTTTTATTTTTATTATTTTTTCATTTATTAGATATTTTAATATATCATATTTATTTATTTCAAAATTTCTATTACCAATTAATATTATTTTTATATACTCATTGTTTTCAAATTTTAATTCATTTATTTTTTCTATTAATTCTTCTTTAGAATATATTTCTGTTACATCTAATTCTATTTCTTTAAAATTTTCTTCATCTAATTGAATAAATTTTAAATCTAATTTATCCTTTTCTATATCACCTATAATCATTCCATGTTTTCCTATCTCATCAAATCCTAAAGAAATAGTGGAACTTGGATATACTATATTAGTATTATAATCTAATTTATGAATATGCCCTAATGCTATATAATCAAATCCTAATTTTTCTAAATTTTTTCTTTTTAATGGATTATATTCTCTATCATCTATTGTTGCTCCATCCAATGTAGCATGTGTAATTAATATATTTATTTTTTCTCTATTTTTTATTTGGATATTTTCTATATCTGAATTAGTACAATAAAAATCATCAAAACCATATCCATAAAAATCTACTTCATTTTCTTCTACAGTTTCTATATTAGAAGTAAATATTTTTACATTCTCATTCCATTCATATTTATTATAATACGAATTTTTTACATATGGATCATGATTTCCTGGAGATATAAATATTTTTGTTTCTGGAATTGTTTTAAATAAATTATTTATATATTCTATTGTTGATTGTTTAACATATTTGTGTTCATATAAATCACCTGATATCAATAAGTATGGAATATTTTCCTCTTTTACATATTCAATAACTTTTTTAAATGCTTTCCTTTGTTCTAGTCTTCTTAAATCTCCTAATATATCTTTATCAGATAAATTTACAAATGCACTATCAAAGTGCATATCTGCTATATGTACAAATTTCATTATTTACATCATTTCCTCTCTATTAATATGTAATTAATTTATTATAATTAAAGTTATAATCTTTTCATTTTATACCTAAAAAGGATTTTACTACATTTCTTGTCTTTTTTCAATAGAACACGAAAATATTTTTGGTATAATCGTAAAAAAAAATTATCATTCAAAAATTTCAAATGATAATTTTATATTTTTAGTCATCTATTGGACCAAATAATTCATCAAATTTTGCTTCCAATTCTTTTTGCAAATCATAATCACTTTCATTATCTTGTGGTAACATTGGTGCATCTTCAAAATCGTTTAAATCTAATGGTAGCTTTTCATCTAATTTTATATCTGGTTTTGTTTCAATATTTTCTTCCTTTTTCACTTCTGTTTTTGCTGGTTCTGGAGATTCATCTTCAAATAAATCATCTAAAGATTCTACTTTTAAATTATTTACTTGTTTTTCCTCTTTTTCTTCTACATAAGGATTATATGGATTATATTTTCTCCAGTTTCCTCTGTCTATTTCTCCTATATCATTATGACTAATTTCAAATTCTGCTAATTTTTTTGCCATTGGATGTTTAAAATAGTAGAATTTTTTTGTTTTTACTGGTCTTATACCTTTTACAAATATTATACAGTCATCTACATCCATTCTTCTTAGTTCATCAGGTGTCATTAATGCTCTTGCCATTACTTGGTCTGAAACACTTTTTCCTGTTTTCCAGTTTTGTCTATCACGATTTATAGATACACTATCTCTTTCTATAGTTTTTTCTCCTAGTTGTTTTGAAAAATATTCTAATGTTTTATATGAGTTACTTCCTAAAAATAAATGTGTATCACAGTTACCCATTATTGTTTCATATGACTTTTCATAAACTGCTTCTAATTGGTCAACTGTTTGTAATATTACACTAAATGATATTTTTCTACTTCTTGATGTAGATATTTTTTTATCAAAATCTGGTATTTTACCTATATTTGCAAACTCATCTAATATGAAAAATGTTTGCTCTTTTAGTTTTCCTCCATTTTGGTCTGCATAATCATATAATTGTTGTATCATTTGAGAGAAAAATATTGTTAATAAAAAGTCATATGCTGTATGTGTATCTGATGAGATAACATATACTGCTGTTTTTTTATTTCCTATATCCTCAAAATTTATGGTATCTGTTGATGTTAATTCTGCTATTTCTTTTGAGTCAAATTTACCTAGTTTTGATTGTAATGAACTTAGTATAGAACCATATGTTTTTTCTGGTGCTATTTCTATTGATTTATAATTCATTCTTGCTGGATGGTCATATGGTAATTGACTAATTAATTCTGTTAATAAATTGCTTCCTCCATTTGTATTTGCTGCTCTTACAAGTTCTGCACAACTTGCCAAATTTTGTTCTTCTTCTGGTCTTGTTGCTATTAAATAATATATTAATGCTTTTAATAACATTTCTGCCATATCATCCCAATATGGGTCATTACTTCCACTTTCTGATTTTTGCCCTTTTACTATTGTATTTGCTATAACATCTACATCTAATTCAGATGATATGTGCATTAGTGGATTATATCCATCACTATATTGTGGTCTAACTAAATTTAACACTTTAATATCATATCCATGCTCTCTTAAATAACCTGCTGTTTTATCATATAATTCACCTTTAGGATCTGTAAATACATATGATCCAAGCATTTGATATGCATTTGGAATTGAGTATGATGCTGATTTACCAGAACCAGAACCGTCCAACTACCAATACATTTACGTTTCCTCTTTTATCAACTGGTAAGTAATTATCTTCTGCCAATATTATTCCTTTTTTTCTATCTAATATTTGGTATTGTTCCCCTCTTTGACTCCAGTCACTTGAACCATGTTCTATATCTGTATATTCATTTTTAGGTGCTGACCTTACAAAACCTATAAAAAAGAATATTGAATAAAATATTGTTACTACTAGTAATGTTGAAAAATATGTTTCTATAGCTCCTTCTGTAAAAATCTTTCCCATTGTTCCAAATGGATTAGTAATAGATGTTGCAAATGTTTGCAAAAAAACTTGTATATTAAATTTTCCATCCATACTAGCCAAATGTGAACTATATGCATATGACGCAACAAATACTATGGCTATTATTACCCATAGTATTGCAAATATTATAAAATTCTTTCTGTTTCTTTTTATTGCACCTTCTATTTTGTAATTCATATATTTTCACCTACTCTTTTGTTTAGCTATAATTATCTTTGCTCTTTACTTTCTTTCTGTTCTTTATTTTTCTTTACATTTTTTCCTACTAAAGGAATTTCTAACGTTAAATCTTCCTTTTCCTTAAAATCATAATTAAATGTTTTTTCTGGTGGCCATTCTAAATTCATATTAATCCTCCCTTTAATCCGTAATATTTGGACTGCCTCCTACTAAATTAAATTTATTATTTTCTTCTCTTATCTCAAATACAAAATAAGATTTATATGGTTTTAATTTACATTTTCCTTTTACTTCATTTGTATTCTCATCAAAATAAAGTTTAGGCTTTATCTCTTCTGTGGTTTCTGGATCAATTATAGAGATTGGTCTTTTCAAATTAGGTGTATATATAACATCTCTATATTCTTTTTCTTCTTCAGAATAAATAGTATCAAATTTATATGGCATTGGTTTTTTTGATATTTTAATTCTATCTTCGTCTATTATACCATTATTAATAACTACTTTATCTCTTGTAAAAGATAAAATAACTATTGGTTTTTCTTTTTCTACCATATCATCTACATAAAATGTCTTTTTTGTTAATTCTCCTACAAATTCTTCTGTAGAATCTAATCTCTCTACTGTATATTTAGGATATTCATTCAAAAATTCTTTTTCTGTTTTGTTAATTTGATATATAACTGTTTTTACTCCTTTTGGATCTGTTATGCTAAAGTGTTTACCTTGCATATTGTCCA
>CAMMMI010000107.1 GCA_946497905.1 uncultured Clostridium sp.
AAGTTAGCTCAATGGATAGAGACATTATTAAAAAAATTTCATGTCTTTATCCTGGGCAAAAAGTTAAATTTAATTTTTGAAATTATTATAATTAACAAGCATATTATGCCCTAATATGCTTGTTAATTGTAACTTTAAGCTTGACAAATTTATGTAATAAGTATATACTGTTAACGTCAAAAGACAGGATGTAATATATTATTAGTAAGGAGTAATATAAAATGAACAAGAAAAAAAATATAATGAAAAACATATTGATAATCATATTCATATGTATATTTAATTTGTTTTTTATTAACTATAATAGTTTTGCAATGACAAAAGGAAAAATAAGTGTAGAAACAGCAAAACTTAGAAAAGAAGCAAATGTAGATTGTGAAGTTATAGAATTAATATCATTAAATGAAGAAGTAGAAATATTAGAAAAAACAGGAGAATGGTACAAAGTACAATATAAAGATATGACAGGATATCTAAGAAATGACCTAGTAGCAGTTGATGAACAAACAAGTGAAAACTCAAATCCAGATACATCTTTAGCAGAAAATGTGCAAAATGAAAGTACTGCTAATGCTGAAAATGTCGATACTTCAAATAATGAAGCTACACCAAATGAAAATGAACAACAAGAAGATGTAGAAAACCAAGAAAATACTCAAGAACAAAACGCAATTTCTACAGATATGTATGGTAAAAAGAAAATTGTAGAAGATACAAAACTAAAAATAGTACCATCTATTAATGCAACTGATATAGTAGAAGTTAAGACAGATGAAGAAGTTATTGTTACAGAACTAATAAATGGATGGGCATGTGTGGAAACAGCAACAACAAAAGGATGGATAAGACAAGATAAATTAAAAGAAATAGAAGAAGTTAAACCAGAAGAACAGCAACCACAACAGCCTGAACAACCTAAAGAAGAAGTAAAATTAAAAACACAATATGTTAATTCAGCAACAGTTAATTTAAGAAAAGAAGCAAATACTTCATCAGAGATTGTAACAGCACTAGAACTTAATACTCCAGTTGATGTCTATGCAGAAGAAAATGGGTGGAGTAAAGTAAAAATAAATGAAAAAGAAGGATATATTTCAACAGCACTTTTATCAGATACAAGACAAGAAACCAACAGAAGTATGACACCGCGTAGAGACGAACAAGAAAATGTAAATGAAGAAAATACTCAAGAGGCAAATACTGCAAATGATGTACCTTCATCAGGAAAAGGTGCAACAGTTGTTGAAACAGCAAAACAATATTTAGGCTATAAATATGTGTATGGAGGTTCATCACCAAGTACAGGTTTTGATTGCTCAGGATTTACAAGTTATGTATTTAAATTACATGGAGTAACTTTAAGTAGAACAGCAGCAGGGCAATATGGTAATGGAATAGCTGTACAAAAATCTAATTTACAACCAGGGGATTTACTAATGTTTGGAAAATCTGGAATAAATCATGTTGGTATTTATTTAGGTGGAGGAATGATGATACATGCAGCTAATCCATCTAGGGGAGTTACAACAGATACGATAAATTCAGGATATTATTATAATAATTATGTAGGGGCAAGAAGAGTAATATAAAAGGAATGTAATAATAAATATGATGAAAAGACCAATTTTAACAATCCTTATAGGATATATAATTGGAATAATATGGGGGCTATACATTAATATGAGTATAGTCCTCTTATATTTTCCAACAATATTTATATATTTTTTAAAATCAAAATTAAAAAAACGAAAAACAAAGATATATGATAATAAATTAAAATTGTTATCATTAAAAAGATATATAAGATATCTAAAAATATTTTTAAATCAAAAGGTTATTTTTATAATTCTAATAACATCAATTATTTCTAGTACAATAATCAAGATCCAAGATAAAAACTATGATAATTTATATACTGATGGGCAAGAACTGACAATAATAGCAACCGTTATAAGCAATAAAGAAGAAAAAGAATTCAAAAATGTATATAAAATAAGAGTAGATAGTATAATAGAGACTAATCACACTAAAATAGAAAAAACAGCAGATAAAGTTAAAAAATATAAAAATTCACAGTTGATTTTAAATGTAAATAAAAAGCAAAATATTGACTTAGAATATGGATATCAAATACAATTAGAAGGAGAATTTACTAAACCATCTGAAAAAAGGAACTTTGGAGGATTCGATTATAGTAATTATTTAAAATCTATAAAAATCCATGGAAGTATAAAAGCTGAAAAAATTAGTATTATTTCTAAAAATAATGTAAATATTATTAATTCATTAGCTAACAATATAAAGTTGAAAATAACAAATAATATAAACAAATTAATGCCAGAAAAATATAGTTCTATTCTTTTAGGATTGATATTAGGCGAAACTCAAAATATAGAAGATAATATGCAAGAAAATTTTAAAATAGCCAATATATCACATGTATTAGCTATTTCAGGTATGCATATAACATATATAATATTAGGTGTTGAAATAATTTTAAAAAAGCTTCTAGGAAAAAGGAAAACAAGAATTATAACATTGTTTGTATTACTTATATATATGTTTATAACAGGATTTTCTCCATCAATTGTAAGAGCAAGTATAATGGGAATATTAGTAATAATGTCTAAATTGATATATAGAAAAAATGATATTTACACATCAATAGCATTTTCATTGCTAATATTATTAATATATAATCCATTTTTGATAACAAATGTTGGGTTGCAGTTATCATATTTAGGAACTATTGGGATAATAATTTTCAATAAAAATATATATAATTTTTTCAGAAGTATAAAAATAAGAAATAGGAAAATAAAATATAGAATAAATAGAAAGATAATTTTATTGGTAGATAATATAAAACAAATATTATCAGTTACATTTTCAGCACAAATTATGATATTGCCAATATTATTATATCATTTTAATTTGTTAGGAATATATTTTTTTATATCAAATCTTTTTGTGAGCATTATAATAGGACCAGTTATAATAATAGGTTTTATATGTGTAATTATCTCATTTATTTCAATAGAAATTGCCAAGTTTTTCTCTGGAATAGTATTTTTAGGAATTAAAGTTTTAATATTAATTGCAGAAGTCAGTAATTTACCATTTTCAAAAATATATATTCCTACACCTAGAGTTTGGCAAATAATAATATATTATATATTTATATTAATTGTAAATGCAATATATAGAGCGATTAATTTAAAAAATCCAAATTATACAGAAATCAGAATCAAAAATTTATTTTCGCTTATGATATATAAATTTAATCAAAATAAGAAAAAAATCATACAGATAATTTTAATTTTTTTAATAATTAGTTTTATCTATAATATAATTCCTAAAAATTTAAAAATACATTTTATAGATGTAGGACAAGGAGATTCTACTTTTATAATAACTCCAAACAACAAAACAATTTTAATAGATGGAGGAGGAAATACTTCATCAGAATATGATGTAGGCGAAAGTGTGCTATTGCCATATATTTTAGATAGAGGATATACTAAAATTGATTATATCTTTGTATCCCATTTCGATCAAGATCATATAGGTGGAATTTTAACAATATTGGAAGAATTGAAAGTAGGTCAAATATTCATATCAAAACAAATAGAAAACTCGGAAAATTATCAAAACTTTTTAAATATTATAAAAGAGAAAGAAATAAATGTAAAAATTTTAAAACAAGGGGATAAATTAGAAATAGAAAAAAATTTGTATTTTGATATTTTATGGCCAAATGAAGAACAAATCCAAGAAAATATTCTAAATAATAATTCTTTAGTATTTAAATTGCAATATAAAGATTTTTCAATGCTTTATACAGGAGATATGGAAAAAATAGCAGAAGAAAAGATATTAACATTGTATGGAAAAAATGTGGAAAAGCTTAAGTCTACAGTACTTAAAATAGCACATCATGGATCTAAAACTTCAACAACAGACAAATTTTTAAAAGTTGTTAATCCTAAAATAGGTCTAATTGGGGTAGGAAAAAATAATCTTTTTGATCATCCAGCTTCAGAAGTTATTAATAGATTAAATAAATTAGGGACGAAGATTTTTAGAACAGATAAAAATGGAGAGATTATTATTCATACAAATGGAAAAAAGATTGTTTTATTGAAAACCAATTGATTATTCATTAGTTTTAAATGTCAAAAAATATAAAAGACATTTATAATTATTTTGAATTAGCTTAGATAATTATTATTTAGGTCATATTTATAAATAAATTGATATATATAATATTTATATTTAGCTATATTATATAATATTGATGGTATAAATTTGACAAAAATGTAAATACTACTAAAAATATTAAAGTTACGTATCTAGTAGGAATTCAGAAAAAATCCTATTAAATTAAAATCTTTGTTAACTTAAAATGGAGGGATTTATATGAACAAAGTAATAATTACAATGATATGTATTGTAGTAGTATTAGGAGCTATCATTACAGGAATACTTATTTCTAAACCAGATGAAAGCAAAAAAAACGAAATAGGAGAAACAAAAATATCTGATGAAAATATTTTAGATGACTGTACCGATGAATATGAAGAATTAGAGAATAGTAATATGTTAGAAACAAATTCAAATGAAGAAAAAATATCACCAAATTCTTCAATAACATATAAAACATATTATAAAGAATGTGGTCATACAAAAGAGGAATATAATAATATGCCACAAGAATTGATAAATTGCACAAAAACAGATATAGAAGAAAAATACACGGATTGGAAAGTAGAAAAATTTACTTCAAATGAAGTGATTTTATATAAAGAAGTTGATGGTGAATGTGGAGAACACTATTTGGTAAAAGAAAAAGATGGGAAAGTAGTAGTTTATAAAATTTTAGAGAATGGACAAGAACAAGAGTACGAAACAACACAAATTTCAACAGATTATTTAACTGATACAGATAAAATTGAAATGGAAAATGGTATTAGAGTTAATGGAAAACAAGAATTGAATCAATTAATAGAAGATTTTGAATAGGGGACGGACCTTGAGATTGCCATTAGGGACGGGCTATTTTGGCACACTTTAGTTCAA
>CAMMMI010000108.1 GCA_946497905.1 uncultured Clostridium sp.
CCTTCTAAGGCAGTGTTCGTTTATACTGACATTGGCTTGTAGTAAGGTTTATAGCATTTCAAATGCAAAATATCTAAAAAAATATCTAAAAAATTTGAATATTAAAATTTATAAATCTATTGAAATCCATTTGGGTCAGTAGCTCAGTTGGATAGAGCATGCGCCTTCTAAGCGCAGGGTCGGGGGTTCGAATCCCTCCTGGCTCACCAATATCAAAGGTTTCAGAGATTTGTAAATTTTAATTTTTTTATTATATCTAAAAAATTTTTTAGATATTTTACTTTAAATTTGATATATTGCTTGTACTACAAACATTTAGAGCTTTCTTTCTTACTATTCTTCTTCTAAAAATTTTTTTGCCTTTTTGTTCATTTTCGTTAGTATCTATTCCATGTATTAAATCATCATATTTTTCCATTACTCTTTGTTTTACTCTTTCATCTGGATGTGCATACCTTCTCGTTGTAGATAAATTTCCATGCCCTAAAAATTCTCCAATTGCTTTTAAATCTACACCATTTGCACTTAATTCTGTTCCTATTGTATGTCTTAAATCGTGAAATCTTATTTCTTTTAGTCCGTTTCTTCTTATAACTTTCAAAAATCTATGTGATATATGATTTGGTTTTATAAGCGAGCCGTCATCTTTTACGCAAACATAATCTATATAATCAGTAATATAATCTTTTTTAAATAATTTAATATTCAGTTGTATTCTTTCTTTTTTCTTCAATAGCGCCTCTTTTATTTCTTTATATAGAGGTAATTTTCTATTACTTTGAAGAGTCTTTGTTCTATCTTTTGCTATTAGCTTATTTTCTATAAGTTTGTTTCCACAACCTGATATTTCTATAATAGTGTGATTAATATATATATAGTTATTATCAAAATCTATTGCACTCCATTTTAGGCCAACAGCTTCACTTCTCCTTAAACCATAGTATGCAGCTAATAAAACTGGTATTTCAATGACATCATTTTTAAATATCTTTAATAATTTATTCAATTCTTGCATACTATATGTCTCTGATTTGTACACTTCCTCTTTAAGTTTTTCTATGCCTCGTGTTGGTTTTGGCATAATATTTCTTTGTTCTAAAATTTCATATGCAACACTTATCTGATTTCTAAAATGCTTAATTGTAGTATTTTTTAAGTTACAGTCTATTGATAAATAAGTAAAAAATTTATCTATTATATCGGAATTAATTTCACTAACTTTGTATATATGTTTTTTGTTTTGCTGTAAACTAGGATCTTTAGAACTTCCAAAATACTCTTTCATACGAATATTTATATTTGCTTTATATCCTGCATAAGTATCATACTCATATTTTCTTTTGACATTAGTTTCTTCTAATCTCATATTCATAAAATCTATAAATTCCATATCTAGTTGTTCTTCAATTCCTGTTCTCTTTGGCTTTAGCCTATTTATTATTTCTTTTTCAAATTGTTCTCTAATATTTTCTGCTTTTTCTTTTGCTATTTTTTTATTTCCTGCTTTAACTTTAATTTTTGTACTTTTCCACTTTGTTTTCCATTTATCATCAATATCTTTATAACTTAAAACTGCTTGATATATTCCTCCTTTCTCTTGTAGACTTACTGTTACACCTATATCCTTTCCTTGTAATCTGTTTTCTATCATTTTTTCTCCTCTCCGATATAAAAAACTAGATTACACACTATTTGCATTAAATATTATTTTAACACATATAGCATCTTATAATCTAGCTTGAAGCAAAAATTATTTTTTCATAATATATGAAATAACACTTATTTTAGGTATCTTATATTTTTTATCTATTCTTTTTGAATATATTTCTCCAGTTTTTAGTAATTTATAAATTTTATTGTTGCCTGTATCTGGTATCATTTGTTTTAATTGTTTTACATTCACTACATCTGGGAAATCTTTAAATATTAAATTATAATATTCTAAAGTGTTCTCTTTAATCTCCATTAATATCACTTCCACCTTTTATTGACTCTGCTTTCTTTTCTGTAAATACTTTACTTTCCGCAATATTTAATACAATATTTCTAGGATACATTTTAAATGCTTGTCTCATTTCCATGCCAAAATTTTGCAAATTGAATTTTCCATTGTATGTTGAATGTAACATAGCCTCTAATGCGACTTGCCCATATGCAATAGCTTCTTTTTTATTCATATCTTATACCTCCAACAAAAGTTTCAAATAGTGTGATAATATTGTTCCATTTTTCTTCAGAATTTTCTGTAATACATATTTCGCATTTTTCTATATACGAATAGTCTTTTTTTCTTCTAATGTTTATTTCTAATTTTTGATATTTATTTGCTTCATAACGAATTTCTGCATATATCTTACTGTTCTTATTGTTTAATTTGTCTGCTAGTTTAAACACTTTTAACAATTTTTCTTCCATAAAATATTACCTCTCTTTTACATATTTAGGTACATCTGCAGCCCTACCAAATTTTTCATTAAACTCATACCTATGTTTTGAAGGATTGTAATTATAGGCACTGCTATTCCATTTTCTAAATGCTTCATTGTTCATATGTCCTCTTTTTGATAATTCTTTTACATCTTGATTGTGTTGTGCTTGTATCATAGAATACTGATCGTCTATTCTTTTTTGTTCTCGTTTATTCTTCATAAAATTATTTTTTGCAATTTTTCTTTTTATTTTTGAGACATCTTTTCTGCTCTGTTTTTCCTTATTATACCTTGAATCCTTTTTTATTATTTTTGTAATATATGCAGAGCTTGTATTAACATTTGCTGCAATTTCATTTATTTTCAAATGTTTCTCAAAAAATTGTTCTAATATTAGGTCTTTTTTATTATTCATTTTATTCACCTTATTTGGTTAATTTTTTGTCAACACTTTTTTCGCATAGCAAATCTATTAGAAATTTTACTTAATTTCTAATTCTTCCATTTTTTTCTTAAAAGCTTGCTCTCTCCTTTTTCTGTTTTTTAATTCTCTGTATTTCTTATATCTGTCTATTAGTTTTGATAGTACATAATCTAAACAGAAAAGTAAAGCGACAAGACATACTATCAATAATGCAAATCTCAAAACCATCTTTTTTACTCCTTTCCTTAATAAATTTGAAAAAGCAGACAAGAGCTTTTTTCTCTCATCTGCTTTACAATATAGTGTGTCCTTAATTTGCCCTTCATTATATTTACTTACGAAAATTTGTCAAAATCCGACCGTAATTTAAAAATTTTTTTATTTTTTTAAAATTTATAATTTTTTATAGCAACTATCAGTCTCTCTATTATGTATTGGTATCTATCTTCGTCTCCAAATGAAAGTCTTTCTATCATTTTCCTTTTTCTGTTAATTATTTTTATTAGAGATATTTCATCTCCAGCTTGTGCTTTTTTTCCTAAATCATATAAACTTTCTTTTTGCATACTATTTTCTTCCTTTCATATAATTTTTTAGCTTTTTTATAGCCCTTCTTTTTATTCTTGTTACTGAATCAGAACAAATTTCTAATATCTTACTTGCTTCATTACTTGTAAACTGTTTTTCAAACAAAAGAAAAACCACTGTCATTTCAATATTAGACAGTGATTTTAAAGCTTTTAATAAATTTATATTTTCAATTTGTTCTATTAGGTCATTTATACCAATAATTTTGTGTCTATCATCCTCTTGTAAAGAAAATTGTTCTATATATTGCTCATATCTTTCATCATCTATAAGTTTTTGTTCTACTTTGTCTTTTGTGTATTCTTCTTTGAAATATTTTTTTGAAGATAGTACTATTGTTTTATTTATAAAGTTTTCAAATTTTTCCTCTCTTTCACTTAATCTAGGCATTTTATTATCTCCTTTTTAGAAAATTAGCCCTTAGACCAAAGTTCTAAAGGAGATAATTATTTATCTATTCCCTTTACTATATAATTGTATTATTTTACATACTTTCACCGCCTCTTTATATCAATTTAAAAAGTGTACTAAAACTTTATCTATTGTATTATAAAAGTCTTTTGTATATCTCCTTTTCTCCTTGATACAAAGAGCCATTGCAATTTTACTATATTCTCTTGTAGTAGTATCAAAGTAAGAAAAAATTGTAATAAATCGTAAAAAATCGTATTTTGTCATTTTTTAGTTTAAATTCTTTCTCTTTGTTGAAATATCAATGTTTTTGTGATAAAATATTACCAATTTATAAAGTTAAAAGTCTATTAAATGGAGGTATAATCTTGGTTAAATTGTTAATAGCAGATGATAATATTCACATATGTGAGTCATTATTCACTGTATTAACAAAGGAAAAAGACTTTAAAATTACAGGAATTGCACATAATTGGAAAGACATTGAAGAACAATATTTTGAAACACTCCCTGACCTAATGCTTTTAGACTTAAAGATGCCAGAAAAAAGCGGTTTGCAAATCATTAGCGAATTGACTGAAAAAGAGTCAAACCCTAAAAAGAACATAATTGTTATGTCTGGTGATATGAAATATCGAGCCAGTTTAACCAATGTAGAAAAAGTAAAATGGGTTTTCCCTAAACCTATTGATTATTCTAAATTAATAGAAGTCATACGCGAATCAGCTAGACAAAATATCATTCCAGAAATGATTAGTTCTATTGTAGATGATTTACTAAGTAAATTAAGAATACCATTTGGCAAAGGTAGAACATTGTTAAAATCAGCAATTATTTTAGCTTATGCTAGGCCTATTTTACTCAAAAAAATGGAGATTCTAATGGAAAATGTTGCTCAGAAAGAAAAATATTCGAATGCTAAATCCGTTCGTTCAAATATTGATAAAATAATTGAAAAAACTTTTTATCAAACTACTGATAGTTCAATTTTTTATATACTGGATGAGTATTATGGAGAAAAAATGACAACTAAGTCTTTTATTAGTAGTTGTACATTGTATATTCGTAAAGCTATGAAAAATAATTAAAATCTATAAATCAGATGATTTATTGTAAATTGTCTGCTTTTGTGTTATCATTTATTCAAATAGTAATTTACCAAAAAGATTGTCAGTAATGACAGTCTTTTTTGTACGACAG
>CAMMMI010000109.1 GCA_946497905.1 uncultured Clostridium sp.
GCACAAGGAAAAGCAGAAGAGATAGAAAAAATATTTAAAGTATTAGAGAAAAATAGGATAGGAAAAGAAACAATAGAAAGATGTCTAAGTGTATTAGCACAAGGAAAAGCAGAAGAGATAGAAAAAATATTTAAAGTATTAGAGAAAAATAGGATAGGAAAAGAAACAATAGAAAGATGTCTAAGTGTATTGGCACAAGGAAAAGCAGGAGAAATAGAAAAAATATTTGAAATATTAGAGAAAGATAAAATAAAAAAAGAAGTAATAGAAGAAAATTTTGGTAAGATTTTTAGAAAAAAAGCAAATGAAATTGCGATGATATTAGCTAATAATGCAGATTCTGATATAAAGATGTATGTGCAATTAAAAGGAATATGGAATAGAATAATAAATGAAGAAGAAATTCAGGAAATTTGTAATTATAAACAAATTACAATTGAACAATTTTGGGAAAAAGTATGTGATAACAAAGTTTTACCAAAAGATACTTTGAATAAAAAGAAACGGAATATATATAGGGGAATCTTTCCCAATAGATAAAGAAAGTCTAAATAACTATACAAATATTATTTTAGATTTAAGTGAAAAAATATCAAATTCTTTATCATATCAATACAGGTTTGATAAAACAGAATTAAACGATTTTTGTATTATGTATATAATTGAAAAATGTGGAGATATTGTATATAATCTAGATTATGATATAAACTTGATGAAAGCATGTTTATATAATAAAGTAAAGAAGAGAGCCATAGGTTATATTATCAATTACAAGAAAGATATAGATATAGATTTAGAAATAGTAATAAATAGTAGATTAGTATCTAAAGATTATAATAAAGAAACAGAAAAATTGGATTTAAGCCAATGGAATCTAGATGAGAGACATAAAAACATATTACAAATGGTTTCTATGTATCTTGAAATGGGATATGAAAATAAGGAAGCGTTTAATGAAGTAGCAAAAACTTTACAAATAGATATTGAAGAGTTGATGTATGAGGTAGAAGTGATAAAAGAGAATATATTAATAAGTAAGGATAAAGAATATGGAGAAGAATTGTAAAAGAATAAGGAGAAAACCAAGATGGAATATTTAAAAGATTATGGAATTAGCGAAATCCAAATAAAGGAATTAAAAGAAAGGTATAATAATGGTATAGTGAAGTTTTTAGTTGAAGAAGAGGAATTCATAACGGAAAAATTAGAATATTTACAAAATAAAAAATATTTTATATTTCCAATATTAAAAAATAATATAAAGATATTCTTAGAAACCACGAAACCATTAGAAGAAAAAGTAAAAAATATGGAGAAAAAAGGTTATTCAGCTAAGATGATACAAATGATACTTATAGATGAGAAAAGATATGACGAACAATGAAAAAGAAATATAATGAAAGGAAACAAATAATTATGGCAGATAAACAACAATTTTCACCAATGATGCAAAAATATCTTGAAACCAAACAACAATACAAAGACTGTATATTATTTTACAGACTAGGGGACTTTTATGAAATGTTTTTTGATGACGCAATTTTAGCATCAAGAGAACTAGAAATCACACTAACTGGAAAAGACTGCGGACAAGAAGAAAGAGCTCCAATGGCAGGAGTTCCACATCATGCAGCAGAAATGTATATAGCAAAATTAGTAGCAAAAGGATATAAAGTCGCAATATGTGAACAATTAAGTGATCCAAAAACAACAAAAGGAATAGTAGAAAGAGGAGTTATAAGAGTAGTAACACCAGGAACAATAGTAGAAAGCAACATGCTAGAAGAAAGAAAAAACAATTACATAATGGCAATATATAAAGCAGGAATATATTTCGGGATAAGTGTCTGCGATATTTCGACAGGTGAATTTTATTCAGCAGAAATAAAAGATACACAAAATTTTCCTATGGTATTAGACGAAATCGCAAGATATACACCATCAGAATTAGTTATAAACTCAATGCTTGCTAATTGTAATGAAGAAATAGATAAAATAAAAGAAAGATTTGAAAATGTATATATAACAAAATATGACGACAAATTTTTTGATACTAATATTAATAACTTAAATTTAAGATTTAATATACTAGATACATCAAGCAAAAAAGTAGAGAATATGGAAGAAAAAGTATTAGCAGTAGCGTCAATAAATGCTTTGATTCAATATATAGAAGAAACACAAAAAACAAGCTTAGATCATATAAATAAAATAATATTTTATACTATTTCAAGATATATGGCATTAGATATAAATGCACGAAGAAATCTAGAATTAACAGAAAAAATGAGAGATAAATCTAAAAAAGGAACACTTTTATGGGTATTAGATAAAACCTCTACATCAATGGGAGGAAGATTATTAAGAAGATGGATAAGTGATCCATTAGTTGATGTTTTAGAAATCAATAAAAGATTAAATGCAGTTAAAGAATTAAAAGATAATTTGATCCTAAAAGGAGATATAATAGAAGCATTAAAAAAAGTATATGACATTGAACGTTTAGCAGGAAAAATGGCTTATGGAAATGCAAATGCAAGAGATATGATAACTCTAAAAAATTCATTATTAAAATTACCAGAAGTAAAACAACTATTAAGTAATTGTAAATCAGATTTATTAAAAGAATTATACGAAAATCTAGACGAATTACAAGATATATACATGCTAATTGAAAAAGCTATAATTGATGATCCTCCAATGACTGTAAAAGACGGTGGAATTATAAAGCTTGGCTATGATGAAGAAATTGATAAATTAAAAACAGCTCAAACAGAAGGAAAGAATTGGCTAATACAATTAGAGGCAGAAGAAAAAGAAAAAACAGGAATAAAAAATCTAAAAGTAGGTTTTAATAAAGTATTTGGATATTTTATAGAAGTAACAAAATCAAATTTAGAGCAAGTTCCAGATAGATATATAAGAAAACAAACATTAACAAATGCAGAAAGATATATAACAGAAGAACTAAAAAACTTAGAAAATCAAATTCTAGGAGCAGAAGAAAAAGTAATAGCTTTAGAGTATAACGAATTTACAAAGATAAGAGAAGAAATATCAAAAAATATACGTAGACTACAAAAAACTAGTGAGGTAGTATCGACATTAGATGTAATAACATCATTTTCACAAGTAGCAGAAGATATGAATTACTGTATGCCAGAAGTAAATAACACAGGAGTAATAGATATAAAAGATGGTAGACACCCAGTAATAGAAAAAATATTAGGAGTAGGAAGTTTTGTCGAAAACGATACATATCTAGACAAAAGCGATAATAGGTTATCAATAATTACAGGACCTAATATGGCAGGTAAATCAACGTATATGAGACAAGTAGCAGTAATGACACTAATGGCACAAATAGGTAGCTTTGTACCAGCACAAAGTGCAAAAATAGGAGTTGTAGACAAAATTTTTACAAGAGTTGGAGCTTCAGATGATTTAAGTATGGGACAAAGTACATTCATGGTAGAAATGATGGAAGTAGCAACAATATTAAAAGAAGCAACACAAAATAGTCTAGTAATTTTAGACGAAATAGGAAGAGGAACATCAACATATGATGGACTATCAATCGCGTGGGCCGTTGCAGAATTCATAGCAGATAGAGAAAAATGTGGTGCAAAAACCTTATTCGCCACACACTACCATGAACTAATAGAATTAGAAGAAAAAATAGAAGGAGTAAAAAACTATTCAATTGCAGTAAAAGAAAAAGGAGAAGATATCATATTCTTAAGAAAAATAATAAGAGGAGGAACAGACGAAAGCTACGGAATACATGTAGCAAAACTAGCTGGAGTACCTAAAATAGTGACACAAAGAGCAAATGAAATTTTACGTTCACTAGAAAGAAAAAATATTTTAAACGGAAAAGTGCAAGAAAAGAAAGACAAAAAACAAGTCGAAGGGCAATTTGATATGTTTAACTATAAATTAGCAGAAATTGCACATGAAGTAGACAAAATTAACTTAAATGAACTTACACCAATAGATGCACTAAATACACTTGTTAGAATAAAAGAAAAAATGAAATAGTGCCAAAGGGGACGGGCTATTTTGGCACACTTTTTTAATGAGTATATCGGAAAGTTTGTGTAAACTTGCACATTTTATAATATAAAATATTTAAATTTACTATTAAAAGTGTGCCAAAATAGCCCGTCCCCTTTGGCAACCTTAAGGTCCGTCCCCACTTTCCCGAATTTTAGGGATTTAAGGAACGTCCCCTTGATTTTAAAACCATATTTCTATTAGTTATAGGGTGGATAAATTCAAGTTTATAACAATGCAAAGCTTGTCTATCAATCAAAGGAGAAGGTTTTCCATATAAAGTATCACCAACTAATGGATGGCCAATATAACTCATGTGAACTCTAATTTGGTGAGTTCTACCAGTTTCTAACAGGCATTTTACTAAACTATAATTCTTAAATTCTTTTAAAACTTTATAATGTGTAATAGATTTTTGACCATTAGAATTTATACATCTTTCAATAATGCTATTTTCTTTTCTTGCAATTGGTAAGTCGATAGTACCAACTTTATTCTCAAATTTTCCAGAAACAATACATAGATATTCTTTTTTAAAAGTATGATTTTCCATCTGTTTAGAAAGACATTCTTGTATATATTCACATTTTGCAA
The DNA here is from genome assembly GCA_946497905.1 of uncultured Clostridium sp. Classification (GTDB taxonomy): domain Bacteria; phylum Bacillota; class Clostridia; order TANB77; family CAG-508; genus CAG-269. The sequence continues at coordinate 4,651 of CAMMMI010000109.1, forward strand.
AAATTACTAGTCCAGAAGTATTTAAATCAAGTCTATTCACTGGACGAATTTTCTTTTTTAGTCCAATCAAGTCAAAATAATGTTTAACACCGTTAGACAAAGAATTATTAAAATGTAAAATAGAAGGATGAATTGCAAGCCCAGCAGGTTTATCTAATATTAAAAACCATTCATCTTCATAAACAATATTTAAATCCATAGGTGTTGGAACAATATTGGAATTATCTTCTGCTATACCTAGATTAACTGAAATAATATCATTAAGATATATATTATCTCTAGTATCACAAACACTATTATTTAAGTATATACATTTATTTTTTATCAATTTAGTACGTAAACGTGTAGAATTATTAAATTGCTCACTTAACAGATCATTTACACATT
>CAMMMI010000110.1 GCA_946497905.1 uncultured Clostridium sp.
CCTCATGGCAATATGTCAAAATAACCCGTCCCCTTTGGCAAAAATAGCCCGTCCCTTTGGCAATCCAATGTCACCTATTTAAGATTTCTTAAAGCCTCAATTCTATCTTCAGTACTTGGATGAGTTGACCAAATGCTAGATGAACGTTTCTTACCATTCTTTTTAAAAGGATTAACAATATACATGTTAGCAGTAGCATTATTAGCAGTCTTTAATTGATTAGCATCAGCTTCTAATTTTTCCAAAGCAGATATAAGACCATCTGGATTACGAGTAAATTGTACAGCAGTAGCGTCAGCTAAAAATTCTCTTTTCCTAGAAAGTGCTAATTGCATTAAAGAGCCAAATATAGGAGAAAGAATTAAAAACACTAATCCAATAAGCATTAAAATACCATTTCCTTTACTGTCGCTGTCATTATCTTTTGTTCCACCAAAAAATAGAACTCTAGTAAATAAATCAGATAACATTACAATAAATCCTACCATGACAGAAACAACGCAACTAAGTCTAATATCATAATTTTTTATATGGCTCAATTCATGAGCGATAACGCCTTCTAATTCGTAATATTCCAATTTTTCTAATAAGCCAGTAGTAACACATATAACAGCATTTTCTGGATTTCTTCCTGTAGCAAAAGCATTAGGTTGAGCATCGTCAACTACATATAATCGTGGTTTACTAGTTAGACCAGATGTAACCATTAAAGCATCTAATATATTGACAATTTTTAGATTTTCCTCTTTAGTAGCTGGTCTAGCTCTGTTTACGGATAAAACTATTTTATCACTGTAATAATATGAACCCCAGGCAGTAGCGATAGAAAAAATAAGAGCAATTACAATAGAAAATGTACCTAGTTCTAGTGCATTACATATAAAATAAACAATTAATGTTATTACAATTATAAAAATTCCAATTATAACTCCTGATTCTAATTTATTTTTCTTTATATTTTGATACATAATATACAATCCTTTCATAAGTTAAAAAACAAGATTATCAATTAAAATAAAATTTTAATCAATAATCTTTATGTTTTATTTTAATTAATTATTTTTTCCAAAATCAACTTTTACATTTTTTCTAGCAGTATCATTTTCAGCTTCAAATAAATCACGAGGTTTGAAATTAAACATACTAGCTATGATGTTTGATGGAACAACCTGTAATTTAGTATTATACATAGTTGCAGTATCATTATAGAATTGTCTAGCATAAGAAATTTTATTTTCTGTATTTCTTAATTCTTCAGACAATTCAGAAAAGTTTTGGTTAGCCTTTAAATCTGGATAGTTTTCAGAAATAGCCATGATTGTTTTTAAACTTTCAGATAATTGATTATCAAGAGAAGCTTTTTCAGAAACACTTGTAGTATTAGCCCAAGAGCTTCTTAAACTTGCAATTTTCTCAAAAGTTTCAGATTCATGTTCCATATATCCTTTTACAGTTTCAACAAAATTTGGGATTAAATCAAACCTTCTTTGTAATTGAACGTCAATTTGACTCCAAGCATTATCAACTTTGATTTTTGCATTAACTAAGCCATTATAAAGACCAATGGCGATAATTATTATTAAAAGTATAATTCCTAATATAATCCAAACCATAAAAATCCTCCTTAATATATTATATACAAATAAATGATAACATATTAACCAAATTTATACAATAAAAATGTGAAAAAAATATGAATAATATGTAATATTTTTGAAACCAGCGAATATAATAATAATGAGGTTATTAAAAGTTTTGTTTAAATATAAAATTATTATTTCATAATCAAAACGGATAATCACGAAACATTGATTGTAAAAGGAAAAAGACCAAAATTTGACAAAATATGAAATATATAGTATAATATCTATGTTGCCAAAAGGAGGTAATAAATTTCTATGAAAAATGAAGAAAAAGCTTCAATTTCTATAATGAAGATAATTTGCATAAGCATAATGCTAATTTTAATATCAGGTATAGGAGTTTTAGCAGTAAATACAAAACTTAATGATGTAAAAATAACATTACAAAATGGGTATGAAATGACAGTATTAACATCAAAAAGTAAAGTTTCTGAAATTTTAGAAGAAAATAATATTGTTTTAGAAGAAAACCAAAAAACAATACCAAACTTAGACAGCGAAATCACAGAAGGTCAAGATATAAAAATAACAGACAAGTCTTATAATGAAGTTCAAATAGCTAAAATATCAGAAGAAGGAGCACAGACAACATTAGACCAATTATTAGAAAATTATGCTCCAATAACTGAAAAAATAGTAGTAGAACAAGTTACAATACCATTTGAAACAATAACAAAAAATTCTACTACAACAGGGAATACAACAAATAAGGTATTACAAGAAGGAAAAGATGGATTAAAAGAAGTAACATATAAGATAAAATATCAAAATGATGTGGAGATTGAAAAAACAGTAATATCTGAAAAAGTTGTAACAGAACCAGTAAACAAAATTGTTCAAGTAAGTAAGGTTACAACAAGAAGCTCAAGCTTACCAAGAACAACTACAACATCAACAACATCTACAGGTGGAGCAGTATATAAAATAACAGCATATTGCCCTTGTAGCAAATGTTGTGGTAAAACAACAGGAAGAACAGCATCAGGAACTCAAGCAACAGCAGGAAGAACCGTTGCAGCATCAGGAAAATTTGCATTTGGAACAAAATTAAATATAGGTGGTCATGTCTATACTGTAGAAGATAGAGGTGGCGCAATAAATGGCAACAAAATAGATATATTTGTAAACTCTCATGCTGAGGCATTACAATGGGGAGTTAGGTATTTACCAGTAAGTGTAGTAAATTAAATAAATAAATAAAAAAGCAGTTTTCTATATGAGAACTGTTTTTAATTTGATAATTATCCCCACTATAACTGGGAGATTACTGCTAAAGTTATTTAGAAAAAGACCTATATTTACAGGCCTTTTTTATCTGAATCTTGTTGTCCTTTTTCTTCCTGTTCTAATTTTTTTGTTATTGCATTGAAATGCCGTACAGCATATCCAAAAATAAATGGGCAAGGAGCGAAAAAAAATAAACATGCTAAAATTAAAGTAAGTTCTAAAGGAATCAATTCTAAATAATATAGCATTAATGCTGAAATTAATCCTAATATCGAAGTTCCCATAGCATGCCGTATTTTTATCATGTTTTCCTCCTCCCTTGTCAATAAACGATGTGCTAATTCAACAGTTACTAAATATACAATATCATATATTTACATAATTTGCAAATATATTTTTAGCTAATATTGATATTTAATTAAAATTATAGTAAAATGATATAAATTTATTTAAAGTAAGAAAAATAGCAATAAAAATTGTTATTTAGGATGTGTTTTTTATACAATAAGAAAGTTATCCTTTCATATTTGTTCGAATTGGAAAATAAAAAATTCTAATTTTGGACGCATCCAAAAATTGGTAAAAAAGGAATGAATAGAAATGAAATTGATATCATGGAATGTAAATGGAATAAGAGCTTGTGTAAACAAGGGATTTGAAGATTTTTTTAAAAAAGCTAATGCAGATATATTTTGCATTCAGGAAACAAAATGTCAACCAGGACAAATTGATTTAGAATTTAATGGATATAAAAGTTACTGGAATAGTGCAGAGAAAAAGGGATATTCGGGAACAGCAATTTATACTAAAGTAGAACCATTAAATGTTAAATACGGAATAGGTATAGAAGAACATGACAAAGAAGGAAGAGTAATAACATTAGAATTTAAAGAGTTTTACATGGTTAATATTTATACACCAAATTCAAAAAGAGAATTAGAAAGATTAGAATATCGACAAATATGGGAAGATGAAATAAGAAAATATCTTTTAGACTTAAATAAAAATAAGCCAGTAATTATGTGTGGAGATTTAAATGTTGCACATAATGAAATAGATTTAAAAAATCCAAAGACAAATAGAAGAAATGCAGGTTTTACAGATGAAGAAAGAGCAAAAATGACTGAATTATTAAATACAGGTTTTACAGATACATTTAGATATTTATATCCAGATAAAGAAAATGCATATAGTTGGTGGTCATATATGGGAAGAGCAAGAGAAAAAAATGTAGGCTGGAGAATAGATTATTTTATAGTATCAAAAGATATTGAAAAGAAAATAAAAGAAGCAATGATATATTCAGATATAATGGGAAGTGATCATTGCCCAGTAGGATTAGAAATAAGTATATAATAGATATTAAAATTTTAAGAAATTATATTTTAAAAATTAAAAGAATAATGAAATTCATAAAAATATTTTAGTTAAAATATAAATTGAACAAGTGAAGGGAGAAAAAATTTGCATGAATGAAATAAAAAATCACTGGAAGAAATGGTTATATTGGTTTGTACTTGGTGTAGCTATAATTATTGTATATAAAACACTAGATAATTTTGGAAATATTACTAATAGTATAGGTGAATTTTTTAGTATAATAAGTCCATTTTTAGTAGGAGTTTTTATAGCATATTTGTTATATGTACCATGTAAAAAAATAGAAGATGCTTTAAGAAAGGTAAAACTGAGAATAATATCAAAAAGTGCTAGGGGATTATCAATTTTATGTGTATATCTAATAGCATTACTATTAATTATTGTGTTAATAAATGTAATATTACCAGTAGTTTTTGAGAGTGTATCAGATTTTATAAACAATATACAAGGATATTATGACACTGCAATAAATAACTTTAACAATTTGCCAGAAAATTCACTTTTTAAAAGTCAATTTGTAGAAGAAATGATTGAAGAAGTAAAGAATATTAATATAAAACAATATATAACACCAGACAAAATATTCGAATATTTAATAAATGCACTAAGTGCTGTTACAGGAATTTTTGAGATTTTTGTAGCATTGGTAGTATCTATATACATATTAGCAGATAGAGCAAAATTGATAAAAT
>CAMMMI010000111.1 GCA_946497905.1 uncultured Clostridium sp.
TTATTTCTTTTATTATCTATTTCATAAAATTGTTTTGATATATCTTCTTTTGTAATTCTTGTACTGTCTAATTCAGATATGTTTGATGTTATCTCATTTTTTATTTGTCTTTGCCTTTTTTCATAGTTTTCGTAATTTATATTTTGTGTATTTATATCTGATTGTAACTCATATTTTTTATCTGTGTTTTCATCTACTTTCTTTTTATGCCCTTCAATCTCTAATTCTTTACTTGATAGTTTTTTGGTTATTTTTTCTAATTCTTCTTCTTTTTGTTTTAATTCTAGTGCAAATTTCTCTTTGTTTTGTCTTAAATTATTCTTTTTATCCTGTTTTTGTTTTACTTCTTCTTTTAATTCTTCTTGTTTTGTTTTTAATTCTTCTATTTCTTTTTCGAATCTTTCTTTGTTTTCTTTGTTATTTGTAATTCTTGTTTTTGCAACATTTATATCTGAATTTATCATTTCTATTTCTTTTTGACTTTCAAATCCTAAATTAGACATTTGTTCTATCTGGTTTGTGATATCATCTATTTGTGATTTTAACTCCTCTTTTAGAATTTTTATTCTTTCTAATCTTCCTTCTTCTTCATTACATTGGTTTTTATATACTTCTTCATCTTTTACTATTTCTTCTAAATTTGTTTTATATTTTTCGATATTGTATATAAATAATCCTATTTCTATACTTTTTAGTTCTTCTCTTAAATTCAAATATTTTTTGGCTTTTTCTGCTTGGTTTTTTAGTGGTTCAATATTTGTTTCTATTTCTGATAATATATCATTTATTCTTAATAGATTTAATTTTGTATGTTCTAATTTTTTTTCAGTTTCTTGCTTTCTTACTCTATATTTTACAATTCCTGCTGCTTCCTCAAATATATGTCTTCTATCTTCTGATTTATTACTTAAAATTTCGTCAATTTTACCTTGTCCTATTATTGAATATCCATCTTTTCCTATTCCTGTGTCCATAAATAATTCTAGCACATCTTTTAACCTACAAGGTACTTTATTTATATAGTAGCCTGTTTCTCCACTTCTATATATTTTTCTTGTAACTGTTACTTCTGTGTATTCTATAGGTAAAATTCCATCTGAATTATCAAATACAAGTGAAGCTTCTGCAAATCCTAAAGATTTTCTGTTTTGAGTTCCTGCAAATATGATATCTAAAGATTTATTTCCTCTTAATGATTTAATACTTTGCTCTCCTAATACCCACCTTATTGCATCTGATATATTACTTTTTCCTGAACCATTTGGCCCTATTACACTTGTAATCCCTGGCATAAATTCTAATATTGTTTTATCTGCAAACGATTTAAACCCTTGTAATTCTAGTCTTTTTAAATACATTTATTATCACCTTTTGTTTTTCTTTTATATTATTTCTTTTTTCTAATGTAAATTAAGTTTATACTATTTTGTGTATAAAAGTCAATATTGAATAATCTTAAACTTCATTTATATACACAAATTTATATAACTTATATAAACTAGTTTTTTATATTACAAACTAAAACAGCCATATGGTATATTAGTTTTCTCTTTTCTGGTGTACATTGCTCCAAAACCTCTATAAAATCTTTATATAAATATTCATTTGACGTCATTGATACACCTGTTATAACTTCACTAATTGATACTTCTAAAATTTCACAAATTTGAACTAACCTTGTCAAACTAATTTTAGTTTTTCCTTTCTCTATTCTACTTAAATACACTTCTGACATATCTAAAATCTCTGATAAATAAACTTGACTATACCCCTTTTCTTGTCTTGCTTTTTTTAATCTTTCACCTATTAATTCATAATCAATTATCATATCTCCACCTCTTTTCGAAGGTAAATATATCATTATAGGTTTTAGTTGTCAATACTTTTCTTTTAATTTATATATTTAATTTTACGACCAGATTTTTTATGTCTATTTTTTAGTGTTACAATTCACGACTATATAGTCGTGAATTGTAACTATTTAGTAAATTGCACAGTGATTTTCTGTGCAATTACTTGACTTTATATGTTTTTAGAATTAATTTGTTATTTTATAACTTCTTCAGCATATTTATTATTAATAATTTTATCATATGGTGCTTTTTCGCTAAGCTCTCCTGCCATTGTCATAACTTCTTGTAATCTATTAAAACTTTCTTCTGTTAATACTGGTGTATCATTCCAAGCGTCAATATCTTTATAACTTTTAACTGCATTTGCTAATTGTTCTAAATCTGTATCTGGGAAAAATGATTGTATGCTTTCTGCCACCTCTTCTGGTGAATGCTCCTTTACCCATTGTTGCCCTTTATATATTGCTTCTGTAAAATTTTTTATTAAATTTTCATTATTTCCTATATAACTTTTTTTAGCAAAATATGCTGTATATGGTATTTCTCCTGCTTCCTCTCCTACTGAAGCTACTATATATCCTTTTCCTTGTTCTTCTGTAAGTGAAGCTGTTGGCTCAAATAATGTTACATATTCTGCATCACCACTTGCAAAAGCTCCTGCCATTAAGTCAAATTTTATACTATCATCTAATATTAAATCTGTTTGTGGATTTATTCCATTTTTCTTTAGCACATATTCTAATGTCATATATGGTACTCCACCTTTTCTACCTGGAATTACCGTTTTACCTTTTAAATCTTGCCAACTAAAATTATCTGTATTTTCTTTAGCAACTAAAAATGATCCATCTCTTTTTGTCATTTGTGCAAAAACTTGTGTATAATCTTCTTTTCCTTCATTATATACATATATTGACGCTTCTGGTCCTGCAAATCCTATATCACATTGCCCAGCTAAAACCGCTGTCATTACAGCGTCTGCTCCTTGACCTGTAGATAACTCTACTTCTATTCCATTTTCTTTAAAATATCCATTATTTATTGCTGCATATTGAGGTGCATAAAATACTGAACGTGTTACTTCATTTACTTTGATTAGTGTTTCAGATGTTTGTGTATCTTTGTTTTTATTAATCATAACTATTGAGATTATTCCTGCTATTAATACTATTACTAATAATACTAGTATTATCCTGTTTTTCAACTTGAAAACCCCCTATCTTATATTTATACTATTTTTTCACTTGTACTTTTTTAGTTTTTAGGATAAATTTTTCTAATAATAATACTCCTGCATACATTACTCCAGCTAATACTCCTAATATCAAAACACTTGTCATTACTAAATCTAATTTAAATACCTGACCTCCATATACTATTAAATATCCTAATCCTGCTTTTGATACTAAAAACTCTCCTGATATTACTCCAACTAACGATAATCCTATATTTACTTTTAAAGAATTTATAAATGTAGATATATTGGCTGGTATTATTATTTTTAATAATATTTGTAGTTTGGAAGCTTTAAATGTTCTAGCCATTTTTATTAATTCTTTGTCAGTTCTTAAAAATCCATTTAAATTTTCTAATATTGTTACAACTAAAGATATTGCTACTGCCATTACTATAATTGCTGGTGTTCCTGCGCCTACCCATATTATTATAACTGGACCTAAAGCTACTTTTGGTAAACTATTCAAAACTACTAAATATGGGTCTAATACTTTTGCTAAAAAATCTGACCACCATAATATTATAGCTATTATTATTCCTAATATTGTACCTAATAAAAATCCTACTATTGTTTCATAGGTGGTGACTCCTATATGTTTTAATAAATCATTTGATCCTAAATTCATAAATGTTTCGAATATTCTACTTGGCTGACTTGTTATAAAACTGTCTATTATTTTTTTATTTGCAAGTATTTCCCAAACTGCTAGAAATATTATCAAAACTGATATTTGAGTTATTAATACTAATAGTTTCTTTTTTCTTTTACTTTTTAAATACTGCTTTCTTTCTTTTGAGATTAAAAAATTATTCATCTACTCCCAGCTCCTTCCATAAAGTATCAAAATATTTACTGAATTTAGGGCTTTGTCTACAATTTATAGGATTACGGTTTTCTATCTCAAAATTAATTTTATGGATATCTTTTATAGTACCTGGTCTTTTAGTTAGTACCATTACTCTATCTGACATACTTATTGCTTCTGATATATCATGTGTTACTATTATTGCTGTTATATTCTCTTTTTTTAATATTGAGTAAATATCATTTGTAACCATTATTCTAGTTTGATAGTCTAATGCTGAAAAAGCTTCATCTAATAATAATATTTTTGGCTTAACAGCAAGTGTTCTAATTAATGCTACCCTTTGCCTCATTCCTCCTGATAACTCTGATGGATATTTGTCTTTAAAATCATACAAATTATATTTTTTTAGCAAATTTTCTACATATTCTTTTGCTTCATTATTATTTTTTCCTTTTATCTCTAGGCCTAACATTGTATTTGATAAAATTGTTCTCCACTCTAATAAACAATCTCTTTGCAACATATAACCTACTTTATCAGATATTCCTTCTATTTTTTCTCCTTCTATGTAGATTTCTCCGGCTGTTTTATCTTCCAATCCTGCTATTATTGATAATAGTGTTGATTTTCCACATCCACTTGGTCCTATTATTGAGACAAATTCTCCTTTTTTTACTCTAAAATTTATATTATCTATGGCTAAAATTTCACTTTTCTTACTCTGATACTTTTTACTAATTCCTTTTACTTCTAATATATTTTCCATCTTTTGCCTCCTTTTAATTTACCCTTATTTTATATTATGTAAAATATATTAAAAGTTTACAAAAATAATAAAGATATCTAATATATCTCAACTTAAATCTGAGATTTTTGAATTAGATATCTTTATAAATTTTATTCACATTTGTAATTTTATAAAATCTACATACCAGGATAAAGACATGAAATTTTTTTAATAATGTCTCTATCCATTGAGCTAACTT
>CAMMMI010000112.1 GCA_946497905.1 uncultured Clostridium sp.
AAGCCTAAGATAAATGTTAAAAGTTGTACAAATGTTAGGGCTTTCCGATTTGTTCAAGGTCCGTCCCCATTATCCCGAATTTTAGGGATAAAAGGAACGTCCCTTATTTTTTGTCGAAAACTTCTAAAATATCGACAAAACTTCTAAAATTTTACTCTTGGAAAAAACTGTAAAAAATATTATAATACAAACTGTAAAAACTAAAAGGAGGAAATAAAATAAAAAATGGAATCAAAATTTTATGAAAAGGACAAGCTTCTAGTTTTTAAAATTACAGAAGAAATAGATGATTTTAGCGTTCAAAAGATAAGGAGGAAAGCAGATTATGAGATTGAAAGATATATGCCTAAAAGAGTTGTATTTGATTTTGATAATGTTACTTTCATGGATAGTGCGGGAATAGGTCTAATAATAGGTAGATACAAATTCGCAAACATGTTAGGTGGGCAATTAGAAGTGGCAAACTTAACAAGTAGTGTAAAGAAAATCTTTGAAATGAGTGGTATATTAAAATTGATACCAATTACAGAGCTAGCAGTTAGCTAATCAAAATTCTCTTTTGGGGGACATGACCCAAAAGGGAAAAGGAGGAAAAAATATAATGAAAGAACAATTTGATAATGAAATGAAATTAGAGTTTATAAGTAAATCATCAAATGAAGCATTTGCAAGAATTTCTGTAGCAGCTTTTGCCTCACAGTTAGACCCAACTATAGAGGAATTATCAGATATAAAAACAGCAGTTTCAGAAGCTGTAACAAATTGTATTATTCACGGATACGAAAATAAACAAGGTATAGTGAAAATAATGGCAAGATTAAAAGAGAATGAAATAATAATAGAGATATCAGATAATGGAAAAGGGATAGAAAACATAGAGATTGCTAAAGAACCATTATATACAACAAAACCAAACTTAGAAAGGTCAGGAATGGGATTCACTATAATGGAAAATTTTATGGATACCATGGAAGTTGAATCAATAGTAGGTTTAGGAACAAAGGTTAAAATGTCTAAAATTATAAGTAAAGCAAATGAAGAAGAGGAGGATAATCAAGATTTTTTAATGATAACAAAAGATTAATGTAAAGTAGGGGTTAAAATGAATAAAGAATTAATTCAATTAATAGAAAAAGCCCAATTACGGAAACAAAGAAGCATTAGAAATATTAATAAAAGAAAATAATGGTTTAATATGGAGTATTGTAAAAAGATTTAATGGCAGAGGATATGAATTAGATGATTTATACCAAATAGGTTGTATGGGTTTTATAAAATCAATAAAAAGATTTGATACAAATTATGATGTGAAATTATCAACATATGCAGTACCATATATGATAGGAGAAATCAAGAGATATATAAGAGATGATGGCCCAATAAAAGTTAGTAGGAGTATAAAAGAATTGAGTATAAAAATAAAAGAACTACAAAAAGAATATTTCTATAAAAAAGGTGAAGAAATAACAATAAATAAAATAGCTAAAGAACTAAAAGTTTCAAAAGAAGATATCTTATTAGCAATGGAATCAAATAATAATGTAGATTCTTTAGAAAGTACAACTTACACAAATCATAAAGATGGAAATACAATAAATTTAATAGAAAAATTATCAAATAATAGCAATCAAGAAGAATTAATTACTAATAAATTAGCAATAACTCAAATGATTAACAACTTAGAAATGAGAGATAAAGAGATTATATTATTAAGATATTATAAAGAAAAAACGCAATCACAAGTTGCTAAAATTTTAGGAATAACACAAGTTCAAGTTTCGAGAATAGAAAGAAAAATTTTGAATAAAATGAAAATAGGATTAGAAGGACGGAGCTTAGTGCCAAAGGGGACGGGCTATTTTGGCAATCTGTCAAAATAGGTCGTTTCCTCTGGTAAAAGATTGAATAAGGCAAATTGCCAAAATAGCCCGTCCCCTTTGGCACAAAGAGGGAGAGTATGAAAAAGTTTTTTATTTATCTGATTATATTTATATTTATTTGCTTTATATTGCCAGCATTTCTCACAAAAGGAGCTATACAACTAGCTTTTATTGGTGATGAAAAAAATGAAATAAGTGAAACACAAGAAGACAACACAAATCAACAAGACCAAGAAAATGCAGAGGCACAAAATGCGGAATACAATTATAAAAATTATGGAACAATAAAGTTATTACATCATGAAACAGGAGAAGTAGAAGATGTTAACATTGATGAGTATCTATATCATGTGGTATCAGCAGAAATGCCAGTTGATTATGAAATAGAAGCTTTAAAGGCACAAGCTGTTGTTGCAAGAACATATACTATTTATAAAATAAAAAATAAGAAACATGATAATGCAGATATTTGTGATGATTCTAATTGTTGTCAAGCATGGGTTTCAAAAGATGTTAGATTTTCAAGGTGGGAAGAAAGTAAAAGAGAAGATAATTGGAAAAAAATACAAGATTGTGTAAATACAACAAAAGGACTTGTTATTACATATAATAATGAACCTATAAATGCATTTTTTCATGCTAATAGTGGAGGAAAAACAGAAGTACCAGTAAATGTGTGGGGAGGAACAGGACTTCCATATTTACAGGTTGTAGAAACAGCAGGAGAAGAAGGATATCAACAATATAATTCAGAAGTTGAATTATCATATGATGATGTAATTAACAAATTAAAAGAAAAATATGAAGATATACAAATAGATTTTAATAATGATGAAGATATTAAAATTTTAGAATATACAGATAGTGGCAGAGTAAAAACAATAAAATTTGGAAATCATGAAATTGCAGGAACAGAAGCAAGAACAATTTTTGGACTTAAATCCACAAATTTTGAAATCCAAAAAGTTGATGGAAAGATAAAATTTGTGGTAAAAGGATATGGTCATGGAGTAGGAATGAGTCAAACAGGAGCTGATAGTATGGCAAAACAAGGAAGTACATATGATGAAATTATAAAACATTTTTATAGTGGTGTAGAAATTAAAGATATAAATTTTCTATAATATGTATAATCTTCTAAAAATGGTAAATACTTTAATTAATAAAGTATTGGAGGAGGATTATATGAGAAGAAGTTCAAGAATGAAAAACAATGATGGGAGTTCAATAAGTGATAAAATTATATTATATACTCTAATTGGAATTGCAGTTTTGGCATTAATTGTATTTGCAATATTAATGTACAGTAAAAATATTAACGATGAAGTAAAAGACAGTACGATGACATTAGAACAAATGGCAAAAGCTACAGATAATGAAGATGAAACACAAAGTACAGGAACTGAAATAGGGAAATCAGTAAATGAAGTTGAGCAGGAAAATAATGCTACTAATTCAAGTAATGTAAATACTTCAAATATGACAAATACATCAAGTAATACAACTAATACGCAAAATATATCTACTAATACTATAACTAATGAAACTAATGCAGACACAACAAATAACACAGAAACACAAACAAAGGAAACAAAAAAAGAATTATCTTTTCAAAAACCAGTGGAAGGTGATATAGTAAGAGAATATGCAAAAGACAATCTTATATATTCTAATACACTAGAAGAATGGACAACCCATTTGGGAATTGATATAAAAGCAGACAAAACAACAGTTGTTAAATCAGCAGAAGCAGGAACAGTAAAATCAATAAAAAATGACCCAAGATATGGTTTAACAGTAGTAGTAGAACATGATGATAATTTTCAAACAATATATTCAAATTTATTAACTTCTGAATTTGTAGTAGAAGGCGAAAAAATTGAGAAAGGTCAAGCCATAGGTACAGTTGGAAATACGGCGGTATTTGAAATTGCAGATGAACCTCATATACATTTTGAAATATTAAAAGATAATGTCCAAGTAGATCCTAGTATTTATATTAAATAAAAATAGTATTTATGGTAAACAAAAAATTACGAAGTTTTACTTAAATAATATTAAATTTTAAAAATGTCAAAAATATGTTTGACATTTTTTTGTTTGTATGATATGATAACAAAAAATACGAGAAATGGAGTGAATAATATGCCAAGAAAAAAACCAGAATTAAATTCAAGAGAAAAAGCAATATTAAGATTTATTGAAAAACAAATAATGACACAAGGGTATCCACCATCAGTAAGAGAAATAGGAAAAGCAGTAGGATTAAGCTCTACAGCAACAGTACATGGATATTTATCAAAATTAGATGAAAAAGGATATATCAAAAAGCAAGACAAAAAAGGAAGAACATTAAGATTATTAAAAGGAAGAACAGGAGAACCTAAAAAAACATCTAGCAAAGACTTCTATACACAAAAAGAATTAGTAGAAGTTCCTATAATAGGAAAAATAACAGCAGGAGAACCAATTTTAGCTGTTGAAAATGTAACAGACACATTTCCAATACCAATTGACTTCGTAGGAAACTCAGAAAGTTTTATGCTTACAGTTAGAGGAGAAAGTATGATAGAAGCTGGTATATTAGATGGAGATTACATATTAGTAAAAAGACAAAACAATGCTAATAATGGAGAAATAGTAGTTGCATTAATAGGAGATGAAGCAACAGTAAAAACATTTTATAAAGAAACAGATCATATTAGACTTCAACCAGAAAATAGTACAATGGACCCAATAATTGTACCTGATTGTGAAATATTAGGAAAAGTAGCAGGGGTATTTAGAAAAATGTAATTACCAATTTGGGGACGCGTCCAAAATTAGTAATTAAAAATATTAATGAAGGAACAAATAAATTCTAAAATTCTAAGTAGTTATTACTCAAAATAAATTTGAGATTATTCTATTTGATAATTTTAGAATTTATTTGTTCTTGAATAGGAAAATCGAGTTTTTCCTATTCAAGAACATCGCTTCGCTCTAACAAATGCACACAA
>CAMMMI010000113.1 GCA_946497905.1 uncultured Clostridium sp.
TAACGTTTTTTAGATTTTATGAATTTTAAAATAATGACTATATGAAACAGTAAAAAATATTATTATTTGTTTCAAAGTAACAAAAATATTTTGAGCAGAATTTTTGTAGCCCTTAAATTTCAAAAAAATTTAAGGGCAGGATAAGGAAAGCAGAGGCTTTCCTGTGAATATATAGAAAGACAAGCTTTCTAATGCTCTACAAAAATTATTTTTATGCAGATAAAATGCAGAGTGCGTACACTTCGGTGTATTCTTCTTAAAAAATACTGAAATGTAAGCAATTCTTTCTCTTGTAAATTTATAGAAAATATGATAGAATTTGAAAAATTGTAAATGTGGGCATGCAGACTTATTTTGAAAATAGAGTGCTAAACAATGAAAAACAAAAAGAGAAGTTACAAAAAGTTTTTTACCCTTGTGAAGAATTTTGGAACATTGCTACAAAATATAATATAAAAGATTTGTATGGCATAGATACTCATCATAAAGGGCAAATAATGTTATGGAATGAATTAGTAGAATTGGCAAATGAAATTATAGGAGAAGAAACAATAAAACAGTTACGTTTTATTGAATAATAAATGATACCAAAAATAGGAGGAAAAATATGGTAAGAATAGGAAATCAAGTAGAAGGAGTAAAATATACTAAAAGATTTGCTTCTTATGCGATAATGGAGAGAAAAGAAGATAAAAAAATAGCAATAGCTACAGAAGGAAAAAGTTATTTCTTTTTAGGTGGAGGAATAGAAAATGAAGAAACAGAAATTGAAGCATTGAAAAGAGAGGTAATAGAAGAATCAGGATATAGTATAAAAAATATCAAATATTTTGAAAAAGTTAATGCATGGACTGATGGAGGAAAAAGAGGTCCATTAGATGTAACGGCAACATTCTATATTGCAAATTTTGATGAGGAAATAGCTGAACCTATAGAAAAAGATCATAGTGTTTTATGGGTAAATCCAAAAGAATATAAAGATAAACTTTTTCATGAATATCAAAGATATATATTAAAAGAATATATAAATAAAAAAGGAGCTAAAACAAATGACTGATAAAGAAATAGAAGAATGTTATAATGAATGTATTGAATATAGTAATAAGATAAAAAATCCAATATTAAAAGAATGTTGTCAAGAAATATATATTGATTATAAAGAAAAATTAATGAATAAGCCTGCAACACCAGGTAGACATCATTATTTTAAAGGAGGTTTGCTATATCATATATATTGTGTAACTAGAAACTCTTATCATATTGCAAAAATGTATTCAAATTTAAACATAGATATGGATTTAATAATATTTGGTGCTTTGTTACATGACATAGGAAAAACTAATGAGTATAATGACTTTTTTGAGAGTAAAAATTATATAGCAAGAAAAGGTAATGGAGCAGAATTATTAGGGCATTCATACGAGGGCACACATATTGTAGATAATTATTTAAGTAAATATGAAATTGAAGAACACTTTAAAAATCAAGTTTTACATATGATAGGAAATCATATGAAAGAGTTTAGAGAAGAGGGGATTTTCGTAGAAACAAAAATGTTAGAAGTAATTATAATTAGTTTTGCTGATAATATAGATAGTTATTTAGAACCTGCTTCAAAAGTTATTAATGATGTAGAAAAAGGAGAAAAATACGAATTTCCAAAAGCAGGTGTTCCATATTATAAGTCATTAAATCCATATTATAATATAAGTTGATATCATAAATAGCAAGTAATCTGTTACTAATAACATCTAACTAAAATCTAACCAAAGTAAAAATAATTTACAAAAAAGCCTTAAAATTGGGAAATGTTATCATTGCTAAAATTTAATAAAAAAGTAACAAAATCCATTAGAATTACAAGGTTTTAAAGTTACTCAACATACACTTAAAAATCTCAAAAGATCTTTAGCAGAACACATGTGGAATGCGTGGCAGTGCTACAACTAAAGAAGGACAGGTAATACTTGATTTTAATATGTTTTCAGAGATTATAACTTTTGAGAAAAAAGGAAGATATGGAAGAGAAAAACATCAAAATTCGAATGTGAAAGTTAAAGTACTTGCAGACGTGGTAAGTGGAAACACATAAATGAAATTTTGGAAAATTGATAAAAGTGTTTGAAATGCTGGGAAATTTGAGATTGTGTCTATGATAAGCATGACATATATAGGTTGTTTTGAATTGTAGATATGTAAAATTATCAGTTATTTCAATTGCTAGAAAGAATTTATAAAATAAGTTATAGGGAATCTTTATAAATTTAAGTGTCGGTAGATATGTGCTGATGCTTATTTTTTTGTCTTATACATTTGCACAGTAAGTTTAATCTCCAATAGAAATAATATCAAGAGTAAATAAACTCACTATCGTTCACTCTTGACATTATTTCTATTGGAGATTTTATGGCAATTAAGCAAATGTAAGGATAAATATGTTTGGAAATATTGGTAAAATACTATGAAAAATTGTTGATTTGTGATATAAATTAAACATAAAGAATTATGCAGATTTATAAGGAGAGTTTTAAATGCAGAAAAATTATAAAAGAATGGAACATAATGAATTTTTACAACATATAGACAAATTATGCAACCATTTAAGAAAATATATTCAAGATAATAAAATAAAAATAGATTATATATGTCCTGTTTTAAGAAGTGGTGCAGTACCAGCAACATATATTTCTAATAAGTTAAACATAATAAAATTTTTGCCTATGCAAGTTAAACATATAGCTTATAAAAATGGTGAGAACAAAATTGAAATGATTTTTAATCCATTTGATTCAATAGAAATAAATAAAAAAGAGCCAGTATTTTTATTGGTTGAAGCAATGCATAGTACAGGAACAAGTGTAGAAATTTGCATAAATGAAATAAAAAATAGATATAAAAATGCCAAAATATTATATGTTTGCTTAACAAAGGAATATGGTAGTAGAGATTTTAGAGATATTGCAAAATATGAAGATGTAGCATTTTATTATAATGGCAATAATGAATTTAGCAAAGAAAAATGTAAAGAGTTAAATGTAGAATACAATTATCCTTTATTTCTTTGGGAAGATTTACAGACAGAATTAAAACATCCAGATGATTTAGAAGAAAATATATTTTTTTGATGAAGGAGAGAACAATGGAATATATAGATATTTTTGATGAAAATAATAATCCAATGGGAAAAGTAAAAGAAAAACAACAAGCACATGATGATGGTAATTTTCATAGAACAGCACATATATGGATTATAAATGATAAGGAAGAATTATTATTACAAAAAAGAAGTGCAAGTAAGAAGTCTCATCCAAATTGTTGGGATATATCAGCTGCAGGACATATAAGAGCAGGAGAAAGTGTACTAGAGGGAGCAATAAGAGAATTAAAAGAAGAACTAGGATTTGAAGTAAAAGAAAACAAATTAGAATATGTTGCTACTATTAAAAGTACAAAAAATCCTAAAAATAAGGAATTTGGATATGTTTATTTATTAAAATGTAATAAACAAGTTAATGACTATATCTTTGAAGATGAAGAGGTATCAGAAGTTAAATATGTATATTTTGAAGAATTAGAGAAGATGGTTGCAAGTAAAACTGAAGGATTATTAATACATGAAGAAGAATATAATAAGTTGTTTGAATATATAAGAAATAAATTAAAAGGAGTTTAAGTTTATGATAAAGGCGATATTTATAGATATTGATGGAACATTAAGGGACAGTAATAGAAATCTATCAGAAAGAACAATACAAACTATAAAAAAGGTTAGTCAAAAAGGAATATTAGTTATTTTATGTTCTGGAAGACCAAGAAAATATACAGAGGAAATAAGTAGAGAGTGTTTTGCTAGCAAATATATCATAACATCAAGTGGTGGAAACATATATGATTATGAGCAAAATAAAATTTTATATGTGAATGAAATGAATAAAGAAGCCTTAATAAAACTATATGAAATAGCCAATCCAGAAAATGTTAGATTTATTATGAATGTTGGAGATAGTAGAGTAGTAAATAAAGTAAAACATGCAGATCAAGAGAGAAAATTAGAAGAAAATATAAAAGATTTTGTAAATAAAAATGCTGTTGTCCAATGTACTATTGCAGATAGTGACTTTGATAAAATAAAAAATTTAATACCTAAAATTGAAAAAGTAGAAAATATAGAAATAAAAAATAGGCATAAAAGTTTATTAGATATTAAATTCAAAGATGATAAAACAGTATTTTGTGATATTGCTAATATAGATTCTAACAAAGGAATTGCAGTAAAAAAGATGTTAGAAATTCTAAATATAAAAAAAGAGGAAACTATTGCAATAGGTGATGATAACAATGATTTAGCAATGTTTGAACAAGTAGGATATAAAGTAGCTATGGGAAATGCTATTGATATTGTTAAAGAAAAAGCAGATGAAATTACTCTATCTAATGATGAAGATGGTGTTGCAGTATTTTAGAAAAATTACTAAAAGAAATGAGATAGGAGCGTTGAAAAATGCAAGGAAATTATTTTATAATACATGGAAGTTTTGGAAGTCCATTTGGAAATTGGTTTAGTTGGTTACAAGATTTTATATCATCAGACGGAAAACAAGTATATGTACCACAATTTCCAATAGGAGTTGGTTATCAAAATTATGAGAATTGGAGTAAATTATTTAAATATTATTTAGGTTTGGGATTAATCAATGAAAATACAATAATAATAGCACATAGTATTGCACCAGTATTCATATCAAAATTTTTAACTGAAAATAAAGTAAAAGTTAAAAAATTAATATTTGTATGTGGATTTAATAACTATTTAGGAATAAATGAAGAATATGATGCAGTTAATAAATCAATGTATTTTGATA
>CAMMMI010000114.1 GCA_946497905.1 uncultured Clostridium sp.
CAAATATTACACTTTCTAATTTTTTTATGGTTAGTTTGTCAATATCTTCTTTAACAATTTCTCCGCCATTTCCTTTGTATTCTATTAATTTTCTTATTTCATTTATTAAATTTTGCATGTTTGTTCCAGCACATTCAATAAAATATTTTAAATCATAATCACTTATTTTTACTTCATATAAATTACATATACTTTTTAATCTTTTTTGTAATTGTGCTAAATTTTGGAAGTCGAATTTACATACTGTTCCTAGTTTATCTATTGTTTTATACAATTCTTGTTTTACATCTGCCTCTTCTTCTACAAATACAATTATTGTGCTTTGTTTTATAATTTCTATATTTTCTTTTATATATAAATTTAATCTTTCTTTTATCTTAGATAATTCTATATTCTTTCTTTTTCCTTCTTTTTTTAAAATTCCTGAATTTTTCACTATTATTAGCTTTTTTTCATACCCAAAAGCTGGTGTTTCTATATCTGATATTATATTATTTATATTAGTATCATCTATTAAAATATAATTTATTCCTTTTATACATTCTCCAAATATTTTTTTTATTTTATTTATAATGGTTTCTATTAAGTATTCTTCTTCTCCATATAGCAAATATATATTTTCTAATTTTTCAGCATTTAAATCTTTTTCTATTTCTTCTATTTTTTTCAATTTTACTCATCCTTGTATAACAGATTTAGGATTTTGAGTTATCCTATATTTATTTTTCCTCTATTTTAAAGCTTTTCGGCAAATTTTGCAGAATGTGCATGGCAAATTGCAATAGCCATGCTATCTGTTATGTCATCTAATTTTGGTAATTTTTCAGTGTTTAAAATCATTTTTACCATTCTTTGTACTTGTATTTTATCTGCTCTTCCATATCCTACTACTGCTTGTTTTACTTGAAGTGGTGTATATTCGTATGTGTCTATTTTATTTATTCTTGCTGTCATTAATATTACTCCTCTTGCTTGTGCTACATTTATTGCTGTTTTTGCATTATTATTGAAAAATAGTTCTTCTATTGACATACAATCTGGCTGATGATTGTCTATTATGTCTTTTAGTTCGTAATAAATTTTTTCTAGTCTTAATGGAAATGATGTTTTTGCGTCTGTTAGGATTGCTCCTGATGTTATTAATTTGAATTTGTTTCCTATATAGTCTATTATGCTATATCCTGTTATTGCAAACCCTGGGTCTATTCCTAGTATTCTCATTTTACCTCTTCCTTTGAATTTTGTATTTTTATATGTTATATTTTATTTTTTTGTTTTATCATATCTTTTTGTTTTTTATTTATAATGTGCATTCATTATATATTAAGTATATAAAAATTTCAAGCTAAATTTAAGTTTGCACTATTCTATTTTTAGATAGCAAGCCTATTTTATATATATTGTTTGATACTTATTTTAGATTTTATGGTAAAATGGTAAAATGGATATAGAGAAAAAATCAAATAGCTAAACACACTATTTGATTTTTTCTATTTTGATAGATTTTTATATTCTGATATTGTATTTTCTTCTCTATATATCATTAAATTCTTTGAATCCCAATACTTTTTAGCATTGTATAGTAAAACTATTCAAATTTTTATTATTTATTTCGTATTCCAAAAATAGACAATATTTTTTGATATAACCTTCTATACCATGGATATTGATGTATTTCTATTAATTGAGTATTTTCTGTAAATTCATTTGGAATTTCAGAGTGTTTATTTTTAAACAAATTATCTGGATTGTATTTCTCTCTTAATTCGCTTTCTTGTCTTTCTCGTTCTCTTTTTTCTTCAATTAACAAATCTTTTCTTTCTTCAGCAGATACAATATAATCTCTATATATAAGTGCTAAAATAGCTTTTGTTTCTTCTAGAATGGTCTCTTCCCAGTTTTCATTGAAAAAGTTAATTTCAACTTCATATTCTTTATCCATATTTTCAAATAAAAACTTTATAAAAGTATCCGGGATTTTTTCAACTAATTGTTTATCAGTATGATTTAATATTTCAATGATCTCTGAAAAAGCTTTTTTATTAAAACTATTATCAAACATTCTATTTTTCCTTTCTTTAGTTTATTTATTCACGTTCATTTGTATTGTTTTCTTTAACTTGGTCTTTTGGCTTTACAAGAGCTTTTAATTTTGCGAAAGTTCCTTGTATTTTTCCTTTTGCTTTATCATATATTTGTTCAAATTTTGATTTTCTTACAGTAGGATATGGTATATCTGATGAAATAGTTATACTTTCGCCATCAAGTGTAGGATTAACTCCTATATCACTTAATAATTCTTGTAATTTTTCAGCTGTTCCTTCTTTATAATGATCAAATTCAATATCCTTTGTAAGAGAAGTACCAGTTTCATCTATCCCCCAGTAACCTGGTGGAATAGTATCTGCTGAAAGATAATGGTTTGATATTATCTTTGCAAGTTCTAAAGAATGACTTTGTTCTTTTCCATCTATAATAAGTGCTTCCTTCATTTGATAATCATAAAAATATTTTTCTCTAGTACTCATCCTAGAAACTCTATCTTCTGATAGTTCGGCAGGATATATTACTTTAAATCCTAACGCTTCTAACTCTTTTTCTGTATAAGGCTCTAAGTCAGACATCTGATATCCAATATCTTCTTTTAATGAAGATTGATTATAATACGTTCTTATTATTTTATGATTTTTTTGCATATCTTTTTCCCTAAATGTTTCTCTAACTTGTTTACTTCTTTCTTGTTCCATATAAATTTCTCCCTTCTCTTTATACTTATTAATATTTTATCTCAAAAATTCCGCTTTGTCAACTCTGTAGAGTTAAGTTTTTAAAATATATTTTGATATACTTTTAATAAATTAATTTATGGAGTTTGCAATGTTTTTAAAAGATGCTATTGAAATAAGAATTAATAATTTATGTAATGAAAAGAATATTACAATTAATAAACTTTGTACTATATGTGGAATTACTCAATCTACTCTTGCCAATTTAAAAGTTAGACCAAAAACAAATATATCAACTTTAACTATATTAAGAATTTGTAGAGGATTAAACATTAGTATTGAAGATTTTTTTAATGATCCTCTGTTCCAGAGTAATGATTTTGAAGATGATTAAAAAAGCAATTACTTTATTAAAAAATAAATGTAATTGCTTTTTTATTATTTAATGTTTTTCTAACAATATTAATGTTTTACAATGAAAGTATTTTATTTCTTTCCTAATTTTTTTGTTTTCTTTTTCTAATTCTTTCAAACTCTTTTTAGGTGTAAGGAAATTTTCTGGCATTGTTCTGCCCTGTTTCTTTAATTGCTTTTCTAACGATTCTTCCAATCTTAATGTAGTATAAATTTAATATTTTTGTAATTTTATAACATAAAAAGGAATAATGAAGTTAGTACCATTATTCTTCAACTCTGCCACTACTCTGCCACTACTCTGCCAATTTGTATTTTTTATTTGGTGTTTTTTCAGTATTTCCAACACTTTCAATCGTTTTATTATCAACAAATTTCTTTAATATTCTTCTAACAGTTCTATCTGCTATTTTAGTTTGTTCTATAATTTCTTTTGCTCCAATAATAACATTTTTCTTAATACATTCTAATACTTTTTGTTCATTTTCAGAAAGCAATAGCATAGATTTATCTTTCATTTCTTTTGAATTATTCATTTCATCTATTGTATCATTTATCATTTTTAGCATAAACTCTATAAATTCTGTTGAATTTCCAGCATTATTACAATTTTGAATAGCAGTATAATATTCTTCTTGATTTTTCTTTATCATACTTTCAATAGGTAAATAAGTAAATGCTTTTTCCCAATGTGAAAGAATTACAGTTTGCCATAATCTTGCTGTTCTTCTGTTTCCATCATGAAATGGGTGTATAAATACAAATTCATAATGAAATATAGATGATAGAATAAGTGGATTTATTTTATCTTTTACTTCATTCATCCAATTAAATAAGTTATCCATTAAACTAGGTACTAATCTATGTGGTGGACATGTAAAAATACATATATCTCCATCATAAACACCTTCGCCATGATTTCTGAATTTACCTGCATCTTTTTCAATTAGAAAAGTTAATATTCCGTGTATTTTCTTTAAATCTTCTACAGAATATGGATTTACTTTATCAATTTGTTCATAAGCTTCATAAGCATTTTTTACTTCTTGTATATCTTTTTGTTCTCCGAATTACAGGTTTTCCATTTATTACATCTTCAACTTGAAACAATGATAATTGGTTATTTTCTATTGCTAAAGATGAATGTATTGACCTTATTCTTGATTTTCTTCTTAATTCTGGGTATCTATTTAAACTTTCAAAATAATTAGCTTCTCCTATTTTTTTCATTATATCTGACACATAATTTAACATTTTATCAGTTATTGTATATGGTGGGTAATTTATTTCCATTTGAAACCTCCAATCATATGTGTATTAACAAACTTTTTTGTATTTTCTTCTCTATATATTGTTTATACAAAAATATATTGTTTACACAAAAAATCGACCCAAATGGTCGATTTTATCATTTTTCGTCTGGTTAGACGATATAGTTTATGGTGGCTTCAAGTGGAATCGAACCACTGACACGAGGATTTTCAGTCCTCTGCTCTACCAACTGAGCTATGAAGCCATATATAAAAAAATGGCGACCCGGAACGGGCTCGAACCGTCGACCTCTAGCGTGACAGGCTAGCGTTCTAACCAACTGAACTACCGGGCCGTAAAAACTTGGTGGTCGCTACAGGGCTCGAACCTGTGACCCCCTGCTTGTAAGGCAGATGCTCTCCCAGCTGAGCTAAGCGACCATGT
>CAMMMI010000115.1 GCA_946497905.1 uncultured Clostridium sp.
GTACTTATCTCTTATGTCTAGGTATTCGCCTTTTACTCACGGTCAAACTATTTGATAATAGTTCGTGTGGCTCAATTTTAAAAACATGAGCAAGATGGTCAATATAATCTATTGATATGTTTCTTTTAGCATTTTCCATTTCAGAAACATATCCTGAACTTGTGCCTAAAAGTTCAGCAAAATATTCTTGAGACCAGTTATTTTTAACTCTATAATACACAATATTATTTGCTAATATCTGTCTTGCTTTTGTTGAAATCTCTGCCACCTCCTTGACCATAACTTTATACTATTGTATTATGTTTGAAAGTTTTATAACATACCACAACAACGGAAGTTATAAGATAAATAGAGACTTATAGTAAGCACTTTACTTTATTAGTAGGAGGTGGTAATAATGTATTATTTGATTTATTTATTACTCTTTATTATTGCAATTTTAGTAGCTTTTATACTTAAACAAAATAAAAAATATACTACTGATATTTTAAGTAAAAAGAGGCAAGTTTCACTTGCTGAAACATTATAATAATCAACGAAAAAAATAAAAATTATAATTTGTCTTGAAGGTTAAAAATATATTTATAAATTTAATGAAATTTATAGACAAGATAAAAATAATATTGTAAAATAATTAGAATAGGAAATGATAGTTAGCAGATGTGGTTTTGCCACCTAATTTTACGAATCTTCGTAGGAAGGGTGGTGATGTTTATGGTTAAAGTAATACTGTTTTATATAATATTGCTAATATTATCTTTAACATTAAACGTTGCCTTGACAGCAGTTCTATATAAGAACTGGGTTGATAAGCAACTACATAAATAAAAAAATAAACCATTCTGCTATTGCCGAGCTAATGGTTTATTAAATCTTTATATTGGCAAAACCACGTTTGTGGATTTGTCATTTCCTATATTTATTATAGTCTATTTAGGAGTAAAAAGTCAAGAAAAAATAAAAGATTTTTAATAATAAGTTTACAGGCAAATTACAGGTATTCTCATTAAATATTAATAAATTTTTTATCGTATGATATTTCTATATAAAAAGGAATGATTAAAAATGGAAAAAGTTATAATAATAACAGGAGCGTCCAGAGGGATTGGAAAAGAAATTACAAAAAAATTAGCATTAAAAGGATTAAAAGTAATAGCAAATTATAATAAGTCAGAAAAAGAAATGAAAGAGCTTAAATTAGAATTAGAAAAAAAAGACATTTATATTGACATAGTAAAAGCAGATGTATCAAAAAGAGAAGAAGCAAAAAAATTAGTACAATATGCATTAAATAAATATAAAAAAATAGATATATTAATAAACAATGCTGGTATATCTGAATATAAATTATTTACAGATGAAACAGATGAAGACTGGAATAATGTTATAAATACTAATTTATATTCAGCATTTGTTATGAGCCAAGAAGTTGTACCTAATATGATTAGTAATAAACATGGATGTATTATAAATATATCATCAATATGGGGGCTTGTAGGAGCGTCTTTAGAAGTTTTGTATTCAGTTTCAAAAGCTGGAATGAATGGATTGACAAAAGCACTAGCCAAAGAATTAGGACCTTCTAATATTAGAGTTAATTCAATTGCACCTGGAATAATACAAACAGATATGATAAAAGATTTTAATAGTAAAGAGATAGAAGATATAAAACAGGATATTCCACTAGAAAAAATAGGAAAAACAGAAGATATTACAAAATGTGTAGAATGGTTAATAGAAGATAATTATACTACAGGACAAATAATATCAATAAATGGAGGATGGGTAATAACGTAAATAATTTTTTTAATAATAAAAAGCGACATATGTTGTCGCTTTTTATTATTAAAAAAATACAGTAAATATTATATATATATATTAAGAGTTTGCTGATTTCTTTTTATAGTTTCCAGAAATTAATTTAGGAAGATAAGTAATAATTTTATATACTGCTAGACGAATTTTTTTACTCCATAAATATGATCTTCTTAATTTTTTAGGAGAACCAAGAGATAATGGTTCATCTTCCAAAACTAACAATTCTGCTTGAACTTTTTCTATAGGAAAAATATAATTTTGTCCATTATTATTATCCCATTCATCATTTCCATTTTTAAAACAGAAGTTAAATGAATCTCCTTCACCTAATTGTATTTCTGCTTGGAATCCTAATTCTGTTTTTTCCATTTTTATATCATTAACATTGTCCCAATTAATACCAAAGCCATAATGAATAAAAACCTCTTCAGAAGCATCCTGAAAAAATTTACCTGTATAAGATATTTTCACTTTAGTATTTTCAACCAATTTATCAGTATTAAAAAAGATATTCTTTGTTAATTCCATTTTCTTTCTCTCCTTATTTATCTTTAGCTATGGACATTATAATATTATTTTCTACAATATTCAAGTATTTTATATAAAATTATCAAAATGTAATAATAATGTAATCAAAATGTAATAATTAAACAGTAAAAACATAAAATGATTAATATAGAATAAATTAAAATAATTAAATAAGTGTAGTATATTCAAAAAAAGGAGTGCAAATATTGTCAAAAAAGTAAGTTTATGATAATATTAAATTAGTAATTATAAAAGGGGTTTTTTTATATGAAAGAAAATGCATTAAAAGAAAATTTGGAGGAAGAAAAAATGGATAATCCAAAGGAAAATCAAGAGCAAGAAAAAAACATTAAAGAAGAAGTTCTAATAAAGGATGAAAAAGAAATAAAAGAAAATGAAAATATTAAAGAAAGAATGGAGTCTAAAAAAGCTAATCAAAACACAACAAGTAAGAATCTAGAAGATATAAAATCTGATAATGAAGAAGAAAATACTAAAATGAGTAGAGAAAATAAAGAAAAAGAAGATAAAATAAAATTCAAAAAAACCAATAATAAAAAAGAAATAAAAAAAATGGAAGGAAAAAACAACAAAAAAAGATGGATAGTTCCAGCAATTATTATTGGAGTTGTAATAATTTTCGCATTATTTTTCTCAACAATATTTGCATTAGTTAATATAAATAATGAAAAAATCATTAGTGGAATTTCCATAGAAGGAATAGAAATATCAGGATTGTCCAAGGAAGAAGCAAAATCAAAAATTGAAAGTTCATACAATGAAAAAAAAGCACAAGAATTAAAATTAAAATATCAAGATTATGAATCTACATTAAATCCAACAATTATGGAAGTTAATTATGATATAGAAAATGCAATTAATGAAGCATATTTAACAGGAAGAAAAGAAAATATATTTATAAATAATTATGAAATATTAATGACACTGATTGCAAAAAAAGATATAAATGTAAATATGTCTTTAAATGAAGAGGTAACTAAACAGGCTATTCAAGATATGGAAGCTAATTTACCAGGAGTAGTTGTAGAATCATCATATGCCATTGAAGAAGATGAATTAATAATTACAAAAGGAAAAGAAGGAATAAGTATCGAAACTGATAAATTATTAGATTTAGTTAAAGAAAGGTTAAGTAATATAAATTTAAATGATGAATATATAGAGATTCCAGTTGTAAATAAAAAACCTCAAGAAATAGATATACAAAAAATACATGATGAAATATATAAAGAAGCTCAAGATGCATATTATACAAAAGATCCATTTACAATTTATCCAGAAGTTGTAGGAATTGACTTTGATGTAGAAGAAGCAAAAAAAATATTGCAAGAAGAAAAAGATGTATATGTAATACCACTAACTTTAACACAACCAAAAGTAACTATTAGTCAAATAGGAACGGAAGCATTTCCAGATAGATTATCATATTTTACTACTATGTATGATCCAGGGGACAAAGATAGATCAACAAATTTAAATTTGGCATGCCAAAAACTAAATGGAAAAGTTATAATGCCAGGAGAAACATTCTCATATAATAAAACATTAGGTCCAAGAACAGTAGCAGCAGGATATAAAAATGGTAAAGTATATGAAAATGGAAAAGTAGTAGATGGTATAGGAGGAGGAATTTGTCAAATATCTTCAACATTATATAATGCAGTATTAATGGCAAATTTAGAAATTGTAGAAAGAAGAAATCATCAATTTGTAACATCATATGTTGGACCAGGTAGAGATGCAACAGTTGTTTATGGAGTAACAGACTTTAAATTTAAAAATACTAGAACATATCCAATAAGACTAGTAGCAAGTAGCAAAAATGGAGTAGCAACAATATCAATTTTTGGAATAAAAGAAGAAAATGAATACACATTTGAATTTAAAACAAATAGAATATCTACAATACCATTTACAACACAGTATGTAGAAGATAGTAGTCTAGCACCAGGAAAAGAAGTAGTTGAACAAAAAGGGTCAAATGGTCAAATAACAGAAACATATATAATCAAAAAATTAAATGGAAAAGTCATTTCAACAAAATTATTATCTAAAGATACTTATAGTGCAATGACAAGAATAGTAAGAAGAGGAACAAACGGAGCAACATCTACAACACCTGAGACACCAACAACTCCAACAGAAACACAACCAAGCACACCAACAACACCTTCAACATCAGATGACCAAACAACAACAGATTCAACAAATTCAGGAGATAAAGTAGATACAGAACAACAAAAACCAACTACAGGAAATGATGAAACAACAAGTGGAGAATAAAATTTAGTGTATAAAGCGACGAAAACTTAATTTCGTCGCTTTGAAAACTAAGTATTGACATTATATAAAAAAAATATTATAATAACAAAGTAATCAAAATTTGGGCCATTAGCTCAGTTGGTAGAGCAGCAGACTCTTAATC
>CAMMMI010000116.1 GCA_946497905.1 uncultured Clostridium sp.
CCCGAAGAGGTCCGTCCCCATTTTCCCGAATTTTAGGGATTAAAGGAACGTCCCCTAATTATCCAAATAAACTAATTTGATTACTTTGGCTCATCCCATCTAAACATCCAAATTTTTTCAACAATTCTGCTACCGAGTCTCCTACTTTTGAACGTATCTTCATGTCATCTATTGACATGAACTTTCCTTCTTGCCTAGCTCTTTCAATTCCTTGTGCTGCTATTGTTCCTAATCCTGGTATGCTATTTAATGGTGGTCGTATGCCATCTTCTTCTACTATAAATTTTGTTGAATGTGATTTATATAAGTCCATAGGTAAAAAGTTTATTCCTCTTTCATACATTTCTAATACTAGTTCTAATACTGGGTACATTGTTTTGTCTTTTGGTGTTGCATTGTTTCCTAGTAAGTCTATTTCTTTCATTTTGTTTTTTACTTTTTCTTTTCCGAAACACATTATTTCACTGTCGAAATCATCTGATGCCCTTATTGAAAAAAATGCTGCATAATATGCTTCTGGTTTATGTACTTTGAACCACGCTATTCTAAATGCATTTGTTACATATGCTGCTGCATGGGCTTTTGGGAACATGTATTTTATTTTTTCACATGATTTTATGTACCAGTCTGGAACATTGTTTTCTTTCATTAAGTTTTTAAATTCTTCCCATTTTGCTGGGTCTTTTAGTGCCTTTCCTTTACGTACTGTTTCCATTATCTTAAATGCTGAATTTGGTGGTAATCCTTGTTTTATTAAATATATCATTATATCATCACGACAACATATTGCTTCTGTTAGTGTTACTGTTCCTTGTTCTATTAATGTTTGTGCATTTCCAAGCCATACGTCTGTACCATGTGATAGTCCTGAGATACGTATTAATTCATCAAATGTTGTTGGTTTTGTATCTACTAGCATTCCTCTTACGAACTTTGTTCCAAATTCAGGTATTCCATAACTTCCTACTTCTGATTTTATCTGTTCTGGTGTTACTCCTAATGCTTTTGTTGAACTAAATATTGACATTGTTTCTTTGTCGTCTAATGGTACTTTTGTTGGGTCTATTCCTGTTATGTCTTGTAACATTCTTATTACTGTAGGATCGTCGTGTCCTAGTATGTCTAGTTTTAAAAGGTTTGTGTCTATTGAATGGTAGTCAAAGTGTGTTGTTATTATATCTGAGTTTGGGTCATCTGCTGGGTGTTGTACTGGACAGAATTCGTATATCTCTCTTCCTTTTGGTACTACTATTATTCCTCCTGGATGTTGCCCTGTTGTTCTTTTTATTCCTGTACATCCTGTTGATAATCTTTTTATTTCTGCATTGTTTACTGGGATGTGTCTTTCTTCAAAATAGTTTTTTACATACCCAAATGCTGTTTTGTCTGCTACTGTACCTATTGTTCCGGCTTTAAATGTTGTTCCTTTTCCAAATATTACTTCTGTATATTTATGTGCTTTTGCTTGATATTCTCCTGAAAAGTTTAAGTCTATATCTGGTTCTTTATCTCCATTAAATCCTAAAAATGTTTCAAATGGGATATCCATTCCGTCTTTATCTAATTTATGACCACATTTTGGGCATTCTTTATCTGGTAAGTCGAATCCATTTTTGTAACCATAATCTGTAAAGTCTGAATATTTACAATTTGGGCATCTATAATGTGCTGGAAGTGAGTTAACTTCTGTTATACCTGTCATATTTGCTACGAATGATGATCCTACTGAACCTCTTGAACCTACTATGTATCCATCTTCATTTGATTTCCATACTAATTTTTGTGCAATTATATACATAACTGAAAATCCATTTGATATTATTGAGTCTAATTCTTTATCTAATCTAGTTTGTACTATTTCTGGAAGTGGATCTCCATATAGCTCATGCGCCTTTCCATATGCTATATCTTTTATTGTTTGTTCACATCCTGGTATGTGTGGTGGACATTTTTCTGGTGATATCGGACTTATCTGGTCACACATGTCTGAGATTTTGTTTGTATTTGTTACTACTACTTCATATGCTTTTTCTTTTCCTAAATAGCTAAATTCTTCTAACATTTCTTCAGTTGTTCTTAGATATAATGGTGCTTGATTATCTGCATCATCATATTTTTGACCTGCTTCTAATATTCTTCTATATACTTCATCTTGTGGATCCATAAAATGTACATCACATGTTGCAACTACTGGTTTGTTTAGCTTTTCTCCAAGTGCTACTATTTTTCTATTTATATCTCTTAATCCTTCTTCATCTTTTACTATTCCATTTCTAATTAAGAACTGATTATTTCCTATTGGTTGAATTTCTAAATAATCATAGTCTTGTGCTATTTCTTCTATTTCATCATCTGGTTTTCCAAGTTCTATTGCTTGATATAGTTCTCCTGCTTCACAAGCACTACCTAAAATCAGCCCTTCTGAATATTTTTGATATAAACTTTTTAATATACGAGGTTTTCTATAAAAATAGTGTAAATGTGATAATGATACTAATTTGTATAAGTTTCGTAATCCTATATAATTTTTTGCTAGGATTATTGCATGATAAGTTTTTAGTTTCTTATATGCTTCTTTTTTTGCTTCTTCTGTCTGACTTACATTTTCTATATCTTCAACTTTTACAGCTCCTCTTTTCTTTAACATATCAAGCATTACTCTAAATACTTTTACTGTTGTGTCTACATCATCTAATGCTCTATGTGCCACTTCTACTTTTATTCCTAGATTTTCTGCTATTTTTCCTAATTTATATTTTTTGTAATCTGGAAATAAATCTTTTGCTAAACTTAATGTGTCTAGATATGTGTAATCAAAATCATATCCTAAAACTTTTGCATTTTGTTTTAAAAATCCAACATCAAAACCTGCATTATGTGCTACTAGTACAGAACCTTTTATAAAGTCTAAAATTTTAGGAAAAACTTTGTCTATTGTTTCTGCATCTTTTACCATGTCATCTGTAATATTCGTAACTTCTGTTACTCTTTCTGGTATGTGTTTTTCTGGATTTACAAAACAAGAAAATTCGTCTATTACCTCTCCATCTTTATATTTCATTATTCCAACTTCTGTTATTTTCTCTGTTTTTGCCGAAAATCCTGTTGTCTCTAAGTCTAATACACAATAAGTTGTATCTATGTCTTGTCCTTTTGGATTTGTAACTATTGCACTATTATCTGGTGCTAAATATGCTTCAACTCCATATATAACTTTCATATCTGGATTATCATATCCTAAAAGTTTATGTGCTTCTGGGAATGCTTGCACTACTCCATGATCTGTTATTGCAATTGACTTCATTCCCCATTTCATGGCTCTTTTTATCAAATCTGTTGCAGAAGTCATTGCATCCATTTGACTCATTTGAGTATGCATATGTAGTTCTACTCTTTTTACTTCTGAGTTATCTTGTCTTATTTCTTTTTTTACTCCTTCACTTTCTATAATTGTATTTGCCATTACTGTCAATTCATTTGAAAAAGTATCCATTTGTGCATTTCCTGCGATTTTTATACCTTTTGCTTTTTTCATTCTTTTTATTATTTTTTTTGCATTTTCTTTATTTAAAAAAGCTTTACATGTCATTGTACTTGAACCATCATAGATATCAAAACTAAGAAGAGTTTTTCCTGATTTTAGTTCTCTGTCTTCCATTCCTATTATTTCTCCGTCTATTGAAACTTTTCCATCATCTACACCTAATTCTGATATTTTTACTAATGGGTCAGTTATATTTATTGTATTTCCTAATATTAAAGGAGTGTCTTCATCATCTTCTGGAAGTTCTGGAACATCAGCTTGTGTTGATATTATAGTATTTGCAATTATTGTTACATCTCCTGCATATGTGTCTAAACCTGCTTTTCCTGTTGCTTTAATTGCTTTTGATGTTCTTATTTTTTCTATTATTTCGTTTCCTTCTTGAATATCTTTTGCAAATGATTTACATGTTATTATTCCAGTACCATCATATATATCAAATATTAGCATTCCTTTACCTGTTCTTGTTTCTCTTATATCTGATGTAACTAACCTTCCTTCTATTGTAACCTTTCCGTCATTTGCTGTAATATCTTTAATATTTATCATTTTTTCTTTGCCTTTAGAAGGTTTACCCATTATATATTCTTGGTTATTTTCTAATTCTAAATCTGGTGGAATTTCTTCCATATCTTCTGGTATATATCCGTCTATTTCGGTTGGTGGCATATAGTCTGGATCATTATATTCTTGTTCTTGTAGTGCATTATTTATTCTTTCTTTGTTTTCCTCTTCTATATATGCAACTGCTGCTTTTTGTACATTCTCTATACTTTCTTGCAATTCTTCTATATCTTTTTTAGACAATTCTTCTTCTAAATTTATTTTATATTCTTTGTTAAATAGATTTTTTAAAACTTTTTCTAATTCCTTATCTGTTTTTTTCGCTTTTAAAAAATCTGCTCCTTTTATATGCATTTTTACATTTATTTGTGTATCATTTTCTTCTATATCACTTTTTAATAGTAGCATTGGTTTTGCTAAAGGGTATTTATGTGCCATATATGCTATGATATTTTTCCATTCTTGCTTGATTGATTTTAATTCTACACCTTCATGATATTTTATTTTTAAGCTTATTTCTTCAAATTGAAACCTTTCTTTAAGGAATTTTTCAAAATACCATATTTCTTTAATTTCTATATATTCATCAAAATATATTTCTACTTCTAAAGTATTAGTCTTTTTTATGATATTTAATTTGGTTATACTTGCATATATTATATTTGATG
>CAMMMI010000117.1 GCA_946497905.1 uncultured Clostridium sp.
TTATTAATTTTTTGGGTAATGTTCACGTCGAGCAAAGCGAGGACTAAGTGAAAGGACACCAAAAAATTAATTTAGAATTTCTTAAATTATGTATTGAACCGAAAAATACTATATTTATTGATATACTATGTCCTATATAGCCGTGAATTGTAACATTAATTAAAGTGTTACAACAAAGCACGTGAGTATAATCTCACATGCTTTTTACATTTACTCTTCTTCTTCGTCAAATTGACTATTATATAAATCAGCATAAAATCCATTTTTAGCCAACAATTCTTCATGATTTCCTTGTTCTACAATATCTCCATGGTTCATAACTAAAATCAAATCTGCATTTTTAATTGTAGAAAGTCTATGAGCAATTATAAAACTTGTTCTACCTTTCATTAAATTATCCATTGCATCTTGTATTTGAATTTCTGTTCTTGTATCAATTGAGCTTGTTGCTTCATCTAATATCAGAATTTTAGGATTTGCAAGTATAACTCTTGCAATTGTTAATAATTGTTTTTGACCTGCTGATACATTTGTTGATTCTTCATTTAAAATAGAATTATATCCTTTTGGTAAAGTTTTTATAAAATGATGTACATGTGCTGCTTTTGCTGCTTGAATTACTTCATCATCTGTTGCTTCTTCTCTACCATATTTAATGTTTTCTTTAACTGTTCCTCCAAACAACCATGTATCTTGAAGTACCATTCCAAACATTTTACGTAGTTCGCCACGATTAAAGTCTTTTATATTATGACCATCTACAAGAATTTCACCTTTATTTACATCATAAAATCTCATAAGTAGTTTAACCATTGTTGTTTTTCCTGCACCTGTAGGTCCTACTATTGCAATTTTTTGACCTTCTTTTACATTACAATTAAAATCATTTATAATCGTTTTTTCTGGATCATACCCAAAGTTCACATGTCTAAATTCTACATTGCCTTTTAATTTTGAGGTATCTATATTTCCTTTAGTAGTTTCCACTTCTTCTGGTTCTTCTAAAAATTCAAATATTCTTTCTGCTGCTGCTACCATTGCTTGTAACATTGCAGATATTTGAGCTATTTGAGTAATTGGTTGGTTAAATTGTCTATTATATTGTATAAAACTTTGAATATTACCAACAGTTATTGTTCCATTTATTGCTAAATAACCACCAGCAACTGCAACTGCTACATATCCTATATTTCCCATAAAGTTCATCAATGGATGCATTAATCCTGATAAAAATTGTGATTTCCATCCTGAACGATATAATTCTGCATTTGCTTTTTCAAATTCTTTTATAGCATTTTCTTCTCCATTAAATGCTTTTACTATATTTAATCCGCTGTATATTTCCTCTACTTGACCATTTACATGCCCTAAATATGCTTGTTGCCTATTAAAGTATTTTTGTGATTTTCCTACTATAATTTTTACTATAAAACTTGATATAGGTAATATTACTATTGATATTAATGTCATTTGCCAACTTATTGATAACATCATTATTAATATTCCAATTATTGTACAAATTGATGTTATTATTTGTGTTATACTTTGATTTAAATTCATACTTAAAGTATCTATATCATTTGTTATAATTGATAATACTTCTCCATTTGTTTTTTTATCAAAATAATTCATTGGCAATTTGTTCATTTTTACAGCAATATCATTTCTTATTTTATATGTTAACTTTTGTGCCACACCAGTCATTGTAAAACCTTGAATAAATGAAAATAAAGCACTAACTATGTATAATCCAAGTAGAGTTAATAATATTTGAGCTATTTTTCCAAAGTCAATTCCTGATCCACCAGATATTTTACTAATAATACCATTAAATATTTCAGTTGTTGCATTTCCAAGAATTTTTGGTCCTACTATTGTAAAAATTGTACTTCCAATTGCAAATATAAATACTATTATAAGTGCAATCTTATACCTAGATAAATATTGTTTTATTAATTTTTTAGTTGTTCCTTTAAAATTTTTTGCTTTTTCTTGAGGGATGTTTTTTCCCATTCTCCCTCCCATTGGTCCTGGCATATTATTCTCCTTTCTGTATAATTTTATTTCAATTCGTCTTCAGACATTTGTGATAATGCTATTTGTCTATATGTTTCATTGTTTTGCATTAATTCTTTATGTGTTCCTATTCCTACCACTTTACCTTCATCTAAAACTACTATTTGATCAGCATTTAATATTGTACTAATTCTTTGTGCTACAATTATTACTGTTTTATCTTTTGTTATTTTTGAAAGTTCTTCTCTTAATTTACTATCAGTTTTTAAGTCTAATGCTGAAAATGTATCATCAAATATAAATATTTCTGGATCTTTTGCTATTGCCCTTGCAATTGATATACGTTGTCTTTGCCCTCCTGATACATTTGTACCACCTTGTGAAATCTCATCTTGATATTTCTTTTCTTTTGTCTCGATAAATTCAGTTGCTTGTGCAATTTGCGCTGCCTTTGTCATTTTTTCATCTGACATTTCTTCATCAGAATATTTAATATTTGTTTCTATTGTTCCAGAAAATAGCAAACCTTTTTGTGGTGCTAACCCTATAATTTTTCTTAAATCTTTTTGTTTTACTTGTTTAACATTAACACCATCAATCAATAACTCTCCTTCTGTTACATCATAAAATCTAGGAATTAAATTAACTATTGTTGATTTACCACTTCCTGTACTTCCTATAATTGCTGTTGTTTCTCCAGGTTTTGCTGTAAAGTTTATATCTTCTAGTATTTCAGTATCTGCATCTGGATATCTAAAACATACATTTTTAAATTCTACTAATCCCTTTTTACTAGGATCAAATGATTTTATTTCTGAATCTAAAGGATCTTTTATATCTGGCTCTGTTTCAAGAACTTTATTTATACGATTAGCTGATACAGAAGCTCTTGGTAACATTATTGAAATCATAGAAATCATTAAAAATGCCATTACAATTTGCATTAAATATTGAATAAATGCCATCATATCTCCAACTTGCATTAGTCCTTGTTCTACATTGTGTCCACCAAACCAAATTACTAATATCATTATTGAATTCATAACAAACATAAGCATTGGCATCATCATTGACATCGCTCTATTTACAAATATATTTGTTTTCATTAAATCAGAATTTGCTTTATCAAATCTTTTTTCTTCTTTTTTCTGTGTGTTAAATGCTCTTATAACTGGAATTCCTGTTAAAATCTCTCTTGATACTCCATTTAGCTTATCTGTTAAATCTTGTAATTTTTTAAATTTAGGCATTGCTACTACAAATAAAATTATAACTATTAATAAAATTGCTACAATTGCTACCCCAATAATCCAAGCCATTGAGTTATCTGTTCCAGTCAATACTTTTACTAGGCCTCCAAATCCTATAATTGGTGCATATACCACTACTCTAAATAACATTGTAATTAATTGTTGAATTTGTTGAATGTCATTAGTACTACGAGTAATCAAAGAAGCAGTTGAAAACTCTGATAATTCTTTATTAGAAAAACTTAAAACTTTACTAAAAACTTTTTCTCTTAATGTTCTTCCTAGTCTTGCCGCAACTCTTGATGATAAGAACATTATTGATACTGCTGAAACCATACTAATAAATGCAACACCAAGCATTTGTAAACCTGTAATAAGTATATAATTATTTTGTATTGCATCTGTATCTATATTTGCACTTTTATATACCTCTTTAACAGCTACAACACCAGCTTGTTCTTTTATAGAATCTTCCATATTCTCGATTTGTTTCGTAGCTTCATTTAACAATTGGTCTCTTTGTGCTTCTGGCATATTTTTAATTATATCAGATAATTGTTGATTCTCTATCATTGCTTTTTGTTGTTCAGGAACATTTGCTAGCATTTGTTCTTTAATTTGACTGGCAGTTTCTTCATTATTTATAGCTGAAAATTCCATTAATGGATTAATCATTTTTTTAGCTAAGTCTTCTTTTTGTTCATTTGTTATATCTTTTATTAAATATATATTTTCTGTATTATCTAAGTTATTTTTCCCTATGTATTTATTTAATAACTTTTCTTGATATTTATCATCAACTTTATTTGCATTTTCAATTAAAGAATAATTATTTAGAATATCATCCTTATTTTCTGCAAATAATAAAAGTGTTTCCATATCCTGTTTTGATATAACATCTGGAACTGCTATTTCTATTCCACCTGCTTGAATACCTATATTTACTATTTTAGAAGTATAATCAGGTAAATTTAAATCAGTAGTTGCTTGAATACATAAAAGAATGATTATACAAACTACAGCTACCCATGTTTTCTTTAGATATTTTAAAACTTTTAGCATGTTTTTCTCCTCTCTTTTTTATCATTTATTAATTTTTAGTGACTTTTTTTATTATATGTGACACACCGTCATTTGTCAATATATCAATTGTGAATTTTTTGTGAACTTCAAAATTTTTCTAATATATAACCAAAATAAATTTATGTTAATTTTGTAATTATTGATTAATATTATACAAGAACAATAGCGGGCTTCTTTAAACATTTTCTCTGTTTATGACATTTCAAAGCCCGCGTCATTGTTCGTGCGCCAAATTTTACTTTAGTAAAATTT
>CAMMMI010000118.1 GCA_946497905.1 uncultured Clostridium sp.
TCATTTATTGCTACTACTTCTACTCCTTCTCTTGCAATTGCTGCTTGAAATGATAAATTTCCTATTCTTCCAAAACCATTGATTCCTATTTTTACTGACATAAAAATTCCTCCTTCAACTCTTCTTTATCAATAATTATAGTATTGCCTATTTTCTTTAGACAATACTATTCTATATTAAATTTTTTTACTTTTCAAGTATTATTTAAAAATTTTTCAAGTACTATTATAAACATTGCATGAGACCATCCTAAACCAAGTACCCAATTAGGTTTTAAAGTACTATTATCAACTTGTTCACCTAACAAATAGTGTTTGCCTGCTGTTTTTACGACAAAGTCGAAAGTTTCTTTTGCTTTTTTCTTTTCTCCCGCTTCTAGGTAATATAATGTCATCCAAAGATTTGCAATTGGCCAAGGATTGCCATTCATATAGTGGTCAAATTCGAATCTTTGATATCCACCTGTATATGTTCTTATTGAAAGATTTATTCTTTCTATTGTATTTTCTATTTTCTTTTCTTTTGGTTTGAATACATTAAATGGAACAACTGAACCTAATATACTAATATCCATTTTTTTATCTTCTAAATTTCTTACATATGATTTTTTATCTTCATCATACAAGTTCTCATTTATGTAATTTTTTAATTGGACTTGTAAATTTTCTAGTGTTCTTTCTTCTTTTGCTACTTTTTCTTGTTTTAATCTGTTATTTTCAAAATCCGAAATATTATTTCCTAATATTCTATATATTTTTATCATACATTCAAATGCTGAATAAATGCTTGCTAAAGAATATAAGTGTATTCCTTCGTTCATCTCCCATAAATCATAACTTACATGATATTTATGTTCTGGATGTTTTTCTTGCATTTCTTTTTCCATTTCTTCTTGAACTTTATCTTTTTTTACTGTTTTGTCTTCTATGTTTAACCAGTCTTTTATATATCTTTTTAAAAAGTCTACTGCTTTTTCACACATTTGCAAATTTTCTTTTAAAAATTTTGTTGATTTTGTATAGTTATAATGTTCTAGGACTCCATATACAACACTTGCTGTTTCATCTACTTGGTATCCCCAACATGGAGCTAATTTTCCATCTGTAAAAAATCTTTGTTCCCACATTCCATTTTTGCTTTGTGTATTTTTACAAAATACTTTATAGAATTTCTCAGTTTCTTTATCCATTTTTAATATATCTAATGCTTTTGTTATAAATATTGCATCTCTTGTCCAACAATATGCATATCTTCCACATCTTGTGAAGTTTTCATCAATTTCTGGTGAAGCAATAATTCCTCCTGTTTCTGGATTTGATAATAGCGGAAATAGTAAAATACTTCTTTTATATATTTCTTGTATCTTTTCTTCATAACTGCTTTCTGGTTCTTTTATATTTAGTCTATTATGATTTTTTACAAATTTTCTCCAATATGATTTTGTATTAGTGTATTCTTTTTTTAAATCTAGTTTTTTTATTCTTTCTACTTCATCTTCCATTTTAGAAATATTTTTATTTTCATCAATTAATATACAAACTTCTAATGTCTTCTTTTCCATTGGTTTTAATAACCCTATATCATAACAGATACTTGAATCATTTGACATTCCTATATAGTCTTTGTCATGTATTTCTCCTCTTTTTATTGTATCTTTACTGCCATTAATTTGGTGCTTTTGTAGGTTTTTACCTTTGGCAAATGTTGAAAATGCAAAATCATGTGCATATTGTAACATTCCTCCATCAATAATTTTACATCCTACAAAGTTATTGTTATCTGATAATAATTCTGAATGAATATAAAAATTTACATTTAAATCTATTTTACTTTCATTAATAAATATATATCTTTTTATTAATATATTTTCTTTTATAGGCATATAGTCAGTTTGCAAAATTTTTAAATTAAAATAGGTATTTGTTATTTCTGTGTTTAATATATTTGTGTCTGGCTCATAGTACTGTTTATAGACATTGTTTATATCATCATGCAAATATATTAAATCAGATGTATTTATCTTTACTCCTGTATGAAAAAAACTTATAAATTGTTTGTAATCTTTAGTTGGAAAATACATTCTTTCCAACTCTCCTTTACCTGTAAAAGTTGCTATCATGTTTTTGTTTCCTATAATTGCTTCATTATAATATTTATTTTCCATAGTTTATCTCCTTTTTCCATTTTGGATTATCCCTCTATAACATTTACTATTTGTTTTTCTAAATCTTTTATTTTCTCGTTTATTCTAAACATATCTTCGTCTTTTAGTGTTGTGTCATTTATATCTTTTCTTACATAGTATTCCATATCATTTAATTCGTCTTTTAATATTTCTAGTCTTTGAATTATTTCATTTCTAATTGTTTTTTCTACTTTTCTTTCTATTTTGTGTGTCATTTCTATCGTTTCTTGAAGTTCGTATGTTTCGCCATATTCTGGAATTGTTACTGGCAGATTTGCTTCTTTTTCTATTTTTTCTTTTAATACTTCTTGTGATTCTTGTTCTCCGTGTACTAAAAAGATATGTTTTGGCTTTTGTAGGAATGAATATATAAAATTCATTAACCATTCTTGGTCTGCATGTCCTGAATATCCTTCTATATATTCTATTTTTGCATTTACTGCTATTTCGTCTCCAAATATTTTTACTGTTTTTGCTCCATTTACTAAGCTATATCCCAGTGTTCCTGGTGCTTGATACCCTACAAATAGTATGGTACTTTTTGGATTCCATAAGTTATGTTTTAAATGATGTTTTATTCTTCCTACTTCACACATTCCACTGGCTGATATTATTATACTTGGTGTTTCATCTTGATTTAATGCTTTTGATTCATCTGCTGTCATTGTAAATTTTAGCCCTGGGAATTCCAAAGGATTGTCTCCTCTCAATATTTCTTCTTTTGTTTCTTCATCAAATAATTCTGTGTTTTCTCTAAATACTTCTGTTGCTGATATAGCAAGTGGGCTATCTACATAGACTGGTGCTTTCATTAATTTTTTATATTTCCTTCTAAATTCTTCATCATCTTTTTTTTCTTTTAATTTGTTTAGTTCATATAGTATTTCTTGTGTTCTTCCAACTGCAAATGATGGTATTACAACTGTTCCTCCATTATCAAGTGTTTCTGATACTATATCTAAAAACATTTCTGCTTTTTCATTATTTTGCATATGTAGCCTACTTCCATATGTTGATTCCATAACTAAATAATCTGTACTATCTATCATTGTTGGAGAACTAAGTAATGGTATATCATTATTGCCTATATCTCCTGTAAATACTGTTTTTGTTTCTTTTTCTCCTTCTTTTACCCATAATTCTATTATACTTGAACCTAACATATGCCCTGCATCATTATATCTAACATGTATTTCAGGTGTTATTTCTATTATTTCATCATATTTTACTGGTTTAAATATTTCTAAACATCTAGCAGCGTCTTCTGCTGTATATATTGGCGGAATTGCTGGTTCACCTTTTCTTAATCTTTTTTTATTTTTCCATTGACTTTCCATTTCTTGTATATGTCCACTATCTGGTAACATTAATGCGCATAAATCACATGTGGCTTTATGTGCATATACTGGATTTCTGAATCCTTCATTATATAGCTTTGGTATTCTTCCTGAATGATCTATATGTGCATGTGTTAATAACACAAAATCTATTTCTTTTGGATCATATTGGAATTCTTGCGAATTTTTTAACTCGTCTTCTGCTTTACCTTGCCACATTCCACAATCTACTAAAAATTTTTTTCCTGCACCTTCTACTAAAAAATTTGATCCTGTAACTGTTTTAGTTGCACCTAAAAATGTAATTTTCATAAAATACCTCCAAATAAGGGGACGTTCCTTCAATCCCGAAATTTAGTGCCAAAGGGGACGGGCTATTTTGACATATTGCCATGGGGGACGGGCTATTTTGGCACATTTTAATTTAAAA
This sequence comes from uncultured Clostridium sp., assembly GCA_946497905.1. Taxonomy (GTDB): domain Bacteria; phylum Bacillota; class Clostridia; order TANB77; family CAG-508; genus CAG-269. The sequence continues at coordinate 3,953 of CAMMMI010000118.1, forward strand.
AATTAAAATAGTTGATTATAAAATTAATAAGATGTGCCAAAATAGCCCGTCCCCCATGGCAATATGTCAAAATAGCCCGTCCCCTTTGGCACTTTTTAACTGTTTATTAATTTTATCTTTTTATTTAATTTTATTCCTAAGTCTTTTTTGGTTATATTTTGCATATTTAATTCGATTTTTTCTTCATATGCATTTTCGTCAAAAATTTGAAGATAAAATTTGTCTTTTTCTTTTGTTATTTTTATATATAATTCTTCTAAGCTTATAGTTCTTAATGTGAATATATTTTGAATTATTAGATAATCTAAATCTTCTTTTTTACTTACTTTGTCAATTAGTTTTAAATCATGTGCTTTTAGAATTATTTCTTTTTTTAGTTCCTGTACTTCTTTTTCTAAATCTTTTTCTTGATATATTGATTTTTCGTAATCAAATGGCAATAAATTATAATATCTAAATTCATATATTATTTTTAATAGTTCATGTTTTGTTTTTGTTTTTTCTAATTTCATTTTATAACATTTTAAAAATTGTTTTTGTATTTTTATGGTTGTTTTCTTTATTTCTTTTGGAATATCTTTTATTTCTACTAATTTTAAGTATTTATATTTTTCTTTTAATTCTTTTTT
>CAMMMI010000119.1 GCA_946497905.1 uncultured Clostridium sp.
TAAGTGAAAGGACACCAAAAAATTAATTTAGAATTTTTTAAATTATGTATTGAACTGAAAAATACTATATTTATGAGTGTACTATCTCCAATATGGCTGTGAATCGTAACAAAATTGTAACTAATATTTAATATTTTTGAAATACACTATTCTTCTTTTTATAGTATAATATATGTTGAATTATAATATATTAAGGAGATTTTTGATGAGTATAGAATCTGATTTAAAAAAAGATGGTATAGAAGTTATTGAGCCACTAGATACTTTAAAAATTAATTCTTTGGCAAGAAATATATCTATAAAATTATGTGAGACTTTTCCTGATTTAGGTTTAAACCAAAATGAACTTTTTATAAAGTTATCCAGATTAAATATGTATAGAGCTAAAATGCCTGATGGATTAGCTGAAGCTAATTATTTTTATAAAAATGAGTCTATATATTTTAATGAGCATATTCCTGAAGAAGATATTGAAGAATTTGCTATACATGAATGCATACACTACATTCAGGAAGTTAAGGACAAACATAATTATTTAATTCGAATGGGACTTTGTGATTATACAGAATTTAAAACATATGGTTTAGGTCTAAATGAAGCTGCTGTACAATTAATGGCTTCAAAGATAAATGCCATTCCTAAAGAATATGTAAAATATTTTGGAATTAGTTTTGAGACTATTAGTCCTTCCTATTATCCTTTAGAATGCTGTTTAGTTAATCAATTAGCATATTTTACTGGAGAAGATGTTTTGTTTGAAAGTACATTAAATAGCAATGATAATTTTAAAAATAAATTATCTGAGATTATTTCTACTAAATCATTTATGGCCATTCAAAATGCTATTGATGACATTTTGTTAAGTGAAGAAAATATCATCAAACTTAATAATAAAATATCTGAAACTGATGATAGAAACAAAAAAATTGATGGTATGGTTCAAAAAATAGATGAACTAAAGAATGAAATAACTTTGACTTTTTTAAGAACTCAAAATTTGATTATCTCTAGTTATTTTGATAAGACTTTTAATGATATAACTAATTTAGAACAAGTTGAAAATTACAGAAAGAAATTATACAATTTTAAAAATTATCTAGGTTTTGCAGAAGGTTATACTTTCTTTAATGATTATTATGTAAAAAAAATGAATGCATTAGAAGATAAATATAATTCTATTGAAAACGGTGAAGTTGAACTTTCTTTAAAACTTATTACTAAAAAAGAAAATAAATTAATTGCACTATTTAGGGCAATCAAAAAACTAATCTTTGGTGAAAAAACACAAAAAGATAGTGATATTGCATAATAATTTATATTATATTGATATTACTTTTAACCCAAATTTATTTGAATATTTCACATACATAGCAATAGCGGGTTTTGAAATATTATCTCTGTTTATAATATTTCAAAACCCGCGTTATTGTTCACACGCCAAATTTTACAAAGTAAAATTTGTGTGCATTTATTTCACGAAACAATTTATTCTTGTTTCAATTTTATGCATATTTTCTAAAATGCTTTTTGCTGCTTCTCTTCCTGATTTTGCGGCCCAAGCCACAGTTCCTTTTATTCCTGCTAAATCTCCTCCAGAATAAATTTTAGGATTTGATGTTTGGTAATTCTCTTTTATTTCTACATTTCCCCATTTATTTAATTCTAGCCCTAAATCGGATACAAAATTTTCTGGTTTTGATCCAAGTGCCATAATGATATAATCAATGTCTTCTATATAATTGCTATTTTCTATATTTACTGGAACTAATCTACTTTCACCTTCTTTTTCTACAAGTTGAGTTTTTATTAATTCCATTTTTTCAACTTTCTCATTACCTAAAACTTTTACAATATTATGTTGAAATAAAAACTCTACTCCTTCTTTTATAGCATCTTCAATTTCCTTATTTTCTGCTGGCATTTGTTCTCTAGCTCTCCTATAAACTACTTTTACTTCACTTGCTCCTAGTCTTTTTATTGTTCTTGCACAGTCCATAGCTACATTCCCTCCACCTATTACAGCTACTTTTTTTCCTTTGTATGATGGATGTAAATCATATTCTAAAAGTTCATTTCCTCCATATACACCTTTTAAACCTTCTCCTTCTATACCCATTTTAGAAGATTTATTTGCTCCAATAGATAAAAATATAGCATCATATTCTTGCTCCAAATCTTTTAATTTCAAATTTTTTCCCAATTCTTTATTATATTTTACATTTACACCTAAATTTAATACCTGATTTACTGTTTCTTTTACTATCTCTTTTGGAAGTCTAAAATCTGGTATGCCATATACTAAAAGTCCTCCTAAATAATTATACTTTTCATATATAGTTACATTTACACCACTTTTAGCTAAAAAAGCTGCACATGTTAACCCAGCTGGCCCTCCTCCTATAATAGCAACCTTTTTCTTATCATAGAACACTTTATTTTGATTAATTTCATCTTTATAGCATTCTAACAAACTATGTTTTTCTTCTATTATTGCTTTATCAAAAACAAATGCCTCTATATCACCTATTGATACTGGTTCTCCTTTTATTCCTCTTACACAAGAACCTTGACATTGCTTTTCATGTGGACATATTCTACCACAAACTCCTTGTAATACTGTTGTTTTTGATAATATTTTATATGCTTCAAAATATTTTTTTTCTTTAACTAGTTTTATAAATTCAGGTATATTATTATTTAATGGACATCCTTTCAAAGAACATGGCTTTACTTTACAATTTAAACAATAACTGGCTTTTTTTTCTATTTCTTCTGACATTTTGATATAACCTCCATTATAGTTATACTAATTTTATTTATGTATGTCAATTGATTTGACTTGAGTGTATAAATAAAATCTCATATTTTTATTCTATAAATATTTATCTCTAAAGATATTAACTATTTTCAAATTCATTTATTACTAATTTTAAATCTTTTATAAAGTCAATTTTTTTAGTTTCATCTCTAAGTAAAGCTGCTGGATGCCATGTCGGCATATATTTTATTCCTTTTTTCTCTATCCACATTCCTCTTGCTGATGTGATACCATATTCTTTTCCTAATATATTTTTTAAGGCTACACTTCCTAGTAGTACTATAATCTTAGGTTTAACTAAAATTACTTGATTTCTTAAATAGTTCATACATGCTTCACATTCGTCATTTTCAGGATTTCTATTTGATGGTGGTCGACATTTTACTATATTTGCTATATAAACATTTTCTCTTTTTATACCAACTGTTTGAAATGCTAAATTCATTAATTTTCCTGCTCTTCCAACAAATGGTTCTCCGTAATCTATCCTCATCTGCTCCTGGTCCTTCACCAATAAACATTAAATCTGCTTCTTTATTACCTATTCCAAATACAATATTTTGTCTTGTTTTATATAATTTACATTTATTACAACCTATAATTGACTTTTCTAAATCTTCCCAATTATCAAACATATTATTACTCCTTTTAGTGCCAAAGGGGACGGGCTATTTTGGCACATCTTATTAATTTTATAATTAATTTTTTACATTGATTAAATTACAGTGTGCCAAAATAGCCCGTCCCCTTTGGCACTTTGGCAATGCAGTTTTCTACTAATTTTATCTTTATTTTCTCATTTGTGTCTATCTTGGCTTTTGTTCCTATTGGTATTACTGTTTTTCTTTCTGTATGTCCAAAATTATTTGATTTTATAATTGGAAAACTATATTCTTCTCCTATTACATCTAAAACTATCTGCTCTAATTTTATTCCACTTTCATGTTCATAATTTCCTATCCATAATCCTTTTATTTTATCAAACACTTCATTTTGTTTCATATAATATAAGAAATTGCTTGCTAATGCTGGGTCTGTCTCAAATCCTAATTCTTCTAAAAATAAAATTTTATCTGTAAAGTCTATAGAATACTTACCAGAAACCATTCCTCTAGTTAAGCTTAGATTGCCTCCTATAAGCTTTCCTTCTGCTTGTCCTTGTCTAATTATCTGGTATTCGTCATCTTCTTTCCCTATTTCTAAGCTCCCATCTACAAATCTTTTAATTGCTTCTTTATAACTATACTCTGTTTCATCTGTTGCTATGGTTTTAAAATTTATACCACTAAATGTTATAAGACCTGTTTTTTGCGTTATGATGTTAGTTATAGATGTTATATCACTATATCCACAAACAATTTTAGGATTATTTTTTATTAATTCATAATCTAAATACTCAAAAGTAGAATTAGAATTCTCTCCACCTTTTGCACACCATATCATTTTTACTTCTTTATCTTTAAACATTTCATTTATATCATCTGCTTTTTCTTTTGCTGTACTACTATATCCATTTGTATTTGAGAAAAGATTTTTGGAATATTTTACTTTAAATCCATCATTTTCTATAATTTGCCTCGCTTTTTCTAGTTCTTCTATATTGTCTCCTATAATTGGGTTTGATGGTGCTACAACACCTATAGTATCTCCTTTAACTAATTTTTCAGGAATTATCATTTCTATTTTTCTCCTTTCATATTAGGGGACGTTCCTTCAATCCCTAAAATTCGGGACAATGGGGACAGACCTTGAGA
>CAMMMI010000120.1 GCA_946497905.1 uncultured Clostridium sp.
CTTCTCCTTTGCATAAGTCTAACATTTTTCCTAATTTGCTGTAATCACTTGCTATGTTCATGTCTATTAGTTGTGTTGGTATTTTCCTTATTTCTATATAATTATTTAAGAAAAATAGGCACATATTCGAATTATATATTTTTTCTTTTCCATTTATCGAAAATCTATACCCATCATAGTTTTCTTTCATTATTGGCATTATTTCTTCTTGTTCTTTTTCTGTTATTTCTTGTTCTTTCATTATATTTATTAATTCTTCTCTTGTAAATCCCATCATTTCATTGAAATTACCATTTTGTGTTTTGTCTGAACCTATATTAAATCCTGATGTTAGGCTATCTAATGTTATTGGGGCTACTCCTGTTATGAATATTCTATCTATTACACTTTCTGTTCCTTTTTTTAATATCTCATACCATTTTCTTACTTTTCCATTTTTTGATACTAGATTTTTAAATTGGTTTGTATTAAATCCTAATAATTCATTCGCAAAATGGTCGTATTCATCTATTATTACATATATTTTCTCTCCTTGTCTTTGATTCTTAAATGCTTCTATCATACTACTAAATAATCCTTCTGCTGTAAATTCTGGGTTTACATAGAAGTCTAGTCCGTATTTTGCTACAAACCCTCCTATTGATATAGATACTTCCTCTTTGAAACCATTTATTGTTGTTTCTTCGTTTGTTGTGTCTATTCCTGAAAAATTGAATTTTAATATATGATAACTATTTTTTAGTTTTGTTGGATTTTTTCCTATATATGTTTCTCCATATAGCTTTTCAAATTTTTCTGCTTTTTTTATGTCATAGTAATTTTCTAATGTGCTGGTAAATAGCGTTTTCCCAAATTTTCTTGGTCTTAAAAATATTATTCTTTTTTCTGGTATGCTTTCTAGTTTTTCTATATACATTGTTTTATCTACATAATAATATCCGTCCTCTATTAGCTCTTCATAATTACTTATTCCATATGGTAGTTTTTTCAATTTGTTTACCTCCCTATCTTTATACTTTTTTGTTTTATTTTTAATAATTTATTTTTTATTTATTTGTTTTATTGTTTTTTACTTTACACTTATATTTTACTATATTATTTTTTTAATATCAATATTTTTTTCAAATATATTAGTAAATTGTATATATCTTCTATCTATGCAATTTATATTACATATCATCGTATAATTTTATACTTATTCTATTTAAAAATATTTATAAATTTTCTAACATTCATTGCTTTTTTTATATTAAAATTGATTAACATATATATTTTGTCTAGTCTTGTCTTAATTGGTCAATTAGCTATTTTTTTCTTGACATCATACAATTTTAGTCATATACTAAACTCATAAAAATTTATAGATGAAGGAGGCAAATAATTTATGAAAGACTTGATAGAGATTAGATGGCATGGTAGAGGTGGACAAGGTGCAAAAACTGCTTCTTTGTTACTTGCTGATGCAGCTTTTAATACTGGTAAATATATTCAAGGTTTTCCAGAATATGGTCCAGAAAGAATGGGAGCACCTATCACAGCTTATAACAGAATTAGTACAAATCCGATTACTATCCATACTAATATTTATGAACCAGATTATGTTGTTGTTGTAGATGATACTCTTTTGGAAAGTGTTGATGTAACATCTGGTTTAAAAGAAGATGGTGCAATTGTAATTAATACAACAAAATCTGCTGATTATTTAAGAAATGTTTTAAAAGGATACAATGGTGCAATTTATACAATTGACGCTAAAAAAATATCAGAAGAAGCTTTAGGTAGATATTTTCCAAATACTCCTATGCTTGCTGCAATAGTAAAAGTAAGTAATGTAATGACTGACGAGGCTTTATTAGAAGACATGAAAGGATCTTTTAAACATAAATTTGCAAAAAAGCCAGAAGTTATTGATGGAAATATGAAGGCTTTAGAACTTGCCTTAAAAGAGGTTAAAAAAATTTAGGGAAAGTGGGACACCCTTTTATTTTCCTATAATTATTTTAAGTTATATGAAAAAGGACAGAATTTATTTAAGAAAGGCGGTAATTTAAATGACAAATATAAATTCATCTACTCCAATGGAAAAACTAACTATTGGTGGAGATATTTATGAGGCTGGTAATGCAAGAGATTTTAAAACTGGAGACTGGAGAAGTATTAGACCTGTATTTAATGTAGAGAAGTGTAAACAATGTGGTCTTTGTTTTCCTGTTTGCCCAGAAAATGCAATCCCAGTTGGAAAAGAAGATTTAAAAAGAAAAGATTTTAATTATGATTATTGCAAAGGATGTGGCGTATGTGCAAAAGTATGTCCATTTGGTGCAATTACTATGGTAGAGGAGGGTAAATAGATATGAGTATAAGAGAAAGATTAAGTGGTAATGAAGCTGCTGCAACTGCCATGAAACAAATTAATCCCGATGTTGTTGCTGCATTCCCTATTACACCTTCTACAGAAATTCCTCAATATTTCTCAACTTTTGTTGATAATGGTGTTGTAGATACTGAATTTGTAGCTGTAGAAAGTGAACATAGTGCAATGTCTGCTTGTATTGGTGCTGAGGCTACTGGTGCAAGAGCTATGACTGCTACTTCTGCAAATGGTTTGTCTTTAATGTGGGAAATGATTTATATTGCTTCTAGCTTACGTTTACCTATTGTTTTATCTTTGGTAAATAGAGCTGTTTCAGGTCCATTAAATATACATTGTGATCATTCTGACGCTATGGGTGTTAGAGACGCTGGTTGGATTATGTTATTTTCTGAGAATAATCAAGAAGCATATGACAATCTATTAATGGCTCATAGAATTGCTGAAAATGAAAATGTTCAATTGCCTTTAATGGTATGTCAAGATGGATTCATTACATCTCATTCTATTGAAAACATTCAATTAGAAGAAGATGAAGAAGTTAAAAAATTTGTTGGAACATATAAACCTAAACATTATTTATTAAATGATAAAGAGCCTATTGCTGTAGGTCCATTGGATTTACAAGGTTATCTTTTTGAACATAAAGCTCAACAGGCTGAGGCAATGAAAAATGCTAAAGATGTTATTTTAAAAGTTTCAGAAGATTTTGAAAAATGGACTGGTAGACATTATGGATTGTTTGAAGAATATATGTTGGAAGACGCTGAAATTGCAATTGTTTGTATGAATTCAACTGCTGGGACTACTAAATTTGTAATTGATAATTTAAGAAAACAAGGTGTAAAAGCTGGTCTATTAAAATTAAGAGTATTTAGACCTTTCCCAAGTACTGAAATTGCTAAGGCTTTATCTCATTTAAAAGCTGTTGCTGTTTTAGATAGAGCTGATTCTTTAAATGCTATTGGTGGTGCTTTATATTCTGATATTACATCTAGTATGTACACAAAAAATGTTCATGTTCCAATGGTTAATTATGTTTATGGGCTTGGTGGAAGAGATACTAAATCAACAGATATTGAATCTGTATTTAATGATTTACAAGATATTGTTAAAACTAATAAAGTTGAAAATCCTTATCGTTATTTAGGATTAAGAAAGGAGGAAAAATAATGGCTTATAATTTGAAAGAAGTTGTTGCAAAAAAACCTTCAAGATTTACAGAAGGACATAGAATGTGTGCTGGATGTGGAGCTCCTCCTGTTGCAAGAATGGTTATGAGAGCTTTAAAAGAAGAAGATCATGCAGTAGTAGCCGTTGCTACTGGTTGTATGGAAGTTTCTACATTTATTTATCCTTATACATCTTGGACTGATTCATTTATACATACTGCTTTTGAGTGTGCTGGTGCTACTTTATCAGGTGCTGAAGCTGCCTATGTTTCAATGAAAAAACAAGGTAAATTACCTGAGGATAAAAATACTAAATTTATTGCTTTTGGTGGTGATGGTGGTACTTATGATATAGGTCTTCAATCTTTATCAGGTGCTATGGAAAGACATCATGATATGGTTTATGTATGTTATGATAACGGTGCATATATGAATACTGGTATTCAAAGATCTTCTGCTACTCCAAAATTTGCTGATACTACAACATCTCCAGCTGGAAGTATTATACCAGGAAAAATGCAATCAAGAAAAGATTTAACAGAAATCATGGCAAGTCATCATTTACCATATGTTGCACAAACAATTGCTGTTAATAATTTTAAAGATTTATATGAAAAATCTGAAAAAGCTATTTATACTGAAGGTCCTTGCTTCTTAAATGTTTTATCTCCATGCCCTAGAGGTTGGGGATATCCTACAGATATGTTAATGCAGATTAATAAACTTGCTGTAGATACTTGTTATTGGCCTTTATATGAAGTTGTTGATGGTAAATATAAGATAACTTACAAACCTGCTAAAAAACTTCCTATTGAAGAATTTTTGAGACCTCAAAAGAGATTTAAGCATATGTTTAAACCTGGAAATGAGTGGATGATCGAAGAGTTCCAAAAAGAAGTTGATAGAAGATGGCAAGAATTATTAGATTTAGAAAGCATTTCTTAAGATTGCCAAAGGGGACGGGCTATTTTGACAACTATGGGACGAGCTATTTTGACAGATT
>CAMMMI010000121.1 GCA_946497905.1 uncultured Clostridium sp.
GGCTATTTTGGCACACTTTAATTTCAAAAATTAAAGTGTGCCAAAATAGCCCGTCCCTCATGGCAATATGTCAAAATAACCCGTCCCCTTTGGCAAAAATAGCCCGTCCCCTTGGCAATCCAACGTCACCATTTGTAAATCTTTCTCACATTATTATACGTTATATCTGCTACTTCTCCCAATGTCAAGCCCTTTATCTCTGCTATTTTTTCTGCTATATATTTAACATTTCTTGGATCATTTCTTTTTCCCCTTAATGGTTCTGGTGATAAATATGGACTATCTGTTTCTATTAACATTTTATCATTTGGAACTAGTTCTATTATTTCATCTGCATTTTTTGAATTTTTAAATGTTATTGGTCCTGCAAACGATATATAAAATCCCAATTTTAATGCTTCTTTGACTAATTCCCTATTTAATGGGCAACAATGAAATACTCCTTTGTTTTTTACCTCATGATGTTTTAATATTTCTAATGTATCCATTACTGCATCCCTTGTATGAATAACTATTGGTAGATTCAAGTCATTTGCAAGTTCTATTTGCTTAATAAATGCAAGTTTTTGAAGTTTTCTTTTTTTCTCATTTTTTTCCCAATAATAATCTAGTCCTATTTCTCCTATTGCTACAACTTTTTTATTTATTTGCACTAATTCCCTGATTTTCGCTATAGTTTTCCACAATTCTTCTTCAGATTGTGGAATATCATTTGGAGATATTCCACATGTTGCATAAATAAACTCATATTTATTACTTAGCTCAACAGCTTTTTGTGAACCTTCTAAACTGTAACCTGCTGAAATAAAACCTTTTATTTCTTTTCCTATATTTTCTATAATTATTTCTCTATCATCATTAAATTTTTCATCATCCAAATGAGCATGATTATCAAATAAATTCATTTTACTTTTCCTCTTTTACAATTTAACTAAGTTTTTATAAACTTTTAATATTTTTTAATTCTAAATAAGCTTATATCTAAAATTTTATAAATTCCATGTTATTATTACAGTAGCTATGGCATATTGTTTACAATGAGACATACTAATATCTATTTTTTCTATTTTTCTTGAAATATCATGATGTATTGTAACTTTTGGCCTTCCTGTTTCATCATTTATTATTTCTGCATCTTTCCATGATATTTCAAATTTATTATCTATATATTTTGATAATGCTTTAAATACTGCTTCTTTTCCAGCAAATCTTGCTGCATAATGTTGATATTTTTGATTATTTTTGCTTTCACAATATGTAATCTCTTTTTCTGTGTAAACTCTTTCTTTAAATCTGTCATTTGATGGTTCTATACATTTTTTTATTCTATCTATTTCTATAATATCTGTTCCACAGGTTATTTCCAATTTATTCACTTCCTTTTGGCAATTTAATAATATAGGTTATATATTATATTTTTATCCAATATCTTAAATTACAGCTTACTACTCTCAAAAACAGCAAGAAAAACAAATCGGAAAGGGTAACTTTCCTATTGTATAAAAAATTCCAATTTTGGACGCGTCCCCAAATTGGTAATTTTATCATTTAACTAATTCTATAAAATTTAGTATGTTAATTATTAATGATGCAACTAGAACTATTGCTATCACTATGGTAAATTTCACTGTTCTTTGTATATTTAATTCTTTATATAAGATATCATAGCTACTTTTTATTTCTCCATATAACCTTTCTAAATCAAATACTTCTTGTATTTTTTGATTTAACATTGTTCCTATTTCATCTTCTGTTATTTCTTGTATCCATAAATTTTTTGTAAATTCTATAAATTTCTTTCTTGTTTGTTTCACTTTATTTATATTTTTAAAGTCTAGTTGTAGTTTTTTTAGATAAATCTTTTTATATAAATTAAGTATATATGTATAAAAATATTGTTGTTCAAATTCATCTGGTAAAATAGTATAATTATTCATATCTGCACTTGATGAAAACAACATAACTCCTGATTTTGTTATTCCCATTTTTGCATATTTCCATTTTGCCAGTGTTGATATATCATTATCTTCTAGTTCTCTACTATTATCTGCTGGTAAAATATTTACATATTTCATATAATTATGTTTTATGCTTTCAAATGAATTTGTGCTATTCCATGCTTCTTGATCTATACATACATAAGAATATATTAAAAATCTTTCTGTTTCTATATCTAATTTCATTGCTTCTGAACTTGAACCAGTAAGGTTTTTTATAAATTCTCTTAATGTTTCTGTGCTTGAAAATGTATCATTTTGTAATCTTATATTATCATAATTTTCTAGGTTAAACATTTCTTGATTTATATCTCTAAATTTATAATTAAAATTTAAAACATTTGAAAATTCATAACTATCTTCTACATTTGTCTTAATGCATAAAAAACATATCCCTGTATTAAAACAAATTATTTCTATTTTTTGTATTCCAAAAAATATTCCCGATTTTTCGCCTACTTTTGCTTGTATATCTTTTTTTAGTTCATATTCAAATATATTGCATGAGTATTTACTTAGGATTGCTACTCTTGTTTCTATAGGCAGTTCCTCAAACTTTTTTAACTTACTATTTGTAAAACTGAAACTAGAAAATAGAAAATCTCTGGTTTTAGGTAAAAAATATTTATACATTCTTAAGTCTTTTTCTTTCTGAAATACTTTAAGGTTACAATTTTTATCTTTTAACATTTTTAACAAATATTTTTGATATTTTCCATCTTTTATAACAAATGGATATATAAAATATGTATATTGATAATTTGTCTTTAGTTCCATTTTAACCACATTCCTTCCTTCGTTTACAGTGTTCTGTTGAAAAAAACTATTAGTACATTTATTTTAATCTTGATTATAATAATTTATATTTGTATCTTTTCCAAAATGCCATTTACCTATAAAATCTATTTTTATATATTCATCTAAGTTATATGTTGGTTCTATAACTACATTTCCTTTACTATCTATACTTCCCCATTTTCCGTCTTTTTTTATTCCTGCAAATCCATATTCGTTTTGTTTTGTGGCATCATCATAAATATAGTCTACTACAACATTTCCATCTTTATCTATAAATCCATATTTTCCATCTTTTTTACTTAAGAATAGTGTATTTTGATTATATATATCTTTTTCATTTTGTTCTTCAAACTTAAAGTTATAATATTTATAACCATCATCATTTCTTAATTCTATATACCCTTTTCCTGTATTTAAATCTGTAAGTATTCCTGTTTGTCTTACTGTAAATGTATTATCTAATAAATCATTATTAAAATTCTCGTCTTCTGCTATATAAATGTCTGCTTCTTGATTATATGTTATTGAATTATATTTAAATTCCACTTTTTGATTGTTTTGTAAATCTATTATTCCATATTTTCCATTTTGCTTTGCTATTAATATATCTGCTTTTGCTTCTTTTAACTCTTCATATGTATTATCTATTACTTTTTCTCCTGCTAAATTCATCACGCCATATTTTCCGTCTTTTTCGAATATTACTCCTGTATCTCTAGTTTTTAATATAGCTGTTATTTGAGTATATGTATCATTATTTAAAACTTCTTCTTGTTCTTTGTTAACTAATATTTGTTTTCCTTCTTTTTCTACTACATACAAATCATTTCCATATACTTTATCTATTTTATCATATTGAACATCAACTACTAAGCTATTTGAATAATTCATTATTCCATATTTTCCTTCTACTGATTGAACAATATATCCTGATTTATTATCTTTTCCTAATGTTTCTATATTTTGATAGTCTATTTTTAATATTTCATTACCTTCTGTATCTACTACCCCGTATTTTCCATCTTTCTTTATTTTTATAGCATTTTGTATATTTGCTATAACTGTTATTTCTTCATATTCACAAGGTAGAATTTCTTTTCCATTAAGATCTATTAAACCATATTTTCCGCCTTTTTCTATTTTTAATACATTGCTTTCATACCATATATTGTTATTTTCGTCATAATTTTGAATTGCTTCTATTTTGTCATACCCTGTTAGTATTTCTTCATTGTTTTTGTTAAATGCTTTTGTTTTGTATTCTCCAGTGTCATAATTCACATCATATGTACATAGAAATACATCTTTCTTTTGATTAGGTATAATAATCATTTCTTGATATGTTGGAGTTATTACATCTTCTCCTTTTGAGTTTATTACTCCCCATTTATTATCTTTATATGATGCAAAATATGTTTCGCTTGATATTTTGCCTTGCTCTTCATCTTTGTCTAATATTCCTTTTATTATAAATATGAACATTATAATTACTATTATTGCTATTATAACTGCAAATACTTTTTTCATATTTAGTTTAGGTTCTTCGTATCTTCTTCCTCTACTCATAATTTGCCTCCTAATTCATTCATAATATATCATAAAAAGTTATTTATTGCAATAGGGGACGGGTTATTCTGGCACTACTAGGGGACGTTCCTTAAATCCCTAAAATTCGGGATAATGGGGACGGACCTTGAGATTGCCATTAGGGACGGGCTATTTTGGCACACTTAAT
>CAMMMI010000122.1 GCA_946497905.1 uncultured Clostridium sp.
TATTTTTTTGAAACCATTAAAACTTGCAACTAAATGTGTTACTTTGCTGTTATCTTCATTTATTTTACTTTCTATACTTTCTATTCTGTATAGCATTTGAGCTAGTAAAAATATTTTATTCGTATTAAATTCTATATCTACATTTCCAAAATTATAGTTACTCATAATTTATCCTTTTAATAATTACTTTTTAAAAAATTTCATAATTTTATTTAAAATTTTCTTAAATATGTTTTGTTCTTTATATTCAATTAGTTCTGTATTTTCCTGCTTAACTTCATTATTGGGTTTTACTTTTTCTTTTTTTGTAAACAGATTATCTGGATTGTACCTTTCTCTCATTTCTGCCTCTATTTTTTTGTCATTTTCAGAATACATTTTTAACAATTCTTTTTTTTCATTTTCATCTTCGCACCAATAGTTTAAATTTAACATCGCTAATAATGCCAATGTTTTTCTTTGCAAATTTTGTTCTGCTAAAGATATATTAGGATTTATTTTAGGCTGATAATTCTTGTCTTTTTCTTCATTAAATAATTCTAATAATTTTTTTGGTATCATATCAACATATTTTTGCTCCATGTATGATAGAATCAATAAAATTTCTGTATATGCTTTTGATAAATTGTTCTCCATTTTTCCTCCGTAAAATGACTATACTTTTTCAAAAATTATTATATCAAAGCAAAAAATAAATTACAATAATTTTTGTTGATTTTTTGCTAAACCCGTTTCTTTTTACTTTTTCGTTGAAATGTGGTATAATATAAGTGTATCTAGGTAATATCCTAAAATTAAGAAAGGAAAGGTAAAACTTATGACTACAACATTTATGAACTATTTTCTTGATGAGATGTGTAGAGGTTTAGCTGCTATATCATCTGTTGACAACTATGACGAACTTGAGCGGAAGGCCAAAGAACTTGCTACTGAAGAATATGTAAACAATGAGAACAATGCCAATTTTGCAAGGATTTGTAACTATATTATGGAGCGTTATGATATGCATATTGATGAATTGATTGAAGTTCTTTCTGCTCCCTATATGTTAAAACTTGCTATGGAAACAAAATCGAAATCCCTTATTGAGTTTCAGAGACAGCAGCTACTCGATTACCGAGATTGGTTTGCAAAAAAGCGGGATGCAGATGAAATCGCCGCATACAATTTCTTCAATGAAAAACTTTTTGGATAAAGTTTTATAACTTTTCCTATAACAAAAAAGCCTCGTGCATCAGTCCGTATTGGTTCTGGTGCATGAGGTATTTTTATAATTAGAAAAGCTACTCTAGAGCAAATTCTGTTCCTTAAATGGCTCGTCTGTCTTACGACATCTGTGTTGATTTTAAAAGAAAATTATTTAGACCAGAATACATTTGGTTATTTTCAAAGTTATACTTACTTTCATTTTAAATCTTTATTATTTTACTAAACTTAAATCTCCATTTATTATTATTGGTGAAAATCCAGATATTTCATCATACAACATTCCTTCTGGAATATCATTATATAAATATATCTTTTTATTTTTCATAAAAGCCTCATAAATTTCAATAAAAGTTGCACCACCTATGTAATTTTTCTTTCCATTTTTATCAAAATTCAATGTCCCTGCCTTATGCTAATTGTGTTTTTATTCTTACAATTCTATTTTTATAATTCTCAATAGATTGTTTTTTTCTTCAATTTGTTGTAAGTAAAAATCTCTTAATTCTTGCAATTCTTGTTCACACAAATCTTCTTCTATAATTTTCCCAGTTTCTAAATCTTTACTCATTTTTTTCAATCTTAGGTTTTGTCTATTTTCTTGTATTTTGACATTAATACATTATCACCTATAATAACATCTTTTTCTTGTGGCTCTGTTTCTAATTTTTCTTGTATTTGCTCTTTTTTACATTAATTATAAGATTCGTTAAATTTTCTCCAGTATCATATGTGTCATATGCTTTTCTATCTTCGTAAGTATATATTGTCCCATTTTTTAATTGCATTACTTGTTTCCCATTATCTACTTCCGAAAGTCCACCATATTTAAAAATAACTTTTCCATCTTCACTTACTGTAATATCTCCAATATTGGGTGCAGAGTTTTGCATTATATATCCATCTATTGCAAAACAGTAATCCATAGTATCTTTAATTTCACTAGGAATTTGTTCTTGTAATCCCTTAACTTTTTGTTCTCTTACTTTTTGTTCTTCTTGTTTTGCTATTTGATTTTCAAGTGATTTTATTTCTTTTTTTTACTTGAGTAATCTGCTTTTTATTATTTTTTTTGCTTTCATCATTTATTTGTAGGTTTTCTAATAGTTTTCTATTTTGTTCTAATGAATTTTTTAACATTTCTAAATAATCCATATTTTCCCCCATGTTATAGTTGTTTTATGTAATTTATATCATAAGAATTTAATTTTTTCAATGAATATAACATTCAAAACAAATTTGTCATAAAAATTTAATATTTTTTTAATATTTTTTCGGGAATGTTATATATATTAAGAAAAATTTTTAAAATTGAATTAAATGTGAATTTTTAAAAATCGTTTGACATATAATAAAAAAAGTAGTATACTATATTTAACTTAAGTTAAAAACAATATGCGTTGTTCATAAATGTTCGGAAAAACTAAATGTGCGGTAGCATTTAGTTTTTTCATTTTTACAAAAAAAGATAATGTAGCTAAAACGGTAGTGCTACATTATCTTTTTTCGGTTAGCTAAACCTCATCTTGTTTGTGGTCATTTGGCTTGTTGCTATTTTGGGCTTGGTCAAGAGCTATTTGATTTAAGTCTTTTTCTTTTTGTAGTAGTAATTCCACCAAATGCCATACTAAATCTGCGTTATTCATATTTGTTCCTCCTTTCGCAAAGATTTCCTTTGAGGAAAGGATGTTTTCATTATACTTTAAATTTTACTAATTTACAACAAATTTTAACATATTTAATCATAAAGATTTTATTTATTTTCAATCATCCAATTATATAGAGTATCTTCATCTAGTTTGCCTTTTTTAAACAATTTGATTTTCTCTTGTGTTTCTTTTTTCCATTTATCAAAATCTTTCTTTAATTGTTTATTTTCTTTATTTCTATAAACAGTCATTACTTTTTGTTGATATGTTCTTCTATAAAGTAATAATACAGGATTACTTTCAAGACTTTTTTTATAAGTTTCACTTGCTTCTTTATCTCTACAAGTTGGTGTACCATCAACATTTTTCAAATTGTTTTTGATAAACTAAAAGTGGACCAAAAATTCAATTAATAATAATTGAAAAATGGACCACTTTTTTACATAACTTCAAGTATATGATTAAATATATTTGGAGGTCGAAGGAGATGAAAGATTTATTGGATGTATCAGCAATATTAAAATTAAAAGAACAAGGATTATCAAATAGAGGTGTTGCAAAAACATTAGGTATTGATAAGAAAACAGTAAATAAGTACTGGAATCAATATAAAGAAAAATTTAAAGAGTTAGAAAACGCAACTAATTCAACAGAAATTTTAAAAATACAGGAGGACATTGTTTCTAAGCCAAAATATAATTCGGTATCAAGAATTAGAAGAAAAATAACACCTGAATGTCTAAAGTCTTTAGAAAATATTTTAAATGATGAAGATAAAAAGACTAAAGTATTAGGAACAAATAAACAATCATTGACTAAGCAACAAATTCATGAATTGTTAAAAAATCAAGGTTTTGATATAAGTTATTCATCTGTTGTATTAGAGATCAAGAGAATTAAACAAATTGGAAAAGAATGTTTTATCAAACAAGATTATGAATATGGAGATAGACTTGAATATGATTTTGGCAAAGTTAAACTAGTAATAAATGGTATTGTTAAAAAATATTACATAGCTGTTTTATCAAGTCCAGCAGGAAATTTTAGGTGGTGTTATCTTTATGATAATTGTAAAAAAGCTGTATTTTTAGATTCTCATGTTAAATTTTTTAAAATGATTGGAGGCGTTTGGAAAGAAGTTGTTTATGATAATATGAGGAATGTTGTTTCTAAATTTATTGGTAAAAATGAAAAAGAACTTAATGAAGATTTAGTAAAAATGAGCTTGTATTATGGATTTGAAATAAATGTAACCAATGCATTTAGTGGAAATGAAAAAGGATATGTTGAAGGTAGTGTAAAATATTTAAGGAATAAAATATTTGCAGAAAATTACAAATTTTCATCAGAAGAATCTGCAATAGAATATATGGAAAGCCAACTTATGAAACTTAATGAAAATAGTAAAATTGAAGAAGAAAAAGCAAAATTAAAACCAACTAAGCCACCTTTAGAATTAGCAGATATAAGAAAAAGTGTTGTAAATAAATATAGCTTTGTACAAATTGAAAATAACTTTTACTCTGTTCCAGAATATTTAGTTGGATTAACAGTTACAAGTAAAATATATTACAACAAAATATTAATATACTCAAACAATGAGTTTGTATGTGAGCATAAAAAGTTAGATGGAGAGAAGAAGATAAGTGCTGATATA
>CAMMMI010000123.1 GCA_946497905.1 uncultured Clostridium sp.
TGTATATGATAGAATAAAATTGACCCCCTAATATAATTGAAAATTGACCCCTTTAGAAAAATATAATATAATTTCCTTATGATATTTATGTAAATCATAAGGAGGAAGAAAGGATGATCACATTGGGGCAAAAATTAGAAATATTAAGATTGTATTTTATTGAAGGTAGAGCAAAAAAACAAATTGCTAGAGATTTAAATGTATCTAAAAATACTGTTAAATCATATATCAATGAATTTTTAAGTTCTAAAAAAGAATTAATTAACTCTGGAGTATCTAAATATGAATTGATTGAAAATATGGTGGAAAAACCTAAATATAAATCTACTAACCGACTTCCTAGAGTCATGACAGACGAGGTTAAAGAAATAATCAGAAAGTTCTTATCAGAGAATGATATTAAACGAAATACTGGTAAGGCTAAAATGTGTATGACAGCTCAAGATATGTATGAGGCTTTAATTGAACAAGGTTTTTCATTAAGTTATCCATCTGTTGCTCAATATGTTCAAAAATATAAAGAAAATGAATATACTTATGAAGCTTTCATCAAGCAAAACTATGATTATGGTGAGGTTTGTGAATTTGATTGGGGTGAAGTAAAATTAGTTATTGATGGTGTAGATATAAAATATAGAATGGCAGTATTTACTATGGCTAAGTCTAACTTTAGATTTGCATATTTGTATAAAAACGAAAATTCTCAAAGTTTTGTTGATGCACATATTAGATTTTTTGAATATATTGGTGGGGTTCCAAAATGTATGGTTTATGATAATATGAAGGTTGCTGTTGCTAAATTTGTTGGTAGAACTGAAAAAGAAGCAACTGAAACTTTAAAGAAAATGTCTGTATATTATGGCTTTAATTATAGATTTTGTAATATTCGTTCTGGTAATGAAAAAGGGCATGTGGAAAATAGTGTTGATTTCATTAGAAGAAAAGCTTTTTCTGGTGTTAATTCTTTTGAAAATGAGACTAATGCTTTTAAAAGATTATCTGAAAGACTTCAAAAATATAATAATATAAAAACTAAGTATTTAGATAATAGTTCTCCCACTGATTTATTGAATGTTGAAAAATCATATTTATTAGATTTAATGCCTAAATATACTAATTGCATTGATATAACTTTAAGAGTTGACAAGCTTTCTACCATTTCATACTTACAAAATCGTTACTCTGTTCCTGATTATTTGGTTTTAAAAGCTGTTGATGTTAAAGTTCTTATTGATAAATTAGAAATATATTACAATAATAACCTAGTGGCCTCACATACTAGATTATACGGTAATCAAGAATGGAGTATTGATATTTTACATTACACTAAAACTCTTAGTAGAAAGCCTGGAGCTCTTTTGGGAAGTCTTGCCTTTGAGCAAATGAATTCCTTTTTGAAAGAAATATATCATAATTTTTTCAAAGAACAACCAAAAGCTTTTATTGAGTTGCTAGAAATTGTTGGAAACCATGATATAACTTCTGTTCAAAATACTATTAATAGTTTAACACAAAAATCTATTGATGTAAATGTGGAAAATATAAAAATGATTTTAAATAGAAATAATGATTTTTTTTCTTCCAATGCTCCTAAATCTGAACTACAGGAAGAAATTGTGGAAAATTCAAAAAGACATTTATCTATGTATGATTCAATAATAGGTACTTCAAATATTGTTGGAGGTGTTGCTGTATGAGTAATAATACTGAATTTGAAAATACTCTGCAAAAGATAAAGGAAAATGCAAAATATTTAAAACTTTCCTATTCTTTTCATAACTTTAGGCAATTAGTTCAGGAACACACCACTTTAAATTCATCTATTGCAGACTTTTACAACGATTTACTACAAAAAGAAGCTGATATTAGAAATCAAAATGGTAAAGAAAATAGAATTAGGCATGCTAATTTTCCATATAAAAAATATTTGTCTGACCTAGATGTTTCTTGCCTTCCAGAAGATGCTCAAAATAAATTACAATTATTAAAAACTCTTGATTTCATTAAAAGTGGGCAAAATTTGATTTTAGCTGGAAATCCTGGAACTGGCAAAACACATATTGCAATTGGACTTGGGATACAAGCTTGCAAGGAAGGATTTAGAGTACTTTTCACAAGTGCTCCTACATTAATAAATAAATTAAAAGAATGTAAGTCTAATAGAACTTTAACATCTATTCAAAAACAGTTTGAATTATATGATTTAATAATATTAGATGAACTTCGGTTATATATCTTTTGATAAGGAAGGTGGGGAATTACTTTTTACACATTTATCTTTAAGGGCAGAGCGAAAGAGTACAATAATTACTACTAATTTATCTTTTGAAAAATGGGAAGATATTTTTAAAGATCCTGTTATGACTACTGCAATTATTGATAGAATGACACATAAGGCTTTAGTTATAAACATGAATGGAAATTCATATAGACTAAAAGAAACTAAATCTTGGTTAGAAAATAATTTATAAATATTTTAATTTAATAAGTGAGGTGAAACTTTTATGGATAATAATTTTGCCGATTATGTTGGTAATATAATTGCTTCTATTCTACTTTGTGATTCTAAAACAAGTAATGAGCAATTAAAAACTGAACATAAAAAAGTTTTAGAAAATTTAATTAATTCTAATAATTAGTTTTATTTTTTAAACCTTAGAGGGGTCAAAATTTATTTATAAAAGGGGTCGAAATTCACTTGACAAATACAAACTCAAGCAAATGGAAAAAAACTGGAGAAAAATATTGTTACGAATCCATTATCTGAATATGTAAATAAGATGTTAAAGGAAAAAAAGAAACAGTCAGAGATAGTAACAGTAAAAAGAAAGAAAAAAATAAGTGCAGATACATTCTCTTATTATTTAAGAACTGCCAAAAGACAGATTCTACCATATTTTGGAGATGTTGATGTAACAACAATAACAAGTGAAAAGTTGCAAGAACATTTTGATTCATTAGATTATTCTGAAAAATATTTAAAGGATATAAGATTAGTATTTAAACTATCATTGGATGTTGCTGTGAAAGAAAAAATAGTAACTGAAAATGTTGCAGCAAAAATAAAAATAGAGAAAAGTATAAGCAAGACACCAGGTATTGAAATAGAACATTTAGAGCAGGATAGACAAGAGGTATGGTTAGATCTATTTGAAAAAGATAAAAGGCAATTTGCATATTTATTTGAAGCCATATTATTAACAGGTGCAAGGCCAGAAGAAGGTTGCCGGTTTTAAGTGGTCAGCAATGGATTTTGAAAATGATATAGTTCATATAAATAATGCTTATAAAGACTGGGAAGTATATGACGATAATATGGTAAAAATAGGACATAGACGAGGAGACGGAGAATTAAAAACATCAGAAAGCTATAGAGATATACCTATGCATCCTCGACTAAAAAGGTTATTGTTAATGATAAAAGCTGAAAGAATGGAAGAATATAAAAGAAAAGGCATAAAATGGAATGAGAATGATTATATCTTCTTAAATACAAGTGGACAACCATATGTACCACAGAACTTAACTAATAAAATGCCACAATTTATAAAAAAATATAATCTAGAACACTTAACAACATATGGATTAAGACATTCTTTTGCAACATTATGCTCAACTTTAGGAATGCCACCAGAGGTATTACATGTAATTATGGGACATGCTGATTTTGATACAACTAGAAAATATTATATACATATTACAGGTGAAAGAAAGAAAAACGAAATGATAAAAATGTATATAAAACAGTCTGGTGAAGAAAAATTGAAAGAGTTAATCAATGAAGCAGACAAATATTTCGGCAAAATAAAAGTATTAACTATACAAGAGATTAGACCAGAAGCTAGAATGGCAAGTTAAAAAAAATACACTTATATTTCAAAGTGTATATGGTACAGCCGACAGGACTTGAACCTGCAACCTTTTGGTTCGTAGCCAAATGCTCTATCCAATTAAGCTACGGCTGTATAAATATTAAATTAAAATTTATAGTTAAAGGGGAACTTTAGGGGAACACCCAAAAACAAATCCCTTAAGCCCCTGTACTATCTACAAAAAACGACATTGAATGTTCGGTTCGTAGCCGAACGCTCTATCCAGCTAAGCTACAGTTGCATGATATTAATAAGTAGTAACTTGTTTATTAAAAGATTTAAATTTAATAAATTACAAAAACAAGTCTATATATAATTATACTTTGATTTATAAAAAAATTCAATAGAAAATTTTAAAAAAACTTGCAAATTTACAAGAAATATGTTATTATATATAGCGTCAATTAAATCGAGGTGTAGCGCAGTTGGTAGCGCGCGTGGTTTGGGAC
>CAMMMI010000124.1 GCA_946497905.1 uncultured Clostridium sp.
ACACGAATATGTCTTCTTGTTCTTTCCATTTTTCTATCTGTTTTCTTAACCATTTCATTTTCTCCTTTCTTAAAAATGAGTTTTAATAAGATTGCAATTTTTATTAATTCTTAATTTAAATCAAAAATCGTAAGATTTGCATTTTTATGAATTAATCAATCTGAAGGTGTACTTTTAGTACATCGAAGTTTGATTAATAAAATAAAAATGTGAAAATTGCAATTTTTCATTTAAATTTGATTATTTACCAGTCTTACCAACCTTACGTCTAATAACTTCATCAGCATATTTAATACCTTTACCTCTATATACTTCTGGTGGTCTTTTTGTTCTAATAACTGCTGCTGTTTGACCTACTAATTCTTTATCTATACCATTTACTATGATAGTATTTGGATTTGGAACATCAAAAGTAATTCCTTGAGGTGCTTCAAAAATAACTGGATGAGAATATCCTAATGTTAGGTTTAAATTATTTCCTTGTTTTTGAACTCTATAACCAACACCATTTATTTGCAATTCTTTTTTATATCCATCTTTTACACCTATTATCATATTATTAATTAATGTTCTTGTCAAACCATGTAAACTTTTATTTTCAGCTTCGTCATTTTTTCTTATTACATTAATTGTGTTATCTTTCATTTCTAAAGTAATATTTTTATGTATTTCTCTTTCTAATGTACCTTTAGCACCTTTTACAGTAATTTTTTGTCCATCTATTTTTACTTCAATTCCTTCTGGTACTGTAATAGGTTTATTTCCTATTCTTGACATTTTTAGTTTTCCCTCCTTTTTCTTTATGATAGGGAATACACCTTTACCTTTTGGGATTTGGTATTTCTCCTATTTGTTTTTATAGTTTTAATTACCAAACATATGCTAAAACTTCTCCACCTACACCTAGTTGTCTTGCTTCTTTATCTGTTTTTAGACCTTTAGATGTTGAGATAATAGCAATTCCTAATCCATTAAGAACTTTTGGTAATTCGTCTTTAGATGCGTAAACTCTTAATCCTGGTTTACTTATTCTTTTTAATCCATCTATTACTCTTGTTCCTTTTTCGTCATATTTTAATGTTATTCTTATAATTCCTTGTGCATCTTCTTTTATTTCCTCAAATGCCTTTATATATCCTTCTTTTAACAATATTTCAGCTATACCCAATTTCATATTTGATGATGGTATATCAACTGTTTTATGTTTTGAACTGTTTGCATTTCTAATTCTTGTTAACATATCTGCTATTGGATCTGTAATGTTCATTTAATTACTTACCTCCTTTTTTATCTTCTTTTAATAAGTTTTCTACCAGCTTGCTTTCTTTACACCTGGTATTTCTCCCTTATGAGCTAATTCTCTAAAGCACACACGACAAATTCCATATTTTCTAATATATGCATGTGGTCTACCACAAAGTTTACATCTATTATATTCTCTTGTTTTGTATTTTTGTGGTCTAGCTTGTTTAACTTTCATTGATTTTTTAGCCATTCTTTATTATCTCCTTCCTTAAATCTTTTTCTTAAAATTTAAGCTTTGAAAGGCATTCCCATTAATTTTAACAACTCTTTAGCTTCTTCATCAGTTTTAGCTGTTGTTACAAATATAATATCCATACCTCTTAATTTGTCTACTTTATCGTATTCGATTTCAGGGAATATTAATTGTTCTTTTACACCCATAGAGTAATTTCCTCTACCATCAAAAGAATTATTTGAAACTCCTCTAAAATCTCTTACTCTTGGAAGTGCTACATTAAATAATTTTTGTGCAAAATCATACATTTTATCTGCTCTTAATGTAACCTTACATCCTATATTTACACCTTCTCTTAGTTTAAAAGCTGCTATTGATTTTCTTGCTTTTGTTACAACTGGTCTTTGACCTGTTATTTGCATTAAATCGTTCATAGCATTTTCCAAAGCTTTTGGATTTTCTTTTAAATCTCCTAATCCAATATTTATAACTATTTTATCAAGTTTTGGAACTTGCATAACTGATTTATATTCGAATTTTTTCATTAATTCTGGGATTATTTCTTCTTTATATTGTTCTTTAAGTTTGCTCATTCTTGTTTAATCCTCCTTCCTTTCTACATAATAGCTTTTTATAATTTAGCTCCGCATTTTTTACAAACACGTATTTTTTTATCTTTTTCCATTTTATATGCAACTCTTGTAGTTTTTCCACATTTAGAACATACTACATTTACTTTTGAACTTGGTATGCTACATTCTACTGCTATAATTCCGCTTTCGTCTCCTTGTTTTCTGGCTTTTACATGTTTTTTTCTAACATTTACGCCTTTAACAATGACTTTATCTGCTTTTGGTATTACTTCTAATACTTCTCCTGTTTTGCCTTTGTCGTTTCCTGATAATACTTGAACATTGTCTCCTTTTTTTATTCTCATTAGAGTTTTTCCCTCCTTTTTTTCTAATGTCAGGGAACACACCTTACCTTTTGGTCTTTTCCACTTGGTTCAAGGAATGTCCCCTCCCCTTGTGAATTAGTGATTACCCTTGCTTTTATTTTTTTCTTTTCTTCTCCACTCGGTTCAAGGAATGTCCCCTCCCCTTGTGAATTAGTGATTACCCTGTTTATTAACATTTCCATATTAATTATAGAACTTCTGGTGCTAAAGATAATATTTTCATATAATCTTTTTCTCTTAATTCTCTTGCAACTGGTCCGAATATACGAGTACCTCTTGGTGTTCCATCTTCTCTTATTATTACAGCTGCATTTTCATCAAATTTTATATATGAACCATCTGATCTTCTTAAACCTCTTTTAGATCTAACAATAACAGCTTTTACAACATCACCTTTTTTTACAACTCCTCCTGGTGTTGCTGATTTAACTGAAGCAACTATTATATCTCCTATATTAGATGTTTTTCTGTATGAACCACCTAAACATCTAATACACATTAATTCTTTTGCTCCTGTATTATCTGCTACTTTTAATCTTGTTTGTTGTTGTATCATTTATGGTTCCTCCCTTCTCCTTTTTTTCTTTATTTTTTATTTTATATCAGCTTTTTCCACTATTTCTACTACTCTCCATCTTTTATCTTTAGAAAGTGGTCTTGTTTCCATGACTTTTACTTTATCTCCTATTTGACAAGCATTTTCTTCGTCATGTGCTTTTAATTTATAAGTTCTTTTTACTGTTTTTCCATATACTCCGTGGCTAACACTTGTTTCTACTGCTACAACAACTGTTTTATCCATTTTATTAGATTTTACAGTTCCTATCATAACTTTACGAAGATTTCTTTCTTCCATCTAGATTTCTCCTTTCTTAGCTAATGTCAGGGGACACTCTTTTCCCCTTTGGTATTCCTTCTTCAGTTCAAGGAGTATCCCCTCCCCTTATGAATCAGTAATTACCTCTAAATTATGCTTTTTTGCTATCTGCAATTTTTCTTTCTGTTAAAACTGTATTTATTTTAGCTATATCTTTTTTTACTTCTTTTATTTTCATTGGATTATCTAATCCATGTGTAGCTAAACTAAATTTTAATTTAAATAATTCTGTTTTTAGTTCACCTAATTCTTTTTCTAGTTCTGGTGAAGACATTTCTCTAATTTTATTTATCTTCATCATTATCACCTACCTTTTCAGTTTCTCTTGCTACAATCTTTGTTTTATTAGGTAGTTTATTCATAGCAAGTCTTAATGCTTCTCTTGCAACTTCTTCTGATACTCCTGCTATCTCGAACATTACTCTTCCTGGTTTTACTACTGCTACCCAGTATTCTGGAGCTCCTTTTCCTTTACCCATACGAGTTCCTATAGGTTTAGATGTTATTGGTTTGTCTGGAAATATTTTTATCCAAACTTTTCCACCTCTTTTTATATAACGAGTCATAGCAATACGAGCTGCTTCTATTTGGTTTCCTGTGATTAATCCAGCTGTTACAGCTTGAATTCCATATTCACCATCTGTTACTTTATTTCCTCTTGTTGCTTTTCCTCTCATTCTACCTTTTTGCATTTTTCTAAATTTTGATCTTTTTGGCATTAATGGCATTATTTGTCTCCTCCTTCCACTTTTCTTTCTGGAAGAACTTCTCCTTTATATATCCAAACTTTTACACCGATTTTTCCATATGTTG
>CAMMMI010000125.1 GCA_946497905.1 uncultured Clostridium sp.
ATTCGTAATAAAAAGAATGATATAGAAAAAAATAGAAAATAAATCCAAAAAATACGTTTTCAAAAATAGAAAATAATAAATAAAAAATAATATTATAAAAAAAATTAAAAATAAAATAAAAATAATATAAAAAATAATTAAATAATAAAAAAATATTTAAATAAATATGTAAAAAATCGAAAAAATTAGAATAAATTAGAAAAAAATAAAAAATTAATAAAAATTGAAAGCCTTAAAATCAAAAATAAGCCATTTTTAATTTTATTTAATATAATTTATTAAAAAAAATTAAATTAAAAATAAATAGAAAATAATAAAAATTTAAAAATAATAGAAAAAAATCGAAAAAAAAGAATAAAATAGAAAAAAAGAGTTTATAAAATGTGGAAAACCACATTAAAAAACAACAAAAAAAAGAAAATAAAAAATAAAAATTATATATATGGAGAATAATATGTGGATAAATAAAATAAAAATAAATAATTTTAGAAATTATAAAAATGAAGAAATAAATTTAAATAAAAATATAAATATTTTTTATGGAGAAAATGCTCAAGGAAAAACAAATATAATAGAAGCAATATTTTTATCAAGTATGGGAAAATCTTTTAGAGCAAAAAAAGATAATGAGATGATAAATTTAGATTCAAATAATTCAATTATCGAAATAGAATATGAAAAAAAAGATAGAGATGGAAAAATAAAAATAGAATTAGGGAATAAAAAAAATATTTTTTTAAATGGAATAAAATTAAAAAAATTAAGTGAATTATTAGGGAATATTAATATAGTAATTTTTACACCAGATGATATTAATATATTAAAAGGAAGTCCAAAAGAAAGAAGAAGATTTTTAGATATTATGATTAGCCAATTAAAACCTAATTATATTTATAATTTAAATTTATATTTAAAAACCTTAGAACAAAGAAATAAATATTTAAAACAAATAAGAGAAGAAAATAAAGATGAAAATTTATTAAATATTTGGGATGAAAAACTAGTAGAATATGGAACTATTATTTATAGATATAGAAAAGAGTTTATGGAAAAAATAAAAAATAAAATAAAAGATATTCATACAAAGATAACAGATAATAAAGAAAATATAGAAATAGAATATTTAACAGAGTGTGATAGCAAAGAAAAATATTTAAAAAATTTAACAGAAAGAAGAAAATTAGATATAATAAAAGGATATACTACAAAAGGAATACATAGAGATGATTTTATTATCTATATTAATGATAAACAATTAGATATTTATGGTTCGCAAGGCCAGCATAGGACAGCCATTTTATCTTTGAAATTATCAGAATTAGAAATTATTAAAGAAGAAATAGGAGAAAATCCTATTTTACTATTAGATGATTTTA
The DNA here is from genome assembly GCA_946497905.1 of uncultured Clostridium sp. Lineage (GTDB taxonomy): Bacteria > Bacillota > Clostridia > TANB77 > CAG-508 > CAG-269. The sequence continues at coordinate 1,377 of CAMMMI010000125.1, forward strand.
TGTCTGAATTAGATGGAAATAGAAAAAAACATTTTTTACAAAATATAGAGGATACACAAGTAATAATTACATGTACTGAAGAAATAAAACTTGCAAATGAAAATATTTTAATATATAATGTGAAAAGTGGAAAAGTTTTTCAAAAATAAAGTTCAAAAGAAAATATATAAAAAGCTAGGGAGGAATAGAAAATGGAAAAATACGAACACGAATATGGAGCAGATCAAATCCAAGTTTTAGAAGGGTTAGAAGCCGTAAGAAAAAGACCAGGAATGTATATAGGAAGTACATCAATAAGAGGTCTTCATCATTTAGTATATGAGATTGTAGATAATGGAGTAGATGAAGCATTAGCAGGATATTGTACAGAAATAAATGTAGTAATAGAAGAAGGAAATGTAATTAGTGTAACTGACAATGGAAGAGGAATACCAGTAGAGATCCATCCAAAAACAAAAATATCAACAGCAGAGACTGTATATACAGTTTTACATGCAGGAGGAAAATTTGGTGGAGATAGTGGATACAAAGTTTCAGGAGGATTACATGGAGTTGGTGCTTCTGTAGTAAATGCTTTATCTAATTGGACAGAAGTTACAATAAAAAGAGATGGTGGACTTTATCAGATGTATTTTGAAAAAGGAAAAACAATAAAAAAACTTGAAAGAATAGGGGACGCCAAAGGAACAGGGACTACAGTAAGATTTTTAGCAGATGACACAATATTTGAAAGTTTAAATTATGAATACGAAGTATTAGAAAAAAGGTTTAGGGAAATAGCATTTTTGACAAAAGGATTAAAAATTACAATTGAAGATAAAAGAGAGGAAGAACCTAAAAAAGCTGAATTTTGCTATGAAGGTGGATTAAATTCTTTTGTAGAATATCTAAATAAAAATAAAGAAAAATTACATAAAACTCCTATATATATAGAAAAAGATGGGGAAGTTCCAGTAGAAATTGCTATACAATATACTTCAAGTTATTCAGAAAATATTTATACATTTGTTAATAATATAAATACAATAGAAGGTGGAACTCATTTAGAGGGATTCAAAAGAGCATTAACAAAAGTATTTAATGATTACGCAAGAAGCCATAATATTTTAAAAGAAAAAGATAGTAATTTACAAGGAGAAGATATAAGAGAAGGAATAACTGCGGTTGTATCAGTAAAAGTAAAAGAGCCACAATTTGAAGGACAAACAAAAACAAAACTAGGGAATAGTGAAGTTACAGGTGTTGTTCAAAGTATGGTTAATGAAGCACTATCAACATTTCTAGAAGAAAACCCTAGTGTAGCAAAAGCTATTTTAGAAAAATGTATAAGTGCTTCTAGAGCAAGAGAAGCAGCTAGAAAAGCCAGAGAATTAGTTAGAAAAAAGAGTAATTTAGAAACAAGTACATTACCAGGAAAATTAGCAGATTGCAGTAGTAAAAACCCAGATGAATGTGAAGTATATATAGTAGAGGGAGATTCAGCAGGAGGAAGTGCAAAGCAAGGAAGAGATAGAAAATTCCAAGCAATACTTCCTTTATGGGGAAAAATGTTAAATGTAGAAAAAGCTAGAGCAGACAAAATATATGGAAATGACAAATTAAATCCTGTTATTATAGCTGTAGGAGGAGGAATTGGAGCAGATTTTGATATAACAAAAATAAGATATGGAAAAGTAATAATAATGGCTGATGCTGATGTTGATGGAGCACATATCCGTACACTATTATTAACATTTTTCTTTAGATATATGAGACCTCTAATAGAAAATGGAAATGTTTATCTTGCACAACCACCATTATATAAATTAGCGAAAAAAGGAATGCAAGATGTATATTGTTATACGGATGAAGATTTAGAAAAATCTTTTGAGCAATTAGAAGAGAAAGGAATACCAAGAGATTCTGTATCAATTCAAAGATATAAGGGACTAGGGGAGATGAATCCAGAACAATTATGGGAAACAACTATGGATCCAGAAAAAAGAACATTAATTAAAGTAACTATGGATGATGCAATTAAAGCAGATGAAATTTTTACATTATTAATGGGAGATGAAGTAGAACCAAGAAGAGAATTTATACAACAAAACGCAAAATATGTAAAAAATCTAGATATATAAAATTTAATGGCATATGTTAAAACAAATAACATATGCCATTAATCTATAAAGCTAATAATAATCTTAGTTAAAACTAATATACATAATTGTCAAACCTAATATATATTGCTATATAAATAAGCCCTAAACCACATATATTAATCAGTCACTCGACTATTAATACACTATAAGTAACTATATTCATCCCAAAGGGACTAATAATAACCACTAAAAATTTAAATATAAAAATAATCTTAGCTCGAATATATTACATATTATTTAACCATACATAAAATAAAAAGATCGAAGAATAAAATTAAAATTTTAAAGTACAGCTTACAAACACATAATATACTCTTATCGCCGACACATAATAATATATTTAAATACACTATTATATATCTTTGTCCGAATATTATTAAACTAATAAAAATCTAATAATACTCTTGGCTCAACTATTATTAACCTTATAATCATATTATAAACAAAAATAAAAAAATTATTCAAAAAAAGAAAAAATAATTAAAATAAAAAAATAATTAAAATAAAAAAATAATAAATAAATAAAAAAATAAATAAATAAAAAAAAATAAATAAATAATAAAAAAAATAAATAAATAAAATAATAAAAA
>CAMMMI010000126.1 GCA_946497905.1 uncultured Clostridium sp.
CAGACATTCCATCTGTTATCATTCTCATAAAGTCTGTTCTTTTAAAATCTAATGTTCCACTTATTGCTTCATCTGCATAGTATAGGAAAGTGCGAACCTCCCATTAAAAAAGTTCCAGCTTAAACTGAAACTATTTTATATTCTCATTTATATATTTTTCTGCATTTTCAATCATTATTTTAGCAGTTTCTATTTGCATTTGGCATTCTTCTTTAGTAACAATATAAAAATCTACATAATCACTTTTCTCTCTAAAAAATCTTGCTTCACTAACACTTTTTCCTAATTCCCTTGGAAAAATTTTCTTACTTATATATTCTTTATTGAAATATGCTATTACAGATGAATGTTTTTTAAAATCTGTTTGTTCTAATGCTAATATTGCTTTTATTGCATGAAATATTGAATAATATGCTCTATTATTTGCTCCTTTAAATTTACTTATATTAAATAATGCTTCTGCTTCCTCAAGATTTTCTTTAGATTGTTCTAGTCTATATTTTGCTAATATTTCTATTTCTTTGTTATCCATTTAATAAAACTCCTTCATTTTCTATATTTTTATAAAATGTCATATATCTTGTTCTATTTTTATAATTTTCAATATTTTCTATGATTGGAGATAATAAAATGTTGTATTCTAAATCTAAATCATAACTATAATCAATTACTTTTTTTTCTATTTCTTTTATTTCTTCTTCATTTGAGTCTACCAATATCATTATATCTATATCGCTTATTTCTCCATTTTGGTCTTGTTCTCCTCTTGCATATGAACCATATAAAATGACTTGTTTTAAGTCTTTACCTATTATTTTTAGCAATCCATTTACATATTCTTGTAAGATATACTTTATTTGATTTGACATTTATTTTACCTCCTTACATCTTTTTACTTTCTTATGAAAATATTATAACACTTTTTGTGAAAAAATTCTATTATATTAATAAAATATTTTATTTTTAACTAATTATATCTGATAGTAATAGCTTTTTAGTAAATATACTCTTTTATAATATCATACAATTTATGAGTTGGTAAACCAACTGCACTTGTGTAGTTTCCTTCTATTTTATCTATAAAAACACAAAATTCATTTTGTATTCCATACCCCGCCGCTTTGTCCATTGCTTTTCCTGTTTCAATCCATCTATCAATTTCTTCATCCAAAATATCCTTTAAATACACTTTTACTTCGTCAAACAGTTTATATTCTATATATTCTCCATTTACATATATAATAACACTTAATCCTGTTATGATTTTATGAGTTTTATCTTGTTGTAATAAATCCTTTATCATCTGTTTTGCATTTAGTTTATTTTTAGGCTTTCCATATATTTTTTCATCTTTAACAACGATTGTATCTGAACCTATTATTATTCTGTTTCCATTCGTTTTTTTATAAATATCTTTAGCTTTTCTATAAGATAAATTTATTACTTGTTCTTGAGGTGTTAAATTATCTTGTAATATTTCATTTATATCACTTGGCATAACTTCAAAATTTTCTATAATTAATTTTAATAATTCTTTTCTCCTTGGAGAATTTGATGCTAAAATAACTTTCATTTTTTCCTCTTTTCCATTTATATTATTTTTTCTATTATTCCATTTGCCATGGCAATATCTGTTGGAATAATATATTTCGCTCCTATTTCTTCTGCTACAACTAGTACAAATGCACTCATTGCTCTTGTTGCATACCACCAATCAGAATCATTCACTCTTTTTCTAATTTCGTCTAAAGAGATTTCTTTATAATATCTCTCTGTTTCTTTTTCTCTCAATTCAATATCCATCATGATTGGCGCTGCAATATCTTTATATAATATATTTTTGTTATATTTTATTCCTGACTCTTTTGCAAATTTCTCATGTCCACCACCTGTTAATATTAATATATCACATTTTTCTTTAGGAAGATTTAACCTCTCTTTTATATATTTTTTTACTGTTTCAATATCAGTTGTTGCAGTATCATCTGCTAAATCTTTAAATTGTTCCATCACATCAATAACACCAAGTGATGTTTTTACACTTTCTTTTATGCTTTCATCATATACTGAGATTTCTGTTGAGCCTCCACCTCCTATAAATACACAAACCTTGTCATTTACATGCTTTGTTGCACCATATACGGTTAATTCATTCTCTAACTCTTGAGAAATAATATTAAATTCAATCCCTGTTTCATTTTTAAATCTATCTAAGAAAATTTTTCTTTCTTGTTCTTGCAAATTTCTAAATATACTGGTTCCACACACATAAATATCTTTCGATATACTTTTTAAATCATTTATGCTTTTAACTAATTCTCTAACATCATTTTCTCTTAACTGCTTATCCTCATTATAATGTTTTTTAAAGTGGATTGTTTTTCCTTGCATTTTTTCAATGTTTCTGCCATTATATTTATCAACTTTAGTACATGTTGAACCAACTTCTACTATAATTTTTTCCATTATTGTTACCTCCAAATTTTTAAACTCTTTTACTTATTTTATATCATATAATTAATAGTTTTTCTAGCATTTACAATTATTTTATTGATATCTCATTACAGACATAAAATTGCCTCACAATTTATACAGGAAGAGGGCGACGCACAAATCGCCCTCGTACAGCTTAAAATCGAGGTTTTTAACTGGTTCATAATCTATTTTTTTGGTGCAAAAGTGCCTCCACCTATTTTAGGGCTTTTTATGCCGAAAGTTCGCACTCTGAAATACTATGCATCTGCATATATTCCTGCAAATTGCCATTCTAATTTACTATTAATTTTTTCATCATAATACTTTAATTGTGATTGATAACTATTTAATTGTTCTTCGT
>CAMMMI010000127.1 GCA_946497905.1 uncultured Clostridium sp.
CTACAAAAGTGGAAGTTTTACACGCATTACATTTAGCACAATGTGATGATATAATAAAAAAATTACCAAAAGGAATAGATACTGTAATTGGAACAAAAGGAGTATATTTATCTGGAGGAGAAGAACAAAGAATAAATATAGCAAGAATAATGCTTAAAGATTCAAAAATAGTTATTTTAGATGAAGCAACAGCATTTGCTGATCCAGAAAATGAAATACAAGTACAAAAAGCATTTGAGGAATTATCAAAAAATAAAACAGTAATAATGATAGCACATAGATTATCTACTATAAAAAATGTAGATAAAATATATGTTTTAAATAATGGAAAAATAGAAGAAGAAGGAAATCACGAAGAACTATTAAATAAAAACGGATTATATAAAGAAATGTGGGATAATTATCAAACTTCAATTTCATGGAAAGTAGGTGAAAATGTATGATAGAAAAATTAATGAAGAAATATGCTTTGACCGAGCAGGGAGCAAAAGACTTTATTAAATCCACAATAAGCTGTACGATAACAGATTTAATTTTAATGATTCCAGTTGGCTTATTGTATTTATTAGTAAGCGATTTATTAAACGGAATAATACCAGTTTCACACTACTATATATATGGAATAGGAATTGTAGGAATTTTAGTTTTGCTTTATGTAAGTAACTATTTTCAATATAATGCTACATTTTTTAGTACATATATTGAAAGTGGAAAAAGAAGAATATCACTAGCTGAAAGATTAAGAAAGTTACCTCTTTCTTTCTTTGGAAAAAGAGATTTATCAGACTTAACAAGTGTGTTACTAACAGATTGTGAAAGAATAGAACATAATTTTTCACATATAATGCCTCAATTTTATGGCTCTATTATTTCAACTTGTATTATTGCAATTAGTTTATTTTTCTTCGATTGGAGAATGGCTTTAGCAGCTTTATGGGTATTACCAATAGCACTAATAATTGTCGGAACATCTGGAAAAGTACAAAATATATTTACAAGAAAGAAAAATGAAGCAGTAATTGATTGTACGGAAGGAATACAAGAATGTATTGAAACAGTAAGAGATTTAAAAGCCAATAATAGTGAAGATAGATATTTAGAGGGATTAACAAAGAAAATAAAAAAAGTAGAAAAGAAAAATATATTTGCTGAATTAGGTGTAGCAATATTTGTCATTAGTTCTTCATTGTTATTAAAATTTGGAATTGGAACTGTTGCATTAGTTGGTTCATATTTATTATTAAACAATCAAATAACTGTATTAACATTTTTTATGTTTTTATTAGTAGTTTCAAGAATATATGAGCCTATGAATAACACATTAGTTAATTTAGCAGCAATTATTTCTTCAAAATTAAACATTGAAAGAATGAACGAATTTTATGATTATCCTTTACAAGAAGGAAGTAAAAAATTAAAGACAAATGGATATGATATAGAATTTAAAAATGTAGAATTTGAATATAGTAAAGGTGAAACAGTATTAAAAAATGTATCATTTACAGCAAAACAAGGAGAAGTAACAGCATTAGTAGGTCCATCAGGAGGAGGAAAAACAACTATATCAAAATTATGTGCTAGATTTTGGGATGCTACAAAAGGAAAAATTTTATTGGGTGGAGTAGATATATCCAAAATAGATCCAGAAACTTTACTAAATAATTATTCAATAGTATTTCAAGATGTAACTTTATTTGATAATACTGTTATGGAAAATATTAGAATAGGTAAAAAAGGTGCAACAGATGATGAAGTAATAAAAGCAGCTAAACAAGCTAAATGTGATGAATTTATTAAAAACTTACCAGAAGGATATAATACTTATATTGGAGAAAATGGTTGCAATTTATCTGGAGGAGAAAGACAAAGAATATCTATAGCAAGAGCAATTTTAAAAAATTCTCCTGTAATTTTATTAGATGAAGCAACAGCATCATTAGATGCTGAAAATGAAACTGAAATTCAAGAAGCTATTTCAAAATTAGTAAAGAATAAAACTGTATTAATTATTGCACATAGAATGAGAACTGTTACAAACGCAGATAAAATAGTTCTATTAAAAGATGGAGTTGTTAAAGAACAAGGCTCTCCAAAAGAACTATTAGGAAAAAATAGTATATTTAAAGATATGGTTAATAAACAACAAGAATCTATGGAATGGAAATTAAATTAGATAGGAGTTTGATATGGAGAATATTGCAATAGGTCTTTTAATACCTTTTTTAGGAACTACATTAGGTTCTGCAATGGTGTTTTTAATGAAAAATAAAATGAACACAAAAGTACAAAAGTTGCTATTAGGATTTGCATCTGGAGTAATGATAGCAGCCTCAATTTGGTCTTTAATTACACCATCAATAGAAATGGCAGAAGAACAAGGAATAGTATCATGGATTCCTGCTGCTATAGGATTTTTATTTGGAATTATCTTTTTGTTAGTTTTAGATAGTATAATACCTCATTTGCACTTAAATTCAAAAAAGCCAGAGGGTATAAAAGCTAAATTAAAAAATACAACTATGATGGTACTTGCAGTAACCCTACATAATATTCCAGAAGGAATGGCTGTCGGAGTTGTATTTGCAGGAGTTTTGGCACAAAATACAACGATTACTCTTGCAGGTGCATTTGCATTATCAATAGGAATAGCAATACAAAACTTTCCAGAGGGAGCAATAATTTCAATGCCTTTAAAAAATGAAGGGATGTCAAAGCCAAAAGCATTTTTATATGGTACATTATCTGGAATTGTAGAGCCAATAGGAGCAATAATCACAATT